>JACNIU010000109.1:0-51923 GCA_014382905.1 Desulfobacterales bacterium
ACCCTTGCGAGTTCCAGACGAGCGACCCAATCCGGTATCTCTTCTCCGTACTTAATGGACGGCGGCTTTATCAACTTCTGTTTTAGCGGCGATCCTTTCTGGAGCGACGGCGGGATAAAAAACTTCTTGGCCTTTTCCTCTGAGAGGGCAGGAGATATGCCAAAGAAGAAAAAAAGGCCAAATAGGATACCTGCGGACAGAAGCCGTTTGGCGCTAAAATGTTTCATTTTTCCTCCCCTAAAGCTTTTCTGTATTCGACAATGGCCTCTTCTAAACGGCCAGACCAGCTTAATGCCCTTGCCAAAAGGATACGGGTTGAAATGTTGTTGGGTTGATCTTGTAGAAACGTCTGATAGAGGTGAATCGCCTCTTCAAAACGGCCAAGCATTACATAAATATTGGCAAGTTCTCTTGTGGCCGCGGCTTTGTTTGAACTATATT
Organism: Desulfobacterales bacterium; assembly: GCA_014382905.1. GTDB lineage: Bacteria > Desulfobacterota > DSM-4660 > Desulfatiglandales > Desulfatiglandaceae > JACNIU01. The sequence continues at coordinate 442 of JACNIU010000109.1, forward strand.
TAATGAGATTCTCGAAGATCCTCGTTGCTTTTTCAAATTCACCGGTGGCGGCATAAGACGCGCCTAAATGATTCAGGAGTGTCTCTGTTGCAAACCCTTCTTTCAGTAGACGAGCATAGTATCCTGCAGCAGCGGAGTACTCCTTTTTGGAGAAATACTCTTCTCCTTTCCGGAACATGATCCATTCGGGATTCGATAGATGATAGGCCGCTGTTGTAAGAAACGCGATGGCGATCAGGATCAGTATCAGAACATATCGTCTCATGGAGGGGACTTCCGTCTAATCGGGAAACCTGCGTCTCTATAAGGATCATGCCTAAAATTAGGGTTACGAAGGGGTGCCCGTTTGGATAAGGCGTGGAAAATGATATAGAAAACCCTTTATTCGGTCAAGGAAATAAGGATCTACCGGTTCCATTGAGAGTTCACACGGTTTGGGTTGCACCTCTTGCCAGACCTTGCCCCGGGTCAGTTTCATCGAAACCGATTGAAATCCTTTGTTAGATGGGAGATAATTCTGCGTTAACGCCAGTCGTCCTGCGGTGTCCCGGGGAGCTGGATGCTGGATACTGGTTCAGTTTCTTGCGCCTTGTGCCTCACGCCTTGAGCCTTCAACACTGGATACTGGATACTGGATACTGGATACTGGATACTGGATGCTGGATGCTCTGGATACTGGATACTGGTTCAGTTTCTTGCGCCTTGTGCCTCACGCCTTGAGCCTTCAACACTGGATGCTGGATACTGGATAGGGGTTATAGAGCGGGTTTGACGTCGGGATACCTTTGAACCGCTGAACCATTGAACCTGTGAAGGGGTACAAAATAGAGTATGCCAACCGCTATATTCCGGTTTTATGAAGAACTGAATGACTTTGTGCCGCCAGAGCGCCGCAAACGGGATTTTGAAGCGGAATTCAAGGGAAGGGAATCGGTAAAAGATAGGATAGAAGCCTTAGGTGTGCCTCATACAGAGGTTGACCTTATTTTAGTGAACGGAGAATCCGTGGATTTCGGATATGTCCTGCAGGATGGAGACAGGATCAGCGTATACCCGGTTTTTGAATCCCTTGATATCAGGGATGTCACACATTTGAGAGAGATCCCGCTCAGAGAAACCAGGTTCATTGCAGATATCAATATCAGGGACATCGTCAGATATATGCGGGTCCTGGGACTTGATGTGTATTACGATCCTTCACTTTCACCTCGCGACATCATCCGGATATCCAAAAGAGAGAAGAGAACAATCTTGACCAAGAGCAGAAATCTGCTCAAATTCAGGGACGTTACCCACGGGATGTTCATACGACCCGGTACAACAGTCGAACAGATAAAGGGGATCATCGATTTTCTTTCATTAAGAGAGGTAATTACGCCTTTTTCCAGGTGCCTCCAATGCAATAACTCCCTCGTCAGGGTCTCAAAGGAGAGCGTTTTTGACAGGATCCCGCCAAAGACCAGGGCGTTTTGCAACGAATATTCATATTGTAACGGCTGTGACAGGATCTACTGGAAAGGGACGCATTTTGACCGGATCAAAAAGGTCATAGGTGAGATATTGGGCATGGAAAAATTCCAGGACGCGTGATGTTTTTTCACTTGAGGTGACATCATAAACCTGCTAATTTTTCATTAATAGCTGTGGCTATTTCCTCTGAAAGCCGGACACGCGGTTTGATCTTGAGGGAATCGGGCACTCCCCAACGGTCTCGTAGAAACAGAAATGGAAGTGACCTCGCGGTATCCGGGCCGCCACGGGGTCTGAGGGAGTGCCTTAATGGCTTGACAATTTTATAAGGTAAAGGAGGATCCCATGAAAGCAAAAGTCGTTGAAAAGGTAAAGTTTGCCCCTGGCAAGTGGAAAGAAGCGGGCCAGTTGATGAAAACGTTTAAGGAAGTGGCAGAGAAGCAGGGGTTCCCCGCATTCAGGATATATGGTTACATCAGCGGTGGTGATGCTGTTCAGACCTTGAATTTTGTGACCGACTGGGACAGCCTTGCCTCCATGGAGACCCTCATGGACAAGATGTATTCGGATCCGGAAATGCTGCAGATGATGGAGCAGTGGGCTGGGGTCGTGGAAAGCCACGAGGTTTCCATATTAAAAGAGATTTCCCCCGAAGAACTTGGGATGTAGTTCAGTGAAGGCCAATATGTAGGTTTCCTTAGAGCCCGGCCTATGGACCTGACGCCGGGCTCTTTTTTGCATGGGAGTGGAAGGAAATGAGCCGATTCTCTGCAAATAAGAACCTCGAACCTATGAGCAAATAACCCGGATCAGATATTTTGAATAATCTACCACTCATAGGGATTACCATGGGCGATCCTGCAGGGATCGGGCCGGAGATCATTGCCATGGCCCTGACGGACAGCGCGGTTTATCGGCACTGCCGTCCCGTAGTCCTGGGAGACCCTGGGGTCCTCTCGTCCACGATTTCGAATCTTTCCTCCAGGATCGCCCAGAAACAGAAGTTGTCCCTGAACGCGATCTTGACTCCGGCCCAAGCCAAAGGGATACCCGGCGCGATCGATCTGATGGCCGCGTCTGAGTTACAGGCCGGTAATGTCCGGCCTGGCAGGCCGGCCCTGGAGGGCGGGAGGGCGATGGTGGCGTATATTGTCAGGGCCGTGGAAATGACCATGCAGAGGGAGATTGACGCCATGGTCACCTGCCCGATCAGTAAGGCGCTGATGCACCAAGCCGGACATCCGTTTGACGGACATACGCAACTGATCTCCCATCTTACCGGCACGCCTGATTTTGTAATGATGTTGGCCGGGGAGAGGCTGCGTGTGGCGCTGGTAACCGTCCATTGTGCGCTCAAGGATGTGACCCGTTTTTTGAGCACGGAGATAGTTCATAAGACGCTAATAATAACCGCCAGGGCCCTGATGAAAGATTTTGGATTAAAAGCCCCTCGATTAGCAGTGGCAGCTCTTAATCCACATGCCGGCGAGGGGGGGCTGTTTGGATCAGAAGAGAGGGACATCATAGGTCCCGCAATACAGATAGCCAGAAAAGAGGGGTTTGGTGTTGAGGGCCCATTCCCTGCTGATACCTTGTTCCATAAGGCGGTCTCAGGACGATATGACGCGGTCGTTGCCATGTACCACGATCAGGGTCTCATCCCCCTGAAGCTCCTGCATTTTTCCGATGCAGTGAATGTCACCTTGGGGCTTCCGATCATCAGGACCTCGGTGGACCACGGTACGGCCTATGATATTGCCGGTACCGGGCAGGCTGATCCATCGAGCCTCAAGGCAGCAATTGGGATGGCCGCCATGATGGTGAAAAACAGGGCCTGCGATTTATGATTGTTGATTGTTGATTGATGTTGGATCTTGGACTTCGGACTTTCAACCCGAAACCCGTAACTCGGAACTCGCAATTCGGAACTCCAAACTCGACTAATAACTAATAACCAATAACGAATAACCAATACTCCATGACCGACTACATAAAAATAAGAGGCGCCAGGCAGCATAACCTTAAGGGGATCTCTCTGGATATCCCGAGAAACCGGTTTGTTGTTATTACCGGGGTGTCCGGTTCGGGCAAGTCTTCCCTTGCCTTTGACACCATCTATGCCGAGGGCCAGCGGAGGTATGTGGAGTCGCTTTCCGCATATGCCCGCCAGTTCCTGGAACAGATGGACAAGCCGGATGTGGATTCAATAGAAGGTTTGTCTCCTGCCATTGCTATCGAACAGCGGACTTCCAGCCGGAACCCCCGCTCCACCGTGGGAACGGCCACGGAGATATATGATTACCTGCGGGTCCTTTTTGCAAGGGTAGGACAGCCATACTGCCCTGAGTGCGGCTTAGAGATCAGTTCTCAGACCACCCAGGATATTGTGGATCAGGTCATGAGGATCGAACAGGGGACCAAAATTCAGATCCTGGCCCCTTTGTTTGAGGGACGAAAAGGGGAGCATCTCAAGCTTCTCCAGGGTCTCCGCAAGGACGGGTTTACCCGTGTGAAGATAGATGGAGAGGTCAGGCTCTTAGACGAAGATATTGTCCTTGAGAAGAATAAAAAGCATGAGATCAGCGTGGTGGTAGACCGTCTGATCATAAAGGGGGATATCCTGCGACGTCTGACCGATTCCATGGAACTGACCCTCTCCCTTTCTGACGGCAAGGCCGTTGTTGAGGTTATCGATTCCCGCGATCTCTTTTTTAACCAGAAGGCGGCCTGTCCCAAATGCGGTCTCAGCATTCCCGAGCTGACCCCCCAGATGTTCTCCTTCAATAATCCCCAGGGTGCTTGCGAGGAGTGTAGTGGCTTGGGCACAAAGCGGTATTTTGACCCTGACCTTATTGTTCCGGACCCGGATCTCTCCTTGCGTGAAGGCGCCATCGCACCATGGACAAATCGGCATTCCGTCTATTTTCAACAGATGCTGGACTCTGTGTGCCGTCATTACGGAATCGATATTTATACACCCTTCAAGGATCTCCCGGAGGAAATCCGCCACGCTTTTCTCCACGGGTCAGACGAGGATGAGGTCAAGTTCTATTATGAGAAGGGTGACAGGAGATACTCTTTCAAGCGTCCTTTTGAAGGGGTTATCCCTAATTTGGAAAGGCGTTATCACGAAACAGATTCTTATCAGGTGCGGTACGAGATTGAAAACTATATGAGTATCAGACCCTGCCCCCTGTGCGAAGGCGCGAGGTTGAAGGGGGTCAGCTTAGCGGTCAGGGTAGGAGGGAAGGCGATCCACGAGGTCACGGCCCTTTCCGTTGATAAGGCGTACATTTTCTTTGAAGACCTGAAATTAGACCCCAAGAAAGAGGTAATTGCCAGGAGGGTCTTGAAAGAAATCGGAGAACGCCTCGGTTTCCTGAGGAGTGTCGGGCTTGATTACCTGACAATAGACCGGCCGTCCGGGACCCTGTCAGGCGGTGAGGACCAGCGGATAAGATTGGCCACACAGATAAGTTCCAGGCTCGCCGGCGTCCTCTATGTCCTGGATGAGCCAAGTATAGGCCTCCATCAGCGGGACAATCTGAGGCTGCTTACGAATTTGAAGCAGCTGAAGGAGTTGGGCAATACAGTCTTAGTCGTGGAACACGACGCGGAGACTATTTTGTCTGCCGACCATGTGATCGATATGGGTCCCGGGGCAGGAATAAAGGGAGGGGAAGTGGTCTTTAATGGCCCCCCTGCTGAGTTGCTGGCGAACCAGCTCTCTCTGACAGGAGAATATCTTTCCGGTCGGAGAACCATTCCTGTCCCGGTAAGAAGGAGAAAGGGGAACGGGGAGGCCATTGTTATCGAGGGCGCAAAAGAGAATAATTTAAAGGAGATTACAGCCTCGATCCCCCTTGGGACCTTTACCTGTGTAACTGGCGTTTCTGGATCAGGTAAGAGCAGTCTGATCAACGGCATCCTTTATCCAGCTCTCAGCCAGAAGCTGTATCGATCCAAGGAGAAAGTAGGTCCTGTAAAATCGATTCAGGGGATTCAGCACCTTGACAAGGTGATCAACATTGACCAGAGCCCCATTGGCAGGACACCCCGTTCAAACCCTGCCACCTACACAGGCGCGTTTACCCATATCAGAGAGCTGTTTTCCATGTTGCCTGAATCAAGGGCCAGGGGATACAAGCCCGGTCGATTCAGCTTCAATGTGAAGGGGGGGAGGTGTGAGGCGTGCAAGGGAGACGGCATCATAAAGATCGAGATGCACTTTCTCCCGGATGTATATGTCACCTGTGAGGCGTGCAAGGGGCTTCGATACAACAGGGATACGCTGGAGATCAGGTATAAGGGATATAATATCGCCGATATCTTGAGCATGACGGTCAACCAGGCCTTTTCCTTTTTTGAGAATGTCCCGGGAGTGAGGAACAAGTTAAAGACGCTTGTGGATGTGGGATTAGGCTATATCAGGTTAGGGCAGCAGGCCACTACCCTTTCAGGGGGCGAGGCCCAGAGGATCAAGCTCTCCAAGGAGCTGAGCAAGAGAAACACCGGAAGGACCCTTTATCTGCTTGACGAGCCGACGACCGGGCTCCATTTCGCCGACATCCAGAAACTCCTGGAGGTCCTCAACTATTTGGTGGATCTCAAAAATACGGTGGTGGTCATCGAGCACAATTTAGATGTGATAAAAGTGGCCGATCATATTATTGACTTAGGCCCTGAGGGGGGTGAGAAGGGGGGCTACGTGGTGGGAACAGGGAGTCCGGAGGAGATTGCAGAGATACAGAGTTCCTATACCGGGCAGTTTCTGAAAAAAATCCTTCAGAACTGATATCAAATGCCTGAAGTATCACCACCGCTTAACACTGGACCCAGGCGTAGTAATTGAGAACTGATCCATATCTGCTGGTATGAGAAGACCCACTAATAGATTTACTTCCCTGACATTCTGTATAAAATTCTTTTACTTTGGATTTGGTTCATTTTCTTCCTGAAATTGGGTTAATCCGTAGGAATGACTTATGACCTGATTTGGGAGAGGAGTCCATGAAAAATGGCTGCACGTGTAGCTATGAGTTTTAAGGAAGATATTTTTAACTTTAGGCACTTTAGGCACTTCAAACTTTAGGCACTTTTTTCACTCTTATAAAGCCTTTCCAGGTGGTAAACAAGGTTTTCGAGTTTAACCGACAGATCAACATTTTCAACGATACTGCACTCAGGGGTCCATACCTGGATGGGGGCAAAATTGAGGATCGCCTTTACCCCTGCGTCCAAGAGCAGATCCGTAACCCGCTGGGCTTCATGGGCAGGGGTCGTAATGACTCCGATCTCGATCTTAAGCTCCCGTACCAACTCCCGGATCTTTCTGGCAGGCTCAATCGTCAGCCCGCAAGGAAGTCGTATGCCTATTTTTTTGGTGTCCGAATCAAATGCAGCAAAAAACAGGTAGCCTCTTTTCCTGAAATTCTCATTTTCAACCAGACTCCTTCCGAGATTGCCCATCCCAACGATACAAAGTGTCCATTCTCTGTCTGTTGACAGGATTCGCTTGATTTCTCTTAACAGGTCCTGGGCGTCATATCCCACACCACGGACGCCAAATTCGCCGAAGTACGCCAGGTCCTTTCGTACCTGAGCGGGATTGACCCCGCACAGTGCAGCAAGCCTTTCTGAGGAAACGATGGGTGTGCCGCTTTCGATAAGGGCCTCAAGCGGTCTTGAATATAGCGCGAGGCGCTCAATGGTCGGGTTGGGTATCTTGGATCCCTTTGTCATAGGTTATCTTTGCGTTCTCTGGCTCTGCGAGAAATCTGGATTCTTGCGGGCTTATCAAGTTTGGATCGTTTTACAAAGGTTTCATATTGTGAAATAAAGCACATGTTTTGGGCTAAAAAAGAGGGTCTGTAAGAGGCCCTCTTTTTTGTTTAGAAGGTTTATTAGCCGCCCAAGGATTTCACTACCAGTGAGTGCATGTTGCCCAGGTCCGGAATCTTGAAAACAAGAATAAAACAGATGACCAGGGCGTAGATACAGAGGGACTCGATCAGTGCCAGACCGATAATCATGGTGGTCATGATCTTTCCTGCTGCTTCCGGATTCCTGGCTGTTCCCTGGAGGGCGGCGTTGATGGCATTACCCATACCGAGGCCGGTTCCGAGGGCAGCCATGCCGATGCTGACACCGCAGGCAATGGCAATTCCAAAAAATACCCATAAGCTGGCGGCCTTGACGGTACTGTCATCTGCAGCAAAGGCGAATGAAGCCATCCCAAGGATAGACACCGCTGTAACAACCCCAATTAAAGTTCTCTTAGACATGTAGACCTCCTTTCCTTAAAATATATTTTATGGCCTTCTTCCGAAGATTAAAAAACAGCTTATAATTGAGGAATCGCGAATTTCGGAATTGAGGAATTGAATGAAATTCCTTTTTTTAATCCCTGAATTCCTAAATCTCCAAATTCCTCGATTCGCTTTAGTGGGCGTGCTCCATTGCTCCCACGAAATACATGGTGGACAGCAGCATAAAGACAAGCGCCTGGATAAAGCATACCAATAGTCCCAAAAACAGGATCGGCAGGGGCGCAAGGTAGAGGCCTGCCAGCCCAAACAGGATTGCAAGGACCATCTCCTTACCAAATATGTTCCCGAAGAGTCGAACGCTCAAGGACATGATACGGGCCAGATGTCCGATGAGTTCAATAGGCAACATCAACGGTGTCAACCACCATACCGGCCCGCAGAAATGCTTGAGGTACTTGACGCCATGAAATTTGACGCCGATGACGTGCGTGTAAATAAATGTGCATAGGGCTAAGGCAAGCGTGGTGTTGAGATTGGCAGTGGGCGAAAAGCAACCTGGAATGAGCCCGATCAGGTTGGAGACAAGGATAAAGAGAAAGATGCTGGCGATATAGGGGAAAAAGAGTCTCCCCTCAGGTCCGGTAATATCCACCATAAAGGTCTCCAGGCCGTCAACAAGGACCTCAAAGAAGTTCTGCCCCTTCTCAGGTACGATCTTGACTTTTCTTGCAAGGAGAAAGGCGCTTGCAATGAGAATCAGCATGACCAACCATGTGTAGGTTACATGCGAGTAGGCGCTCGCGTGTTTGACCCCCATGGCAGACAAGATTGCGTCAATAAAGAAGATCGGATGCTCCATAATTTATACTGCCTCCCGTGATGATGTTCTCCACGCCGAGCGGATCCCGAAATTAAGGATGCTGAGTATCACGATTGATAGCCCGATAGTCAAACCCAAGGGATCTACCCAGCCGCGGGTGATAAGGATATAAATAATCAGGCCCATAATGGCAAGCCTTAAATAATATTTTGCAATGAGAGACATCTTTTTCCCCCGCATGGCTCCCTGGTCGGAGAATGCGCAACGGATGGTGTGCTGCAGCACACTGAAATTGGCGATAATGGTAAGACCCCCTAAGATCACGCCTGAGGTAAAAGTGACGCTCATGAAGACAGAACTCAATGTGCCTAAGATCAGGAGAATGATCCAGTTGTTCGTTTTGATTTGCTTTAACAGCTTATCCCTGTCGGTCACAGATCTTTTGCCTTTTTATACAGGATATAAAGATTTCTGAATGCAGCCGCAATACCGAATCCTAAAAAAATGATAAAAAACCAGGGCTTAGTCCCGAACCACTGATCCATGTAGTGCCCGATCAGTGCGCCCAACGCGATCGATAAGGCCATGGTTAGCCCGATCGTACTGAGATACCCCAGGTCTTTAATGGTCTTTCTCAGGTCTTTGTCCATTCAGGTTATGTCCAAAGGCGACTAACTTGGCCTATGAATAAGAAAGGCCGTGCCGTTCCTATCACAGATTTTCCGGCAAAGTCAATAATTTTTGTCGAACTGCAATACTTAATTTAGCATAACACGTTAGCGCTTTGAAACAATCATTCGTAGGCTGTCGGGGACCGTGAGGGTCTCTTTCCCAAAGGACGTAACAAAAATTCTCCAGAGCGTATAGAACGCCCCCTTGACGTTCAATACAGGTTCCGGGCAGGCAGAGGCGATGTCCGTTTAAATGGATACCTTCCCTGGGACTGTCCTGTGACGAATTTCAAGGCCTCACTGCCGTTCCTATGAAATGATCCACTTATTTACGTCCTTTGGGAAAGAGACCCTCACGGTCCCCGGCTTTCTTTCAAGAGGCTAACGTGTCACAATTTAGCATACCCCTGAAGGCAATTGAAGCGGATTCAATGGTTTTTTCTATCATCTCTCTTGTGTGGGCCGCGGATATGAAGGTGGCTTCAAATGGAGATGGCGCCAGATAGATCCCCTGCTCAAGCATGGTATTGTAATATATCTTGAACAATTTTTCACTGCTAACCTTGGCAGTGGCAAAGTCAGAAACCGGTTTGTCCGTAAAAAATAGCGTTCCCATTGAACCGATACGGTTTACAACCACCCGGACCCCCGCATCTCTTGCCGCGGCCTCAAGACCTGAAAAAAGGGTATTTCCTTTTTCTTCAAGTTCAGGATAGAGATCCCCCTGCCTCAGGATGTTCAGCGTAGCGAGGCCGGCCGCCATTGCAAGCGGGTTTCCTGAGAGGGTTCCTGCCTGGTAGATTTCCCCTTCGGGGGCCATGCGCAACATGATTTCTTTTCTGCCACCGTATGCTCCCACAGGGAGGCCGCCCCCTATGATTTTGCCGAGGCAGGTCAGATCAGGGAGTACGCCGTATATTTCCTGCGCCCCGCCTGGGGCGACTCTGAAGCCACTGATGACCTCATCAAATATGAGAAGTGCACCATATTGCCCGGTTACCTCTCTCAGCCTTTTCAGGAAGGATTTGTCCGGGATGACCACGCCCATATTGCCCGGGATCGGCTCAACAATGATACAGGCGATCTCAGGGCCGTATTTGTCAAAGGCCTGGTCCACCGCCTGGATCTCATTAAAGGGGAGGGAAATGGTGTGCCTGGCCAGATCCTCCGGCACTCCGGGGCTGCCCGGGATGCCCAGTGTGGCCACCCCTGAACCTGCTGAGACCAGGAGGCTGTCGGCGTGACCATGATAACAGCCATCAAACTTGACAATCTTTTTTCTGCCCGTGTACCCCCTGGCAAGACGAATGGCACTCATGGTGGCTTCGGTTCCGGAATTTACCATCCGGACCATCTCGATGGAGGGCACCATATCTACAATCATTTCTGCCATCCTCACTTCCAGTTCGGTGGGGGCCCCGTAGCTTGTCCCCCGGGCAGTCCTTTCTTTAATTGCAGCCACTACTTGAGGATGGGCATGGCCCAATATCATCGGTCCCCATGAGCCCACATAGTCTATATACTCGATTCCGTCCACATCCCGGATAAGGGCCCCCTGGGCCTCGGCAATAAAGGGCGGATCAATACCCACGGATTTTCCTGCCCTTACCGGGCTGTTAACCCCGCCGGGGATGTATTTCTTTGCCTGCTCAAAAAGGAGCTTGGATTGCTTTCCCATGATATTTCTCCTAAAAATACGCCATACTGGTTTTCTTGAACTCCTTTTCGCTGAAAAGGAGCAAATAGTCAGTCAACCCTGCCGATTGTGACAACCGCCCCGCAATCTGATAGCATTCTTCCCTGTTGCTGCCGTGAATCATGGTGTAGAGGTTATAGGGCCAGTCCCTCTTGGGCGCCCTGTGATAACAATGAGTAACTTCCCGAAATCGGGAAAAGGCCTTCCCGATTTCATCAATTTGATCAAGTGGCGCTAACCAGGCGACCATGGCATTGGAGTTGAACCCCGCCTCCTGGTGGCGCAAGGTGGCCCCGAACCGCCGGATAATCCCCCGCTTTTTGAGGTCTCTTATCCTGTCCATGAACTCCTCTTCATCCATCCCGATCTCTTTTGCCAAGACTGCAAACGGTTTCGGATGTAAAGGGAGATCCCCCTGGATGAGGCCTATAACCACTCTGTCCTGTTCATCTATCACTTATTTTAGCTTAACTTTGATAATCTCGTAAAAAGCTGAGATCAAATTTTTCTGGCTTATAACCCTTTGGTTTTATTACATGCCAATTTGATTTTTTGTGAGTTTTACGGCTTTATCAGTTTCTGGAATTCTGATATAAGGATTAAGGGCTAACCCCGCTGCAAGCAGAAGGGAATGCGCTCGCTGTGAATTTTCAATTCATATCCATTTCTGGTTGAAGCCATACTACATATCCGGACGAATTGCGTCAAGCAATTACCCCTCCGGCCGCTTTAGGTGTGTGACAGTGGACAACATTCGGGAGATTGAAGTAAAAGAGACTGAAGCAAGCCATTTACTCAAGTTTCACGCCCTTAATCATTTGAAATACCTCCGAGGTCAAGGAGAAGAAGATATGGATTTGCCTTTCTTTTATCGTATCCAGCAAGACTTTGATGTAACTGCTATTGATGACGTCGGGGGATATGTCGCCCGACAGTTTCATCAGTTTGATTTCAGCTCAAGGATTCAAGAGGGGCAGATCATGTGGTGGCCATCAACCGGGTGAAACCGCATACCGCCTTCAGGGGAGAGGTCGAATCCGGATTATGTAAAATGCTGGCTGTAGGATTGGGAAAACAGAAGGGTGCTTCCATGATTCATAAATTCGGTCTGGATCGTGTCATTGTGCCGGCGGCTCAGAGAATCATAGAAAAAATCTCCATCCTTTGCGGCATCGCCGTTCTGGAAAACCCTAATGATCAAATCCATACCGTCCAATTAGCGCCCCCGGAGGCCTGTCTGGAGGATCTTCGAAATAGAGGAGGCGTAATCATAGATAATGAGCCGGCCCCGCTAAGATTTGACGACCAAGGCCGGCTCAAGCCGGTCAGAATGTGTGAATCGTCATAAATTTCTTGACTGAATTCAGTTGACAGTGATTGTTATTGAACTCCTGCTTCTCGATCATCCATTGATCTTGCTTTCTGATAATCTCCAATATTTCATCAACTCTCAGGAACTGATGAGTGTCTTTCCAACGATCTCTTCTTTCAGCTGCCGTTTGGCAATCTCAGTGGCCGCAAGCAATAATGACTCAACGCACAAGGGCATTTATTATTTCGTGTTCTTTGAAAACCAACGGCCGACGGCCCTAAGAGGATACATAAACACCTCTTTTCAAGTTCTTAATCTTGCCTTGTCTCTTTGCTTTATACATGAAATTCCTTATCTCTTTGTCATCAAACCCTGTTTTTTCTCGAATCCTGGCGACGGTAACGCCTTTCCTGCTCCTCCTGACAATTCCCACAACAATGTCAAACGGAGATTTGGGGCTTTTCCTGGATGTGGCCTTTTTTGATGCTGTTTTCTTCCCGGACTTACCAAGTGCGGATTTGCCCTTAGTTTTCTCGGGCGTACGGCTCACCGGCTTCTTACTGCTCTCGGTTTTTTTTGCAGCTTTCACCCTTTTCTTACCAGTAACCACAGGCTCTTCCATATCAATGCCGAACATATCTGCCAGATCCGATTCAGCGATGACCCTTGCCGTTTTCTTTTTGGCCTTTTTGAGCAACTTTCGGGTCTTATCTTCCACCGCCTGGGTCACCAGATCTTTCATCTCGACTTTTCTGAGCTTGAAAAACAGGCCGGGTTCTTCGTCAAGCCTTGTGCCTATACCATACAGGGTAGCAGCCACATGCTTGCACATATAGGCCCAGTCAGGACAACTGCAACTAAATTCTATCTCTTTTGGAGAGGGGAATAGGCCCTTTCCCTGTGCCACGAAGATTTCACTCAGCGCTTTTGGAAATTTCCCGGCCAAAAGCTCCTGCAGAGAATCCAGCTTCCCTTCACATACGGCCTTGATGTCCTGCCAGATCTTTTTATTAACAGCCTTTATCTTAACGCTCACCGAATAGGGCTTTGATCGCGTCCCCTGAACCAGAGATTCAACCGTGCCTGAATCTATTTGAAGATCCAGCACCGCTCCATGGCGCACATAGCTCCGCCCCCGGCCGATACGATTGCTGTAGTCCGCGTACCGTTCAAGGTTGTGGTTCCATGACTTGCCCCACCACGTCCGGGCAATAGCCATACCTTCAATAAGAATGGGTTTGATATCAGGATTTTTCTTTTTGAGCTGCTTCAGCTTCTTGGCTGCTTTTGCTTTTTTCTCAGCAACGGTTATATAAGGCGGATAGTAGTCCCAATATCCCATAATTACCTCCAGTGCCCTTACAATGACAATCGAAAAAGATCCATCAATTCATCATTTTTCATTTCGGTTATCCAGGCATCACCTGCGCTGGCGATAACGTCCTCTGACAACTTGGATTTTTCTTCTAACATCTTGTCAATCCTCTCTTCCACAGTCCCTTTGGTCAAAAACTTGTGCACGATAACATTCTTTTTCTGCCCAATTCTGAACGCCCTGTCGGTTGCCTGGTTTTCGACGGCAGGATTCCACCACCGGTCAAAATGTATCACATGGTTTGCTTCCGTCAAATTCAGGCCGACTCCCCCGGCCTTTAAGGACAACACCATAAATGGAACATAGTTCTGGCTTTGAAATTGCTCGATTATCTTTTTCCTTTTGCCCACGGCCACACTCCCGTGCAAGATCAGGCCTTTTCGATTAAAGATGCTTTCCAAAAAACCGTGAAGCGGCTCCGTCATTTCCTTAAACTGTGTAAACACCAGGACCTTTTCTCTTTTCTCATATATTGTCTCGCATATCTCACGAAGCCGTAAAAACTTACCGCTGTCCTTTTCTTCAAATCCACCGGTCCCGAGATATTGATCCGGGTGATTACAGAGCTGCTTGAATTTCATAAGGGAGGAAAGGATTATTCCCTTTCTTTGAATCCCTTCTGTTTCGGCAATTATTTCCTTTATCTCTTCAACCATATTCTTATACAAAATGATCTGTTTTTTGCTTAAGGGGGCATATGTTTTCATCTCCACCTTTTCAGGGAGGTCGGATATGACCGACTTATCGGTTTTCAATCGCCTCAAAATATATGGGCTGATGAGTTTGCGCAATCTTGAATAACCCGAGGGGTCATGACTTAGATTTTTTGAAAATTGCTTGAACTCTCTTGCATTTCCTAACAATCCCGGATTTACAAAGTCAAACAAGGACCACAGGTCTGACAGCCGGTTCTCGATGGGGGTCCCTGTCATTATAATTCTGTTGTTGGAAGTAAGATTTTTTATCGCTTTGGACTGCTTTGTACCGGGATTCTTGATGGCCTGTGCTTCATCCAGGATTATGTAGTTCCAAGAATAGGATTGGAGCCATTCATATTTTTGAACCAAGGCATATGTTGTAATAACAAGATCAAATGCATCTAATGATTTATCGTCTTCATACGCGCCGTTTTTCTTTAGATCTCCTGCGGGATGCGCGACATAATATTTGACGGCAGGGGAAAAGCGCTTGATCTCATTGTCCCAATTGGAAATAAGGGAGGCCGGAATTACTAACAGGCTGGCCTTGTTGGGTCTTCCTGACTCCTTGGAACCGGACCTTATGATATTCAAAAATGCGAGCAGTTGGATGGTCTTGCCCAGGCCCATATCATCTGCCAGGCAGGCACCAAACTGTAGTGAATGCAGGAAATAAAGCCAGTTTAATCCTTTCTTTTGATATTCTCTGAGCCTTCCCGTGAATGCCTTATCAGGCTTTACTGAAGTAATTAGATCAGGATCGAGCAGTTTCCGGATAACAGATTTCAACCAGTCCCCGTTTGAGATGCTATGGTCTATCTCTTCTGTATTGGTATTTATCAGCTTTTCAGGCATAAGCTGCATCCGCAGGGCATCTCTCAAACTCAACCCTTCTTTATCCATCATCTTTTTTGCTTTTTCATAGGCATCAAGTGTTAACTTCAGCTTTTCCTGATCCACTGCCACCCATCTGTTTTTTATGAAGGCCAGCCCCTCTGATTCATTCAATAATTGCCTGGCTTCCTTATCTGAAATCAATGTATCGCCGAGGAATAATTGCGCATTGAAATTCAAAATTGCATCCATACCGACAAGAGAGGGCCTGGAATCGCCGACACTAAAGTTGAGGCTTACACTCGATCTAGTGCCTTTCCACCAATTCGGAATCCTGCACAAAATCCCCGATTCTTCGTAAACAGGGATTTCCTTCAGAAAAGAAAATGCCTCTCCTGCTGTCCATGCAAGGGGATGAAAGAGTTCCCCGGTTTCAAGAAAATCTGCAATCAGCGGACTTTTTTTTGCGGCCACATGAACCGTTGTAAGAAGTTTTAAGAGCTTTTCATTATCGTCTTTATACTCCTGCAGCGCGTGTTTGAGTGGGAGGTGTTTTGATTTTCCCTCTCTGTTTAGCCGGGTGGAATAGGTTGCCATAAAAGCAAACGGATAATCTTCATTTTTATTTTCCACAAGATGGAAAAAAACCCTGCCTACGAGATGGACATTGGGGCTGTATGTCCGGATAAAATCCTCAACAGTTCCGTCATAGGATTTGATCGCAAGGGCATAAGCACTGTTTAATCTTCCCCAAACAGCCCCAAGCAATCCCGCGGTTAAATACTCCGAACCGGTCATCAGCGGGGCCCGCTCTAAATGCGTCTTTAATTCATCTTGTCCTATCAAAATCCTAACTTTATGACGCAGGATTTCTAGCTCAGGCGTTCGGCTTAATTTCTTGACATAGGACCCGGCAAAACTCCGCCAGTAATCAAGAGAGGGGGAAAGCAAGACCTGATGATCGCAAAATCCTAAAAACAACAGCCATGAACCGGCATCGGTGGAGAAACGTTTGTATATCTCCTCCTGCAACAGCTGGCTGCTCTTGTTTATGGTATCCCCTGTATCCGCCCACTCCAACTGCAGCGAACCGTTCGGCATAACAACAACATTTAGGTCCTCGTTCATCATTTCCGGCATGAGACTCATCCACCTGTTTTCCGGCTGATCCAACCAGCCCCGCCAAACTTGACAATCATCTCTTTGGCCAAGTCAACAATATTTTGGCCCGGACCTCTTTCCCTGCACTCCTTGCCACAAAAAGCACCGTTTTATCACTCGTCAGTCTTCGGCCCGTTAACGGTCTAAATTCATTTTGCCGGGGTTCAGGATGTTGTTAGGGTCCAGCAGGACCTTGAGCGAACGCATCAGATCCAAGGCCACAGGATCATGCTCCAGGTGCATATACGGGGCCTTTGCCAGGCCGATGCCATGCTCGCCGGTAAGTGTGCCTCCCAGATCGCAGGTCAGTTTAAAGATCTCATAGACCGCCTTTTGAACCTTCCGGACCTGTTCCGGGTCTGTACGGTCATACATGATCTTGGGATGGAGGTTACCATCCCCTGCATGTCCAAAAATGACGAAGGGCAGGTCATACTTTCGTACGGTTTCTGAGATACGGGTCAGAAGATCGGGCACCTTAGATATAGGCACTGTTACGTCTTCAGATACGTTGTTGGCGCGTAGCCTGGCTGCCACACTCCCTGCCGACTTCCGGGCCTTCCACAGTTTTTCGGCCTCTTGGGCCGAGGCGGCCTCCTGGATATGGGTGGCATTATTCTCCCTTAAGACCTGGGCCACTTTGGACATTTGATAAGAGGCCTCTGTATCTGTGTAGCCGTCGGTCTCAATCAGTATCATAGCCGTCACGTCAGGCAGGTCCATACCCCCGTGCTCACTCAAGGCCCTGATGGTATTCTCATCAAGGATCTCAAGTACACTTGGGATGACCCCGGAGTGCATGATGCCGGTGACCGCCCGGCCTGCGTCTTTAAGGGTGGAGAACAAGGCCAAAGCCGTCCTTGTGGCCGTGGGTCTGGGGTTGATCTTCAGGGTAATCTGGGTAATCACCCCAAGGGTACCCTCTGATCCGACAAAAAGGCGGGTCAAGTCATAACCGGAGGACGACTTCATACACCTGGAACCGGTCCGCATGATGCGTCCATCCGGCAATACGACCTCCAGGCCCAGGACATAGTCCTTGGTCACTCCGTACTTGGCCCCCTTTATACCGCCGGCATTGGTGGCAACATTGCCCCCCAGGGTACAGACCTTGCCGCTGGCAGGATCGGGTGGGAAGAAAAAGCCATATGGAGAAAGGGCCTTTTCCAGATCGGCATAGACCACTCCGGGCTCGACGATGACCTGGCGATCGGGTATCCGAATATCAATGATCCTGATCATCCTGCACATGTCCAGGACAAGACCGCCTCTGACCGGGACACCGGACCCGGCAAAGCCCGTTCCCGCCCCTCTTGGAGTGACCGGAAAGCCGTGTTCATTGGCCATTACAAGAATTTCGGATACCTGCTCCGAACGGGTCGGCCATGCTGCTGCTGCAGGCCGGTGGTCATGGTCTGAGGCGTCATAGGAATAAGAGACCAGATCGATCAGGGAATCGGTGAAATTCGGTTTGCCCACAATATCGATCAAGGCCTGTTTTATGCGGTCATCCACTTTTAATCTTACCTCTCCGAAAGACCTGGGTCCGGGAACAAGGGTCAGTGCCGGTCAGGAATCTTTACTTAACGGCCTCGACGGGGACCAATGAGATTCTGTGTTAGGCGATCCTTTTCAAGACGGACAAGGTAGTAGTATCCCGCCAAAGCATGCCAGGAGCCTGTGCATGCTGGACAGCGGAAACCATCTGGCCAACGTAGCCGTCGAAGGTAGTCGGCCAATGCTTCTTCCGATGAAAACCATGCGTCGAACTCCTGAACCACCGACCTTTCATAAACAATACAATGTGCATTTTGTCAAGAATGTTAGCAATCGGGCCCACTTCCAACCACCCAACACGACCCTGCAGCCCAAAAACAAGCCATCTCCTCTGGGGGGTGGTAATTTGACTTAATGAGGGAACATCGAATAGCATCGGGATTGTCAAACGGGCGGTATTGACCTTGGCTGCGCATTTGACTTGAAATACCGAAAGTAATCATATATTAGTGACTCATTTCGGATCGTGAGGTCGGTTTATGTTCGCTTTTCAGAAAATCGTGGAAAAGAGAATCAGGGAGGCCCAGGAAAGTGGGGAATTTGATAATCTTCCCGGCCGCGGCGAGCCTCTCCATATCGAGGATGACAGCCATATTCCTGAAGATTTGCGCTTGGCCTATAAGATTCTGAAAAATGCAGACTGTATTCCTCCCGAACTTCAGCTCAGAAAAGAGATCCGGCAGATGGAGGATATGTTGGAAGGGATACCGGACGAAAAAGAGAAGTACCGCCAGATCAAGAAAATCAACTATAAAATTATGCAGCTCAACATGATGAGAAATACCTCACCGTTACTGGAAGAAACGGAGATCTATTACCAAAAGGTGCTTGACAAGCTGGCTCAGAAATGATTTTAAGAGCGCGATCTGAAAGTTAGGAGAATCAGTCTATGGATATGAAAAGGGATTATTACGAGGATATTCAACTTCTGGATAGTAAAATCCTCTGGTTCTGGTTCCTTATGCTCATCGCCGCTCTTGCTGCCTTTCCCTTCTTAGCCCCCAGCTACCATGTCTACATGGTCAATTATATGGCCATTAATGTTATTGTCACCGTGGGGTTGAACATTCTTGTGGGGTATACGGGGCAGATATCCCTCGGGCACGCGGGGTTTTTCGCCATCGGTGCATACTCCACTGTCCTTTTGATGATCAACCTCCATTTTCCCTTCCTGCTGGCATTGATATCCGGCGGCCTTATCGCGGCGTTCTTTGGTTTTATATTGGGATTGCCTGCACTTCGGCTGGAAGGACCCTATCTTGCAATCGCCACGTTAGGATTCGGGATGGCCATCACCCAGGTGATCGGGCGGTGGCAGGTCTTTGGCGGAAGGATGGGCCTTGAGGCCCCTGAGCTTTCATTTGGTTCCTATGTTATTGATAGTGATAGACAGTTGTACTTTTTGATCGTCACGATTACATTTCTCCTGGTTATGGCGGCACGAAACCTCATGAAGACGAGGGTTGGAAGGGCGTTCATTGCCATCCGGGACAGCGACATCGCAGCCGAGACCATGGGGGTGAACCTGACCCTTTACAAGACGCTGGCCTTTGCGGTCAGCGCCTTTTATACGGGAATAGCCGGGGGGTTGATGGCATTCCTGCTGGGATTCATAAATCCCAGCTCCTTCAACTTTATTCTTTCCATCTATTTTTTGGCGTTTGTAATTGTTGGCGGCTTAGGTTCTATTCTCGGCTCTATTATGGGGGGGGTCGTCATGACATGGCTTCTCTTGATGTTAGATAAGGTCCAGGAGCTCCCCTATTTAGGAACGGCGCTTGTATCCTTTTCAGAGCAATGGATGAATATTGCCGGGCTTCCCAATATCGCAAGCATTATTTTTGGTCTCATCATTATTCTGTTGGTTGTGTTTGAACCGCTTGGCTTATACGGCTTCTGGATAAGGACCAAGATCTACTGGAAGACCTGGCCGTTTTAACTAAGCAGTTTGTTGATTCATCAACCCTGAACCGGTGAACTGATACAACAGATAAAAGGTTTAACAATTCTACGGCGTAAGGTATTAGGCACAAGGCGCAAGGGCAGCAGATAATTTTTCCCTTATGTCTTGAGCCCTAAGCCTTGAGCCCAGTTAGGTGGATCTATGTTTTTCCAACTCATCATCAGTGGTCTCTCGTTTGGAAGTTTATATGCCCTCATTGCCCTTGCCATGGTGATTATTTACAAGACATCTGAAGTACCCAATTTCGGTCAGGGCGAAATGGCCATGATTTCGACCTTTGTGGCCTATGCCCTGCTCGTAACCCACGGCTATTCCTTTGCTGTTTCATTTATAGGGACCCTTGCGTTTGCTGCCGTTTTAGGGGCATTCTTGGAATTTGTCTTTTTGAGGAGGGCCAAAGATCCCAACATCCTGAGTCTTATCCTCATCACCTTGGGGTTTGAGATGGTACTGTATGGCCTGGCGAGCTGGAAATGGGGCGCAGACCAGAGGAATTTCCCTTTCCCGGTCTCGGATTTTGACATTATCAATATCGGGCCTGCGGTAATCAGTTATCTCAATATTGCCACGCTCCTTATTACGCTCCTCCTGATGTTTGTTCTCTTTCTCTTTTTCAGGTACACGAAAGTGGGAATCGCCATGAAGGCCACCCAGCAGAATTCCATGGCGGCACGTATCAATGGGATTCGAACAAACAGGATAATGTCCATTACCTGGGCGTTGAGTTCCATGATAGGGGCAGTGGCCGGCATGTTGTTAGCCCCCATTGCCACCCTGGACCCAAACCTGATGCTTGAGCCCCTTCTGAAGGGGTTTGCTGCCGCGGTGCTGGGTGGGATGACCACATTGGTGGGCGCCGCATTAGGGGGGTACATCTTAGGGATTATCGAAAACCTTTTTGGCGGGTATGTCTCCCTGGAATTCAAATCGGTGGTTGCCTTCTTGCTTATTGTATTGGTACTCTGTTTTAAGCCGAGCGGGCTTTTTGCCAGACACTACGTGAGGAAGGTATAAGGGGATTGACGATTGACGATTGAAAATTGAAAATTGAAAATTGAAAAGTGGGGGATTTTGGGATTGAGGGATTGAGGGATTATCGAATAACCAATAACTAATGACTAATGACCAAGAAAATGACCAATAATAAACTTTTTTCAGTGGATAGTTTGAGCATCAGTTTTGGGGGCCTGAGGGCTGTCGACAGGGTTAGTTTTGAGGTGGAACAGGGGTCAATATTCTCCATTATCGGACCCAACGGGGCTGGCAAGACGACCATTTTTAACTGCATCAGTGGTCTCTATAAACCTGATTCCGGAAGTATTATTTTCAAGGGGGAAGATGTAACTGGCCAAAAACCCCACAAGATTGCTCAAAAGGGAATCGCCAGAACATTTCAGAATATTGAGCTTTTTTCCCGTATGACCACCATGGAAAACCTGATGCTTGGCCGCCATATCCATATGAAAACAAATGTCTGGACCGGTGCCACATTTTTCAGGAGAGGCTCAAAGGCCGCCCAGGAAGAAATAAAACACAGGGAGCGGGTGGAGAAAATCATCGATCTCCTTGACCTCCAATCTGCCAGGAACCAGTTTGTTGGGGGCCTTCCTTACGGCACACAAAAGCTAATAGAGTTAGGGAGGGCTCTGGCATTGGAGCCCGAACTACTCCTCTTAGATGAGCCTTCCGCAGGCATGAATTCCGAAGAGAAGCAAGACCTGGTATTCTGGATCAAAGACATTCAGGATGAGCTCGGGGTAACGATTCTCCTGATTGAGCACGACATGAAAATGGTGATGGATATATCAGGCCTGATTTTAGCCATCAACTTCGGGAAACCGATTACCGAGGGAACCCCTGAAAGGGTGCAGCAACATCCTGAGGTTTTGAAGGCCTATTTGGGGGAGGATGAAGCCATTGACGACGCTCCTTGAGATAAAAAATATTGAAACATTCTATCGCTTGATCTATGCGTTGCGGGGCGTATCCCTTTCTGTGGACGAAAACACAATTACTGCTATCCTTGGAAATAATGGGGCGGGAAAATCCACCATTCTGAAGACCGTCATGGGGCTCTTAGATGATCAGCCGGACAAAGGGACCATAGAATTCATGGGGAAGCGGATTGATGGCAAAGACCCTGAAGTCATCGTTAGGGCGGGTTTGTCATATGTCCCTGAAGGGAGGGAGGTTTTCGAAGAACTTAGCGTAAGAGAAAACCTCCTTATGGGAGCATATATAAGAAGTGACCGGGCAGCCATAAAAAGAGACTTCGAACGTATATATGGTTATTTCCCTGTCCTGAAAGAGAGAGAGTCCCAATGGGCTGGAACCCTTTCTGGCGGCGAACAGCAGATGTTGGCCATTGGACGGGCACTCATGAACCGCCCCAAACTTCTATTTCTTGACGAGCCATCTTTGGGGCTGTCTCCTATTTTAGTCAAGGAGATCTTCAAAATCATCAGAACAATCAACCGGGAAGGTGTTACCATACTGCTGGTGGAACAGAATGCCCGTATGGCCCTGACCATCTCTGATGTGGGTCTCATCCTGGAAAATGGCCGGTTTGTCATGAAAGGGAAGTCCAGGGACCTCATGGAGGACAAGGACGTTCAGGAATTTTATATGGGGATGAGATCAGAGGAGTCAGCAAAAGGCTTTCAACGCTGGAAACGGAAAAAGAGGTGGAGGTAGGCACATTTTGGATTTCGGATTTTGGATTGCGGAGAGTTCTGAGGATTTTGTAAAGAGAATTATTTCAATAAACCCGACTGGTGGAGCAGACCTAAATAAATGACTGCGGAAGTTGTCACGAAGGTATTTAAGCAGACTGTCAAGAAATATGGTGACCGGGTGGCCATGCGCAAGAAGGAATATGGCCTCTGGCATGATATTTCCTGGAATGACTTTTACAGACGGGCCAAATATGTGGGCTCTGCCCTTATATCCCTGGGTCTCAAGAAAGGGGATTGTGTCTCCATTATCGGAGACAACTGCCCGGAATGGGTGATCATAGACCTTGGTGTTCAGTGTGCCGGTGGTGTGGCAGTCGGGGTTTATTCCACCAATGCCTGGCCCCAGGTGGAATATGTAATTTCAGATTCAGAATCCAAGTTCTTCTTTGTAGAAAATGAGGAGCAATTAGACAAGTGGCTTAATTTCAGGGACAATGTTCCCAAGCTGCAGAAGGTCATCGTCTGGGACCTGGAAGGATTAAGGCATTTTGAGGACCCCATGGTCATGACCTTTGATGACATCTTAGAGTTGGGACGCCAGGTTGCAGAAAAGGAACCGGATCTTTTTGAGTCCCGCATGGAGGAGATCACGCCCGAAGATCTCTCTGTCCTCATATACACATCGGGCACCACCGGTCCGCCAAAGGGGGCCATGTTGACCCACAAAAATGTCACATGGATGGGGGAAGCCATTTGCATTGATAACCCGGTATACGACACAGACGAAGTCATGTCTTTCTTACCCCTCTGTCATATCTTTGAGCGGCTCTTTTCGGTTTTTGCCCAGATTACCCATGGGTATACGGTCAACTTCATTGAGAGCCTGGACACAGTGACAGACAATATGAGAGAAATATCCCCGACCGTTGGCTATGCTGTGCCGCGAATCTGGGAAAAATATCTTTCAGCCGTCTATATCAGGATGTCTGATGCCACCTGGTTCAAGAAACTCCTTTTCGGCATCGCCCTCAAGATCGGGAAAACCCGGGCCACCCTCAAAATGAACTTCAAGCCTGTGCCTTTCTACTTAGAGGCCCTTTATCAGATCGCCCATTTCGGGGTCTTCAGAAAGCTCAAAGAGAGATTGGGGTTTGACCGTCTCAGGGTAGCCTATTCCGGAGCAGCGCCCATATCACCCGATGTGCTCCACTTCTTCCAGTCCATCGGGGTCAATCTCATAGAAGGTTATGGCCAGACAGAAGGCACCGGGGTTACCTGCGTCTCCAGAGTAGACAAGGTCAAATTTGGAACGGTTGGCCCCCCTATCACCGGCACAGAGGTAAAAATAGCGGAAGATGGAGAGATCCTTGTGAAGTCTCCCAGCGTCTTCAAGGGGTATTACAAAAACCCTGAAAGCACGGCCGAGACCTTGAAGGATGGATGGCTTTACTCGGGCGATGTGGGCGAGTTTGATGAGGATGGATACCTCAAGATCACGGACAGGAAAAAGGACATTATCGTCACTGCAGGGGGCAAAAACATAACCCCGCAATACATTGAAAATAAATTGAAATTCAGCCCATATGTCAATGACGCCGTTGTTATAGGGGATAGAAGGAAGTTCTTGGCAAGCCTGATCATGATCGATGAGGACAATGTGGTCAAATATGCCCAGGATAATAAGATTCAGTTTTCCACCTATAAGGATCTGACCCAGAGCCCTGAGATCGTAAAGCTGATCCAGACGGAAGTGGACCAGGTAAACGAGACGCTGGCAAGAGTGGAACAGGTAAAGAAGTTCACCATTCTGCCAAAGAAGTTATATGAAGAGGATGGTGAGGTTACACCAACCATGAAGGTCAAGCGGAAGTATGTGAATGAGGCCTTTGGCGACCTGATTGAGGCGATGTATAAGAGAAAGCAGGGATGATTGCAGAATGACGAAGGACAAACGACGAAAGACGAAGGACGAATAACGATTGACGATTGAAAAAACAACCGAATGACAACTGAATGACCACCGAATGACGATTGAATGACGATTGAATGACAATGAATGACGGCAAAGCCTAATGGCCATTGACGAATAACGTATCACTTTAGCTTCTTGAAACAATCATTCGTTTGTTGCCTTGGACCATGAGGGCCTCTGTCCCAAAGGACGTAAATAAGGGGATCATTTCATAGGAACGGCAGCACGGCCATTAAATTCGTCACAGGACAGCCCCAGAAGTAAAGTGTTGATTTAAACGGACATGGCTGCTGCCTGCCCGGAATCTGTATTGAACGTCAAGGGGGCGTTCTATAGAGCCTCAGGAGAATTTTTGTTACGTCCTTTGGGACAGAGGCCCTCATGGTCCAACGGTTTGTTTCAGACGGCTAAAGTGTTACCCAATAACAAATAACAGATAACAAATTTGAAAAGGAGGAGTCATATGAGAAAGTGGAATTGGGTTTTGGTGTTGTGTTGTGCGGTACTCATGTCCTTGGCGATTACACCCTCTGCATGGGCTGAAAGGGGCGTCACGGATACGGAGATCCGCATCGGTCAGTATGGCCCGCAGACAGGCCCGGCAGCCCTATGGGGTGCGGTGGCCCGGGGGACCGGCTGCTTTTTTGACATGATAAACGCCGAAGGCGGCATTCATGGACGCAAAATTACATACTACCTGAGAGATGATGGATATATGCCCCCACGGACAAAGGCCATTGTGAAAGAGCTCGTCGAAGACAAAGGGATCTTTGCCCTGGCTTCCGGTGTGGGAACAGCAACAGGTATGGCCGTTAAGAAATACCTTGAAAAGAAAAAGGTCCCCTGGGTCGGGCCTGCCACCGGTTCCAGCCACTGGGCCTATCCTCCCGCTAAATATCTCTGGGCCGATTATCCCCTCTATTTTGATGAGGCGGCCATCCTGATCAATTACGCTGTCAAGACGTTGGGAAAAAAGAAAATTGCCTTCTTTTACCAGAATGACGATTACGGTAAGGAGGGATTGGTTGGTACTGAAGCGGCATTGGAAAAGCTCGGCATGAAACTGGTCGCCTCCGTGTCTGTGGAACCCTTAGATACGGATCTCAGTTCCCATTGCATGAAGCTGAAGGCTGCAGATCCGGACTGTGTCATCAACTGGCTCCTCCCCAAACATGGGGCTATCATATTGGGCACCGCCGCAAAGCTGGGTTTTAAACCCCAGTGGATGACCACCAGCACCTTGAGCGATATACCGATCATGTACAAGATCAGCAAGGGCCTGTTCAAAGACGTTATTTTTGTTACCTTTGCCGAACTCCCGGACTCTCAGGCCCCCCTAATGAAAAAATACAGGGCGGCCCAGGAGAAATTTGCTCCCAAGGACCGGTGGGGGATCTTTTTCTACGCAGGGTTTTATTTTGTGGAGCCCATGGTGGAAGGCCTGAAGAGGTGCGGCAAAAACCTCACCGTGGAGAATTTCGTGAAGGCTATGGACAGCATCAAGGATTTTAAGGGGATAGGCCCCAAAATTAGTTATGGCCCCAAACAGAGACAGGGAACGCGGACTGTCTTTCTTGCCAAGTGCTTGGAGGGAGGCAAGATCGAGCGTATCTCTGACTGGATGACCTCTGATATCGATGTCCAGAAGGTAATCAAGCGGTTGAGCAGGTAACCGGTTATTCGTCTGTCGAATTTACAATCCGGGACCCGTAATAACCATCTAACAACTCAACCAATTTACCACTTTAACGAGAGTATGGGGAGGTTTAGACAATGAATGAAAAGATAAGATCGTTAACAAATATCGGATATCTGAAAGGAGGGTTGTTTTGCCTCCTCCTTGTTTTCCTGTTTGCGGGCTGTGCCAACGGGCCGGGGAAGTTTGACCCCAATGTTAAAGGCCCCCAGATGGTTGTTGAACCGGAGATGCTTACTCTGGGGGTTGCCACCGTGACAGGCACCCCGCTTACTTTCAGGGGTAAGGGATTTCAGCCCGGTGATTCGGTTTTTGTAGAATTATTAGGGGTAAAGAAGGAAGGCGGGGTCGGCAATGTTCCCATTGGGGACGCAGACGTGGACAAGAACGGAGAATTCACCGCGACGGTCAGCACCTTGTCTAAGGTCACAGAGTTATTAAGGGCCAGCCTTGGTTCCAATGCGAAAATGGAAACGACGATCATTTTGACGCAACCGACTATCCCTCCCGGTGTCTATACAGCCAGGGCGGTCAGCATGGAATCTAATGATAAAGCTGAGTGCAAACTGGATTTAAAGGCGCCCTATTCGTGGGACAAATTCAAGGATTGGCTTGGGGTGAAAACGGGAAAAATCGTAAAAAAGTAGATTAAGTGAGAGGACTTTGAGAACGCATCTCAAAGATGGATTGTCATATAGCCGTGTCAAGGGAACGATTTTAATTAAACGTGAGTTGTTAGACGGTTATTTGGAGTCATTTAGGGTGGAGGAATCTAACCAATTCGATAAATTGGTTGATGAAATATTGGAAAGTCTCAGAAGACAGTGCATCCAGAGGACTGCCTTCAGGTTGGAAATATGTTTGGAATTTGATTTTCAGGCAACGAAAAAGCGGTTAGCCGATGTGGGGTATAGTGTGGGAAACGCTAATACAGGTCGATAAAAAAGGGGTTCCGTATGTGACGTAACCCCTTGATTTCATTATGGCGGGCGATGCGCGACTCGAACGCGCGACCTCTGGTTC
Organism: Desulfobacterales bacterium; assembly: GCA_014382905.1. Classification (GTDB taxonomy): domain Bacteria; phylum Desulfobacterota; class DSM-4660; order Desulfatiglandales; family Desulfatiglandaceae; genus JACNIU01. The sequence goes on from JACNIU010000109.1 coordinate 27,634, forward strand.
CGGAGACCAACGCTCTATCCACCTGAGCTAATCGCCCGCTTGTTCTTCTTTTATCAGGATTTCTGTACGAGGTCAAGGGCCGACTGAAGAAGATGCAAGTTCCGCTGCCGCACTATTCAATCCAGTATTTGATGCGCTTCCATGCCAGATCCTTGAGCCTTTTCAGGAGTTCGGGTGACGTCTCCTCGATATCATGGATATACCACTCGAGGATCTCGGTCGGTTCTACTGTCGTAAGCGTAACTGTTCGCCTACCCTGCTTACCGATGGTTCCCACCTCCCCGATTACCTCGCCGGCCCCTAATTCCTTCACAATGTAGCCATTTTCCGCAACGGCATTTATCTTTCCCGAAACGATGAACGCAACGGTGCCGCCGGCCTCCTCCCCTTTCTGGTATACCGTTTCGCCCCCGGAGAACTGCCTGGAACCCGCTTTCACAATCAATAACCCTACTTGAACATGATCCAGACCACTAAATAGTTCGCTGTCCTTCAGGGCGGTTCGTATGACATCAACATCCATTTTGTAGTCCCTCCGTGAGTTATTAGCCGAAGCCATGAATATTTGTGATGATTAAATCGATCCATTATCCAACGGGAGCTGACCTCAGAGATCAAGCCCCCACTTTTTCAACGCGGCCACTCCCCCCTGGAGATTATAGGTGTCCCGTATTCCGCTCTGATCCAGGATGACCTGGGCCTCGTAGGAACGAACACCCGTGTTGCATAAGAGAACCAGCTTCCTATCTTTGGGCACCTCCGCCATCCGCGCCCGCAGTTCATCCTGCGGGATGCTTTTCCAGTGATCAGGATATTTGTTGACAAAATACTCCGCATTTCCCCAGCCCCTGCAGTCCAGAAAGACGGTATCGCCGCGATCTCTCTCAGTCCACCAGTGTGAGAACTGATCCGCGTCTATTACCCTATTCTGACCTGCTAAGATATTTTCAGCCGTGTTGCCTAAGGCATTCAGGATATCCATGGCCGCGGAAAAGGGGGGCGAATAAAGAAGTTCGAGGTTGCTGATATCAGAGGTGGTAGGCCTGTACTTGAGCATGGCCGCAACCGCGCTGACACGGGCAAACATGCTGTCGTTCACGCTTCCCAGACCCTGGATGCCCAGGACCCTGCCAGTCCCTTTTTCCACCACCAGTTCTAAATACATCAGATCCTTTTCAGGATAAAAGTGGGCGCGGTCAAACTGGACCACAAAGACACTCACCGCATCGAAACCCTCGTCTAACGCCCGTTTCAGGCTTATACCTGCGTTCGCTAAAGATATCTCGAAGAGCTTTATGATGAAGGTCCCAACAGCCCCTTCAAACCTGGCGTTCCCACCCGCAAGATTGGTGCCGATGACCCGTCCCTGTCTGTTTGCCAGAGAACCAGACGGGAAGTAAACCGATTTTCCCGTAACCAGATGCGTCACTTCGACACAGTCCCCGCCTGCATATATATGGGGGTCAGAGGTCTCCATCCTTTCGTTGACCACGATGGCACCATTCGCTGAAATCTCTATGCCGGCATCCTTAGCTAACTTCGAATTGGGTGTAACACCAACGGCCATGATCACCAGATCTGCATCCAAGGTCCTCTTATCGGTAACGACCCTTTCTACCCGGCTCTCGCCTTCAAGCCGCAGGACGTGTTCTCCAAGGTAGATGGAGATGTCGTTTTCTTTTAGGTGATGCTGACCCATCCGGGCCATGTTGGGACTGATGATTCCCGGCAGTATCTGATCCGCCACTTCCACAACAGAAGTGTCAATCCCCCAGAGGTCAGCCAACGCCTCTGCCATTTCGAGGCCGATGGCGCCCGCGCCGATAACCACAGCCTTCTCAACCTTGCCGCCGGCAATTTCCCTCTTAATTGCCACCGCCTCATTGAGATCCGATACCGTAAAGACTCCTTCGAGGCTGACTCCGGGAATGGCCAGCCGTTTTGGTCGGCTCCCGGTAGCCAAGACAAGCCGGTCATAGGGGAGGGTCTGTTTCTTTCCATCGCGGACGTCTTGAACAAACACCACCTTCTTGCTTCGATCTATGGAAACGGCCCTGGTATTTGTAAGGACCTGGATATCTTTTACATCCCTGAAGAATTTTGCATCGCGAATCATGTGGAAGCTGGTTGACTGGAGCTGGCCAGGGTCGCTCACGTCGCCCGACACGAAATAGGGAATCCCGCACCCCCCGTAAGAGATCCGGTCGGCCTGATCAATCATGATGACCTCTGAATCGGGATCCAGTCGTTTCAAACGGCACGCTGCTTTCGGACCCAGAGCGACCGCTCCGATAATTACGACATTCTGTTGCATAACAAAGTTCCTTTGCTGGTAACACTTTAGCCATTTGAAACAAAGTGTTGGACCATGCAACAAACGAGTGATGGTTTCAAGACGCTAAAGTGATACCTTTGCTGTTGTTTGTTTTATCACCCTTTTCTATATAAATCAAAAAGGGAAGATTTTTCAATGTTTTAAAATACTATTTGTCATGGCAACGCGCCAGCTCATACCATATTGAGTGACCCCGTGTCTTGTCTGATAACCGGTTGGGCTGCCCGGCCTTACTCTCCGGTTTACAATCTGTAAAATAAGTCGACATATCTCACGCTGCCGTTTTCTTTCGCCGAGCATGTTTATATACAAGAAAATGGTGTTAAATCAGGGAATTATAAACCGTATTCCTTCCGTAATCCATTTTGGCATACTGGTTGCTATACATTATTAACAAGAGCTGGACAGAATTTAGAATACTTGGCCCAAACATGGGTTGAGAGGAGGTGCTGTGATGTTAGTCAAAGACTGGATGACCAAGACAGTGATTACTGTGGACGAAAATGATTCCATGCAGGATGCCATGAAGTCATTAAAGGAATATGACATTCCCATGTTGCCCGTTATGAAAAGGGGCAATTTAGTGGGAATCATCACCGACAGGGATCTAAAGAGGGCGTCTCCATCCGACGCGACGACCCTGGAGGTTCATGAACTCCTCTTCCTTGTATCAAAAATCAAGGTAAAGGACATTATGACTAAAAATCCGATCACCGTACCCTTTGATTTTACTGTGGAAGAAGCAGCCGAGGTATTTGTAAAGAACAAGATATCCGGTGCACCAGTAATGGATCATGAGGGTCAGATTATCGGGACCATTACCAAAGGAGACCTGTTCAGGGTCTTGATTTCCTTGACCGGCGTCGGACAGAGAGGGATCCAGTTTGCCTTTCAGATTGAAGATCGACCCGGGTCCATTAAAGAGCTTGCGGATATTATCCGGCAGTACGGAGGCCGCATGGTGAGCATCCTGAGCACCTATGAACATGTTCCCAAAGGATACAGGAAGGTCTTCATCAGGATGTATGGGGTTGAGCGGGAGAGACTTCCCAAGCTCGAAGACGATCTCCGGGAAAAGGCAACCCTCCTTTACGTGGTGGACCACCGCGAAAACAGACGGGAGATTTTTTAGCTGGTCATAACAGCTTGTCCATGGCAACACCTGCAACGCTCCACGACCCCATTCGCGAGGAACTCCGAACTCCGAAACGAGGGGGAAAGGCGCACGACGAGAAAGCCTTTCTGTTTACAGTGTTCAACAAGAGGTGACAGTTTACCTGTTGGCTGGCAAAGACGGGCTCATGCCAACAGTCACAATTTCCCTATAGTTATGCCATGTTAACATACTTCATATGAGCCTTGGCTTCTGGCACATCAATTGCGGACATATTTAAAAAGTTGAAATTGTCTCTTATATACGGTAATGGGATTCTTGTTGGAGTAAGTGTTGAATTCATGTACTTAGGGCTCGATAGGGAGGTAAGGTCATGGAATTGCGACTCATTGAAAAATCGGATCATGATTTTTTTGTTCAAAACCTCATCCACCATTACCAGGTGGAAGGGGTCAAACGCAAGGAAAGCGCCTTTATTTACGGCCTGATAAAATCGCCTGAGGAGCTCTGTTTAGATTTTGACTGTACGCTTATCCCCCCGAAGAAGTATTTTTTACCCCCAAAGGAAGCGCTTTTTCAATTCGCATCCGGTCCCGCTCCTGAGGCCACTCCGGTGATCGCGGACGACCCCTTTATCCTCTTCGGTGTCCATCCCTATGATCTTAAGGCGATCCATCAGATGGACAGGATTTTTGCCAGTGGAGTTCCTGATCCTCATTACCTGAAGCGGAGAGAGGCCGCCCTGATTATAGGCGTCGACCCGATCAGGGTTGCTCCGCGCGCTTTTTGGGCTGATATGGGAGCAGCAACGATATCCAACGGTTTTGACCTGATGTTCACAGATATCGGCGAAAGCTTTATCGTGGAGACCGGGAGTAGCAAGGGAGAAGCCCTCCTGACGCAGTACGGGAAGTGCCGCCCAGCCACAAAGGAGGAGGCTCGGGAACGGGTGAGCGTGCGGTCTCGGGTCTCGCACGCCTGCAAGAAGAGGGGCATCGCCTTCCCGAGAAGAGAGATCCCCACACTCCTGAAACACTCCTGGGATAAGATCTTCTGGGAAGAGTGGGCCGATAAGTGTCTGAGCTGTGGGACGTGCAACCTTGTCTGTCCCACCTGTTACTGCTTTGATGTAAAGGATGATATGAATCTGGACCTGATACACGGAGAACGGATGCGTCGCTGGGATGGTTGTTTGCTTCAGGATTTTGCCAAGGTTGCCACGGGTGAAAATTTCCGTGAGACCCGGGCTTCACGGTATCGTCACCGTTTTTTCCGAAAAGGCCTTTATCTCTTCGGGCTGCTGGATGACGTCGCATGCGTGGGATGTGGGAGATGCGCTTCGGGCTGTCTGCCAGATATTGCTGACCCGGTGAATGTGTTTAACAAATTAAGGGAAGATGAAAAATAAGGAGGGATCCACCATGAACCAACCCATATTAGAAGCTTCTCCCTTTCTACCGAGGTGGGCTGAAATTACTCGAATTGAGAAACTCACTGAAAACGAGAAACTCTTCGAGATGCACCTTGTGAGTGGAGAGCCCTTAGGCCATTTGCCTGGACAGTTTGTAGAGCTATCAGTGATGGGCATTGGAGAGGCCCCCATATCGATCTCCTCAGCGCCGAGGGAAAATGGTGCGTTTGAGCTTGCGATTCGAAAAGTCGGAAATCTTACCACTGCCATACACAACGCCGGCATAGGAGACAAGGTAGGAATCCGCGGTCCCTTTGGCACCCACTTTCCGGTGGAAGAGACCAAAGGAAAGGATCTCCTGTTTGTGGCCGGAGGAATAGGGCTCGTCCCATTGAGATCATTTATTCATTTTGTCCTGGATCACCGAAATGAATACGGTAAAGTTATCATCTTTTTCGGCGCCAGAAACCCTTCTGAAAGGCTCTTCCTCGACGAACTTGATCAATGGAGTACAAGAGAAGACATAAAATATTTTGATACCGTGGATAGAGGAGACGCCAATTGGACGGGAAATGTAGGCGTCATCACCACCCTCTTCCCCAAGATCCATATTGATCCCTCAAGGACCTATTGTGCTGTTGTCGGGCCACCTGTGATGTATCGATTTGTCATATTAGAGGCCAAGGCAAAAGGAATACCGGATAGACAGATCTTTCTGTCCCTTGAGAGGAGAATGAAGTGCGGGATCGGGAAGTGCGGCCATTGCCAGATCAATCACATCTATGTCTGTCAGGATGGACCTGTATTCAAATACTCGGACATCTTTGATTTGGAGGAGGCGCTGTGATGGAGAAACCAAGAATAGCATTTTTTGATTTTGCCAGTTGTGAAGGATGCCAATTACAGGTTATCAATCTGGAGGAGGACCTCTTGAAAGTGCTCGATGCCGTAGATGTCGTAAGCTTCAGGGAGGCCACCAAGGATCACTCGGATGATTATGACATCGCCTTTATTGAGGGTTCGATCACCCGCCGATCTGACGAACCCAGGCTCAAGGGCATTCGCTCAAATGCCAAGGTCCTCGTTAGCCTCGGTTCCTGTGCCACATTGGGCGGAATCAACTGCCTTAAAAATTTTCAACCTGAAGCGTATGTCAGAAAATTTGTTTACGGAGACAAGGCCCATCAGTATGAGACATACCCTGCCCGACCCATTAAAGCAGTGGTTCCGGTAGATTTGGAAATCCCTGGGTGCCCTATAAACCGCCAGGAATTTGCCACAGTGGTCAAAGACCTGCTTTTGGGGAAAAAGCCGGAGATTCCCAACTATCCCGTGTGTGTGGAATGTAAGATGGCTGAAAATATTTGCGCCTACGAGAGGGACCTGGCCTGTATGGGGCCGGTTACCAGGGGAGGCTGCAAGGCATGCTGTGTCACAGAAGGAAGCTTTTGCTGGGGATGCCGGGGTCTTGTAGACGACCCTAACGCCGATTCCCAGAGGGAGATCCTGGCCAAGCACGGGTTGAGCGTGCAGGATGTCCTCGGGAAATTTCGACTTTATACTGGATTTTCGGAGGTGGCGAAATGAGTGCTGAAAAGATTATAAAGGTTGACCACGTGACCCGGGTGGAGGGCCACGGGAATATCTTAATAAAGATAAAGGATGGCAAGGTAGAGGAATGCCTGTGGAAGGTAGTAGAGGCGCCCCGGTTTTTTGAGGCCATGCTCCGCGGGCGTAAATGGTACGAAGTCGCCCATATTACTTCGAGGATCTGCGGGATCTGCTCCATCGGACATACCCTCACATCTCTGAAGGCCACCGAGGCGGCCATGGGAGTGACCGTATCCGAGCAGACATTGAAGTTTCGAAGACTCCTGTTGCACGCCGAAACCCTGCAGAGCCATATCCTTCACTTGGGATACCTTGTGCTTCCGGATCTCGTCGGGGTACCCAGCGTTGTGCCTCTGGCATCCTCACATACCGAACATGTGCTTCGCGTCGTCAGGATCCATCGCATGGCCAACGAGATGTCTGATCTTCTTGGAGGCCGCACGACCCATCCCCAGCGGCCGGTGGTCGGGGGATTCACGAAATGGCCAACCGCCCAAGAGATGGAGACATTGCGCCAGAGACTGATAGACAGAGTCCCTGACGTGGAAGCCGTGGCATCCCTGATCAAGGATCTTGCGGGAAAACTTCCTAAGTTTACCAGGGAAACCGAGTTTATCGGCCTGACCAGCGCGGATGAATACGCCTTTTATGACGGAGACATTGCTTCCACAGATGGAGGCACGTGGCCTGTGGATCAGTACAAGAAGGTTACCAATGAATACCTGGTTCCCCAGTCCACGGCGAAGTTCACCAAGAACAAAAGGGACGCCTATATGGTGGGTGCGCTTGCCAGATTGAACCTGAATTATGACCAGTTGACGCCCAAGGCCAAAGAAATCGCGCAGGCCTTTGGGCTCGGGCCTATGAACTACAACCCGTTCATGAATAATGTTGCACAATTGGTGGAATTCGTCCACTGCTTAGAAGAATCGATCCGCCTCATTGATGAGATACTGGAGGAGGGAATCGAAAGCGAAAAACCATCGGTCTCTGTCCGGCCCGGCAGGGGGAGCGGCTCCACCGAGGTCCCCAGAGGTATCCTGTTCCACGAATATGAATACAACAACAACGGGGAATGCGTCTGGGCCAATTGCGTTATTCCCACTAACCAGAACCACGCGAACATCCAGAAAGATCTGGAGACCTTGATCCCTGAGATAAAGGACAGGCCTCAAGAAGAGATAGAACTCACAGCAGAAATGCTTGTCAGGGCATATGATCCCTGTATTTCCTGTTCTACCCATTGTATTTTCCTTTAAGAAAGCGTAAGAGAAGGAGGAGAAGGATGGAAAAGCCAAAGATTCTTATTATCGATGATGACCCCGATCTGGTTGAGAGCATGCGAATAACCCTGGAGGCCAATAATTACGAGGTTGAAAGCGCCCAAAATGGTCCGGAGGGTCTCAAGCTTGTAAAGGAAATAAACCCCGATCTTATTATTCTTGATGTGATGATGGATTCCATAACAGAAGGATTCCAGGTCTCGTACCAGCTCAAAAGCAGGGATCCACAATCCGAATACAGGGCCTACTCCGACATTCCCATTCTCATGCTCACGGGTATTTCCCAGAAGATGCATATGAAGTTTTCTCCAGCGGCTGATGAAGACTATCTGCCGGTGGAAGAATTCGTGGAGAAGCCGATCCAGTTCGACGCCTTGCTGGAAAAGGTTGCGAGACTGATCAAAAAGAGGTAACGGGCCCCGAGCCCTTGGGAGAAAATGCTGTGGGGACAGACAAAGGGCTTGAAAACAGCCTCCAGCAGCTTCGACTGTTAAACGAGGTGGCCAAGGATATCACCTCCACCATCGGATTAGGCCCGAGACTGGGCTTTATCTGCCAGAGTATCATCGATATCATGGGTGTGAAAGGGGTCTCTATCCGGCTGTTAGACGAAAAAACAAACCGGCTGGAACTTGCATCCGCTTGTGGATTGAGCGAAGCGTACATCCACAAGGGTCCGGTGGACGCGGACAAGAGTCTGGCAAAGGCGTTGGAGGGAGCGCCCCATTTTGTCTTGGACGCGTCTAAAGATCCGGGGCTTCAGTATCCTGAAGAGGCCCGCAGAGAAGGACTTGTGAGCGTGCTGTCTTTCCCTTTGAAAGGAAGAGCAAAGGTTATTGGTACGCTGCGCCTGTACACCGGGGAAAAAAGGACCTTCAGCCAGGATGAAATCGACTTTCTTTCCGCCCTGGCCGCTCAGGGGGCCGTTTCCCTTGAAAATGCAAGGATCTACGACACCCTGGAAAAACAGGATAGAGCCAAGAGTGAGTTTATCATGATGATGACCCACGAGATGAAAGGGCCGCTGATGGCTATCCAGGGCCTTTTGGATGTCATGCAGAAGGGGTATGTGGGTGATCTCACGGACAAGCAGAAAGATCTGATTGACCGGATGCGTAGGCGCATAAAATCCCTCATGGAGGTTATAACGGGCCTGCTGGACATCTATGAGTGGCAATCACAGAGGCCGGATGCAAAGTTGATTCCGCTGTCATTGAAGGAGCAGACACAGAGGGCGGTTGACCTCTTCAGAACAAGCGCCCGGGAAAAAGGGCTGACCTTAGATACGGATGTTCCGGATGAGGACCTGATTCTTAAGGCAAGCGAGGATGAGATAGAAAAGATCCTCAATAACCTGATTACCAATGCCATCAAGTATACCCCGATCGGTGGAACTATCCTGATAGCCCTTTCCGCTTCAGGAGGACGGGTGATCCTCACTGTCAAAGACACGGGAATCGGGATCGCGGCTGGGGAGATTCCAAAGATATTTGATGAATTCTTTCGGACAAAGAGTGCTAAGAAGATTGACCCTTATGGAAAGGGCCTGGGTTTGTCCCTGGTCAAACAAATTGTGGAAAGCCTTGGGGGCACTATCAGCGTCAAAAGTGAGGAAGGAAAGGGCTCTGCGTTTATCCTGACTTTTCCGCGGTTTTCCCTTTACAATTTGTAAAAATACCCGACATCAATTCTCTTGCGTCTACAATAAAACCAAGTTTACGCATAACTTTTTTCCCAATATTTCCATTATGTTGACCTGATTCAACCCCACCCATCTTTTTTGGCACATCTGTTGCTGATCTAAGGAACAGCAGTCGGGTGAAGAAACTCTTGCGAAAGGGAATAGTTTACTGGAGGTCCAATATGGCCGGCAAGTCGAAAGGAGAAAGGTTGTTGTTGGCATTAGACGGATCTGATGCTGCCTTTGAAACGGTAAAATATGTCAGCAGAATGGATCCTTTAAAAAGTATACAGATGCTACTGTTTGCTGTGTTCAGCAAGATCCGGGAATCTTACTGGGATCTGGAAAAAGAGCCGGTGTATAACCGAAAACTGGGCGAGATACGGGCCTGGGAAACGCGACGAGAAACAGAACTTGAAGACTATATGCGCAAAGCTAAAAAAATTCTCTTGGATTCCGGTTTCCCTAAAGAGTCTGTGGATATAAAGCTTCACGAGAGGAACAAAGGGATTGCCCGCGACATCATCAATGAGGCAAAGAAGGGGTACGATGCCCTTGTGGTGGGAAGGAAAGGGGTAAGCAGGGTCCGGGGGATTGTGCTGGGCAGTGTCGCAACCAAACTCTTGGAGGGAATTTCAACGATTCCTGTCTGGATGATCGGGAGGGGCCCCCGTCCGAAAAAAATCCTGATTGCACTGGATGGCTCGGAGGGATCGTTGAGGGCCGTGGATTATGTGGGAGCGTTATTGGGCGGTTTCCAATACGAGATCAGCCTGACAAACGTGATGAGGGACGAGGAAAAAGATCGCATCGCAAAGGTAGAGCATTTTACTGCCAGGGCATTCGATGACGCTATTGAACGGCTAACGGTCTCAGGAATAGCACGGACTCGCATAAGCACCCAGGTCATAACCGGTGCCCCAAGCCGTGCGCAAGCGATTGTCAAGGAGGCAACTCAGGGGGGCTATGGCACTATCGTTGTCGGCAAAAGAGGGCTATCAGATGTGCGCGATTTCCATATGGGAACCGTCACCGGCAAAGTGGTTCAGCTCGCCACCGGACAGGCCGTCTGGGTCGTAAATTAGTGAATTAATCATTTTACTATAATCAAATGAATAAGAATGCTGTCTCTTTTAAAATCAGCGGCGCTAACCTCAAGGAGATAAATCGGGAGCTGTCTATGCTCCTTGAAATGAGCAATTACCTTGCCACTTCACTGACCATGAAGGACTTTCTTGAAGGACGCTGTTTTTATTTCCTAAGATAAAGGTCTCGGGACATAAAGGCCGTTGATGGCTTGTTTTTTGGAGGGGAGCCGTTGGAATTGGAAAAGGCAAATGACTTCACCGTCTTAATCGCGGACCGGAATCCCAATGTGAGGGAGTTCCTGAGGCGAGAGATGATGGCTGAAGGGTACCGGGTTCTACTGGCAAAGAATGGCCGTGAGGTGCTAAGATGGATCTATCGATATGAACCTCTCGACCTCGTGATCCTGGACCCGGATTTACCGGATGCAAGTGAGGTGCCGGTTATAGAAAAACTGAATGATCGGATTCCCACCCTCCCCGTGGTGATCCACACCTTCTCAACAGATTATGACACCCCGGCAGAAGTCTCATTATCTGTTACGTTCGTGGAAAAGCAGGGAAACAGTATTGAAGCCCTCAAAAAGGTAGTCGCCAGTATGCTGCGGAACGTCATGCCGCGGCGATTCCGGAACAGGTCCGCTGATGGGCCACACCCGCAAGGCCCGTGAGGAATTAAATAAAGAATCCACCCCTCTTCAAATTACCTCTTCGAACAGGTTACCCACTCACAACCGTCTATCATATCTTATCTCACACAGCTTATCTCACACAGAAACAGACCGGTTTTGGAAGTAGTTATGGTGGTCTGAGCAAGAATCAAATCCCTTGACATTAGAATCAAAATGGTGAAACCTATAACCGGTTGAAGCAAGGGGGTTATTTACCTCCTGCACTCCCGATTTACACCTAACAGCCCTCTTAGAGATTTCCGTGGCGTAGGCCCTCCTGCTACAGACCGGAGGCCGGTCGCCAGAGGATTACAGGCCATCACTCGCTCACATGGGGCCGGAAGGGAAGGATAACTCCGCACCAAAATTGAAGACCCCCGCTGCAAGCAGCCGGGAATGCGCTCGCTGTGAATTTTCAAAAGCAAATCTCAGCGAACAGCCCAGGATAGGAGAAGGAGGGGTAGGTCATGAAAACAATTGCCGTAAAGGATTTAATGGTGCCTCTTGAAGAATATGCAACGGTTTCAGAGGAAGCCACACTGTTTGAGGCTGTCCAAGCTTTGGAGAAGGCCCAGGAGGCGCTTGACCGGGACCGGTACAAGTATCTTCACAGGGCCATTCTGGTCTATGACAGCAAGAAAAGGATTGTCGGCAAGATAAGCCAGCTGGATGCGTTAAGGGCCTTAGAACCAAAATATGAGAACTTGGGTGATTTGGGAAGGATGTCGCGCTCCGGTTTCAGCCCGCGATTCCTGAAGAATATGCTAAAGCAGGAGTCTTTGTGGGACCAGCCGCTTCGCGATATCTGCATCAAAGCGGCTAACGTGAAGGTGAAGAGATTCATGTATATCCCAACAGAGGGTGAATATGTGGAGGAAAGTGCCTCCCTGGACGAGGCCATCAATTTGCTGGTCATGGGACATCATCACTCTTTGCTGGTCACCAAAGGCAAGGACATCGTAGGGTTGTTGAGATTGACCGATGTATTTGCAGATGTCTTCCAGATGATGAAAACCTGCGCGATCTAGCGCGAGCCCTTAAGCTGTATATATCCTTTATCTTTGGAAGGAGGTCTTTCGTCAATGAGCCACGAAATCGAACATGGGGCTGGGGGAGGCGGAATCCTGGCCAACAAGGCACTCTGGATCTGTATCGGCGCTGCGATCTTCATTCTGGTCGCCTTCGTGTTACCTACCCCTCAGACGCTATTGGAGATAGTACAAAAATACGGGTTTGCCGAAAAAATGATGAAGTGGGAAGTCGCACACAGCATTCCTGACGCCGCCCATAAGACGATGGTTGTGCTCGGAATTATCCCGATGGCGGTAATCTTCTTTGCCACCGAGGCCATTCCCATCGGACTGACGGGCATCTTAATGCCCATTCTGGCCTACTTTCTCCACCTTCTTCCCACCAACATGATCGGCCAAACCTTTGCCGGCGATGCCCCCATGTTTCTCTTGGGTGTGCTTGCCATGGGGGTTGCGGTAGTGGATGTGGGGCTGCACAAACGTCTGGCCAGTTGGCTTCTGGGGTGGACCAGGGGATTTCTGGTCCCTGTCTTTGTTTTGTGTATCAGTATGTCGGTGGTGGGCTCTTTTATCTCGGCCCATGCCATGTGCGCCTTTATGACCCCGGTTATGGCAGCGGTCTATTTTGGGGCGGTATCGGCTAACAGCAAAGGGGGCAAGATAGAACACGATCCTGCCCTGGCAAAGTTTCTGATGTTTTCCCTCTGTTTTTCCCTGAATGTGGGTGGGGTGGGATCGCCTGCAGCCGGGGGCCGTAACGTGATTATGATGGGCTTTTGGAGCGAGTACAAGGTTCCCATGGATTTTTTCACCTGGATGAAGTACGGCCTGCCCATTGTGCCGCTTCTGGGGATTATTGTTGCCCTTTACATGCTTGCCCTTTTTAAGAGGAACATCAAGACCGGGGACCTTACCCCCGGGCTGGCAGCCATAAAGGACGAGACCAAAAGGATGGGGAAGATGAGCTATCCAGAGTACGTCACCTTTGGAATGCTGATCCTCATTCTCATCTTGTGGATCGTGGGAGGTGAGGAAATGGGGTTGGGGGGGCCGGCGCTTCTGGCACTCCTGATCCCGGTCTTATTCAAGACCACGGACTGGAAAAAAATTCTGGGCGGCATCTCTTGGGATGCATGGTTCATGTACTGCGGGGCCCTGACCTTAGGCGCCCTCCTCAAGGAAAGCGGCGCTGCCATGTGGTTAGCCCAGAGTTTTTTGAAAATCCTATCACATGTGGATATGAATCAAGGCTATGGTTTATGGGTCGGACTATCCGCTCTTTCCGGGCTGATGACCAATTTTATGTCCGATGCCGGCACAACAGCCCTCTTGGGTCCGATCGTGATTCCGATGGGAATTATGACCGGGGTTCAAGGAGAACCCTGGGCGGTGGGGCTGGGCGTTGCCTTTGCCACCTCCTTTGCCCATTTCCTGATCGTGGGCACGCCCAACAACGCCATTGTCTACGGATTGGGAATCTACCCGGATTCGGGAGAGAAGATGATTCATCCCATGGACTTCATAAAATATGGCTTTGTTCTCTTTCTCCTTTGCATGGCCGTGATCTGGGTCGTTGAATTTTTAGTGGTCTACAAGATCGTCGGGTTTCCCGAGGGGATTCTTGAGACAGCCAGGAATGCCATGGACGCCGGCATGAAGTAGATATGGTTCTTAGGAAGTTCCTGGATTAACCGGACAGAAGACCTTCTTCAAATTTCGAGTTTGAAGCAAGCCTTAAAGGAGGGAAGGGACAATGATGAAACCATTGGTTTTATTAGTAGATGACGAGGTTCCTTTTGTGGAGACCATGACCAAGCGTTTGCAAAAACGGGATCTGAATGTAAATACGGCCTTCAGCGGACAGGAGGCGCTGGAGGTTTTGGACAAAAACCGCAATACAGATGTTGTTATTTTAGATGTCAAGATGCCGGGCATGGACGGTATTGAGGCCTTAGGCGAAATCAAAAAATCGTTTCCCCTGACCGAGGTCGTCATGCTGACCGGTCACGGCACCATCGAATCGGCCATCGAAGGGATGAAGAAAGGGGCGTATGATTACCTGCTGAAACCGTGCGACATTGACCAGCTCATGCTCAAGGTGGAAGAGGCGACCCAGAAAAAGCGAATCCACGAAGGAAAGATTCGCGAAGCCAAAGTGAAGGAAGCCATGTCAAGACACGGCCTTGAGTAGTTTGCAGTTCGGCGGCCGGGCCTGTGCGGGCCCTGAGGCTCGGAGAACAAGAGGAGGCGTTTTGCAAAGGGCTCGTATTGCCTTTGCAGGCAAGGAAACTGCGTTTAACGGGAACCCTCAATGGATCAGGACAAGAATACGCACAACGGATATTATCACTCGCTGACCAGAAACATGCTGCTGGGCATCATACTTGTTGCGATCATGCCCATGATCGTGGTCAGCGGCATCATCCTCTACAGATTCGACATCTACTACCACGAAAAAGTCCACGCCCACTTAGAAGAACTGGTCCTCAAACATAAGCAGCAAATTGATAGCTTTTTGAGACAGAGGCTGGGCGATATCCGTCTGTTGACCTCCACCTTTTCTCTCGAAGAGCTGAAAAACGAGTCCTTTTTACGGGACAGACTCGAGCAGCTCCAACAGATATATGGCCCGATGTTTGTAGATCTGGGCGTCATCAATTCCCGGGGCATCCAGGTGGCCTACGCAGGGCCGTTCAAACTGGGCCAGGCGCAATATTCCGAGGCCAAATGGTTTCAGATGGCCATGAAAAGCGACTATTATAAGAGCGATGTTTTTCTGGGGCTCAGGGGTCTTCCCCACTTCATTATCGCCGTGCGAGAGAACTGTTGCGGAGAGGAATGGATATTCAGGGCCACCATCGACTTTGTGGCCTTTAATAACCTTGTTGAAAACATCCGGATTGGTGAAACCGGCTTTGCCTTTATCCTGAACAGGAAAGGGGAATTCCAGACAAAACCCCTTTTTGATCTGATTCCCAACAGGGAACCGTATACGGATTTTCTCGGAGACAACGAGAAGTTCAAGGGGGGCGTACGCATTATTGAGCGGGACGATGAGTCCGGAAACAGCGTTATATATGTTGCGACACTGCTAAAACATGGGGAGTGGCTCTTGGTTTATCAGCAAAAGGCCTCCGATGCTTTTTCTGGTCTGAGAAAGACCATCAGGGTGACCATCGCCATTGTGCTGTTAGCCGCAATCTGCATTGTGTCCATGGCCCTGATTGTTTCCAAAAAGATGGTCAGTCGAGTTGAACAGGCTGACAAAGAGAAAGAGTTGATGAACGAGCAGGTTGTTGAAACCGGAAAATTGGCATCGGTAGGTGAATTAGCGGCAGGCATTGCTCACGAAATCAACAATCCGGTTGCCATTATGGTCGAAGAGGCCGGATGGATAGAGGATCTGTTAGAAGAGGAGGAATTCAAGGAAGGAGAAAATTTAAGTGAATTCAAGAGAGCATTAAACCAGATACGTAACCAGGGAAAACGGTGCAAGGACATCACCCATAAGTTGCTCAGTTTCGCGAGAAAAACCGATTCGAGAATCCAGGAAGTCGATCTGAATGAACTGATCGAGGAATTGGTGATCCTTTCAGAACAGAGGGCCAAGTTCAGCAACGTGGCCATCAAGACAAAGTTTCAAGAAGATCTGCCCCATTTACGTGTGTCCCAGACCGAGGTTCAGCAGGTGGTCCTCAACCTGATCAATAATGCCCTCGATGCCATGGAAAAAACAGGGGGAAACTTAGCCATATCGACTCACTTGGAGGAAGGTCATATTATTGTAGGCGTCGCTGATAATGGGCCAGGAATTCCAGAGTCTAATATCGCCAGGATATTCGACCCATTTTTCACCACTAAACCTGTTGGAAAGGGGACCGGACTGGGTTTATCCATCTGCTACGGGATCATCAAAAAGATGGGCGGGGACATTGTTGTACGGAGCAAGGTAAATTCTGGAACGACCTTCAGTGTCAAGATGCCCCTTCCGGAAGAGAAAACGCAGAGAAAACCGACAACTTAGCGGGCATAAAGGGGCTTCTGCCCCGGCATGTTCATAAAGGTTTTAGGGGCCTGAATCATGTCAGACAAGGCAGATCCTAAAGAGAAGATCAGGGTTCTTCTTGTGGATGACGAGATACCCTTTGCCGATGTTGTTGCCAAGAGATTGGGCAAAAGAGGGATGGCGGTAACTCCCGTCTATACAGGAACCGAGGCGATCCGGACTATCAGAAAACACGATTTTGACGTCGCAGTTCTGGATCTTAAAATGGAAGATATGGACGGAATAGAGGTCCTCAAGATCTTTAAAAAGGCCTATCCTGAAATGGCGGTGATCATGCTCACCGGTCATGGTTCAGAACAGGCTGCAAAGGATGGGCTTGCGAACGGAGCCTTCGATTATCTTACCAAGCCGTGCGAATTGGAAGACCTGGTAAAAAAAATTCATGAGGCCGCTCGATAGGAGAGTGATCAAATTGGATGTATTGAGGGTTTTACTTGTAGATGATGAGGTGGAATTCGTCGAGACATTGGCCAAACGGATGAATAAACGAAACGTCAAGGCCTCGGGGGTAAATAGTGGTGAGGAAGCGCTTGAATTCTTGGATCAGTATCCCACGGACGTGGTGGTATTGGATGTCAAGATGCCCGGGATAGATGGCATCCAGGCCCTGAGAGAAATCAAGCTACGATACCCGTTGATCGAGGTGATTATGCTCACCGGTCACGCCAATGTGGAAGTTGCGATTCAAGGAATGGAATTGGGGGCATTTGATTATCTCATGAAGCCGATGGCGATCGACGATCTTCTGTACAAAGTACAGGACGCGTGGAAAAAGAAGACCCTTCAGGAAAAAAAGATAGGGGAACGGATTCAGGTTTCCAAGGTTTGAAATCATCGGCGTTTGGTGGAAGTGATATAGATTTAAGAAAGGCTAAGGGCGAGCGATATGTTGACAGCCTTTAGCCTTTTTTCTGTGTTTCGCCCAATAAGGATGCATACCGGTCAACCAACGAGCAACCGGCAACCAGCAACCAGAGATATCCCATGGGTCGAATACTGGACGCTTTGAGAGGTCCTTTCTTAAAAAGGGAGAAGGAAGGCGAGGCGAACGCCGAAGAACTGCGCCATGCCTTCAAGACCCGGTATCACCATTTCAAACTGCTCTTGAACGCAAATAACAAGGCGCTCGAGATCATGGCGGAAATGGAAACGGCCCTGTTGGGAACAAGCCCCTTTGGCATGAACTTCGTCCGGTCGCGATGCACCGCTATGTCCACGAATGTCTGGCAGATCACCAGGAACCTGAACGAGCTGGCCCCTAAGAAATATGAAGAGCTCTACGGCAGTTTCAAAGAGATCCAGTTAAAAATAAACCCGTTTATTTCCCATCGGGATGTGGCCCAGGAAGGGCCGTTTGTTCTTCCCCTGAGGTCAGTGGTCAAGGAAATGGCGGATCAGGTGGGAAGCAAAGTCGCCAATCTCGGGGAGATCAAGAACAGGCTTCACAGGCAGGTCCAGAACGGGTTTGCCGTCACTGCCAAGGGTTACTATCGGTTTATGGAACATAATGATTTTCAGGCCGAAATAGATCGCCGTATCCAGGCCACCAATGTGGAGCGTTTGGATCAACTTCATGCCCTCAGTGCCGGCATCCAGCAACTGATGATCGGGTCGCCTCTTCCAGCGGATCTTGAGGAGGCCATTAAAGACCAGTACCGACGCTTAGCGGATGAAGAAGGAAGGAGTATCAGAGTAGCCATGCGGAGCAGCGCCCTGGGAGAGGACTTTGCCGGGACGTCCTTTGCCGGCCAGTACCGTTCGGAGCTGAATGTGAGCGGTGAGCACATTCTCGATGTCTATAAGGAAATAGTTGCCAGTAAGTACAGCCTCCCTGCAATGGCCTACCGTCTCAACCGTGGGATCCGCGATGAAGATGTGGCCATGTGTGTGGGGTGTATGGCTATGATGGATGCTGTTTCAGGAGGCGTCCTTTACTCCCGAAACCCTCTCAACTTCAATGATGAGACCCTTGTCATCAATTCGGTCTGGGGCCTTCCCAAAGCGGTGGTTGATGGGAGCGCTGCTTCAGACCTCTTCATCGTCTCCCGCGGTGAGCCTATGGCGATCATCCGAAGAGAAGTAGCCCTTAAAGAACAGAAACTTGCATGCTATCCGGAAGCAGGGGTCCGTCGTTTGGACGTACCTGAACCGGAAAGGCATCTCGCTTCCGTAGAAGATGACCAGGTTATGGAACTTGCACGTCTGGCAGTTGAATTGGAAGGGCACTATGGTGCACCCCAGGATATCGAATGGGCCATTCAAATGGACGGTTCCATTGTTCTTCTTCAATGCCGGCCTTTGACGCAAGTTGAAGAATTCGAGGGCCCCGATCTTGATACAGTTTACGAAAAAAGGCGTGAATCGGTTATCTTGAAGGGCGGGGTTTCGGCCAGTCCGGGCACAGCGGCAGGTCCCGTGTATCTTGTATGCAAAGATATGGACGCCCTTCAGTTTCCTGAGGGCGGTGTTCTGGTTACGACCCAAGCGCTTCCCCGATGGGCCTCTTTCCTAAATCGGGCAGCCGCAGTGATTACGGAGAAGGGGGGTGTGACAGGTCATCTCGCCAGTGTGGCCAGGGAGTTTGGGGTTCCTGCCCTTTTCGGCGTGGAAGGCGCCACCGGACGGCTGAAGAACGGGCAGATGGTAACGGTTGATGTAAATATCCGCTCGGTGTACGAAGGACGTATTGAGTCCCTTCTATCCAAGCAAAAAAGCACGAAGCGCCTTATGGAAGGGAGCCCAGTCTACGAAGCGCTCAAAGGGGTGACACAGCATATCATCCCCCTTAATCTCTTAGATCCTGACGCCCCTAACTTTAGTTCCAGAAACTGCAAGACCATGCACGACATTACTCGCTTCTGCCACGAAAAGGCCGTTCACGAGATGTTCCAGTTCGGGAAGGATCACCGGTTCCCTGAGCATTCCAGTAAACAGCTTTTTTGCGACGTTCCGATGCAGTGGTGGGTCTTGAATCTGGATGACGGATTCAGGGAGGAGGTGGGAGACAAGTACGTTCGCTTGGAGAATATTGTTTCCATCCCGATGCTGGCCTTGTGGGAAGGGATCACCTCTGTACCCTGGGAAGGTCCCCCGCCGGTTGACGGGAAGGGATTCATGTCGGTCATGTTTCAGGCGACTACCAACAGGGCGCTTGTCCCCACGGTACGTTCAAAGTTTGCCAACCGAAATTACTTTATGATTTCCAAAAACTATTGCAGCCTCAATTCGAGACTCGGTTTCCATTTCTCGACAGTAGAGGCCCTGGTGAGTGAACGATCCAGTGAAAACTATATCAGCTTCCAGTTCAAGGGAGGAGCCGCGGATTTTGAAAGGAGACTCAAGAGGGTCCTTTTTGTCAGAGACATATTAGAGGAACATGGTTTCAGAGTTGGGGTGAAGGAAGATACCATCATTGCCCGACTGGAGGATCAAGACGAAGCGTTCATGAAAAAACGGCTCAAGATTATCGGCTATCTGACCATCCATACAAGGCAGTTAGATATGATTATGTCCAATGAGGCATCGGTGAGCTACTACAGGTCAAAGATAAGAAATGACATTCAGGAACTTTAGGGCTGCAGGCAATTAAACCTATTGCAAAATGGCTACAATATAATCACAATGATCAGGTTTTTGAAATTTCGAACCAAGGAGACATACCATGTCAGATCGTGTAGTAGGGTCTGTTTTGGTCGCAGGCGGTGGGATTGCCGGCATGCAATCAGCGCTTGATCTGGCCAATTCCGGATACTATGTATACCTTTTAGAAAAGGGGCCTTCCATTGGCGGGGCCATGGCTCGATTGGATAAGACCTTCCCCACCAATGATTGTGCCATGTGAATCATATCGCCCAAACTGGTCGAGGTCGGCCGGCACCCGAATATCGAACTCATCACCTTAGCTGAACTTACCGCTGTTCGCGGAGAGGCCGGGAATTTTGAGGTAGAGGTTCTCAGACACCCACGTTATGTGGAGATGGACAAGTGCATCGCATGCGGGACCTGCTCGGAAAAATGTCCGAAAAAGGTCGATGACCCGTTTAATGGGAACCTGATCAAACGTAAGGCCGTCTATATTGAATATGCCCAGGCGGTTCCGCTGAAATATGTCGTTGACAAGGAAAACTGCATCTACTTCAAGAAAGGGAAGTGTCGGGCCTGTGAAAAATTCTGCCCCACAAACGCCATCGACTTTGAAGAGAAGGAAGAAAGAGTGACCCTCCGCGCTGGCGCTGTTATCCTTGCGCCGGGGTTTATCCCGTTTAATCCCGGACCGTACACGACCTACGCCTACAGCAAATACCCAAACGTTGTCACCAGTATGGAGTTCGAGCGTATCCTCAGTGCCACAGGCCCCTATATGGGACATCTTCAGCGGCCCTCTGACGGAAAGAACCCCAGAAAAATAAAAAAGATAGCATGGCTCCAGTGCATCGGGTCAAGGGATATCAACACGTGCGATCACGGATATTGCTCTTCAGTGTGCTGCATGTATGCCATAAAAGAGGCGGTTATTGCAAAAGAACATGCGGGGGCCGATCTGGACTGTGCCATTTTTTATATGGACATGCGGACCCACGGCAAGGATTTTGACAGATATTATGATAACGCCAGAGAAAAACATGGGATCCGTTTTATTCGCTCACGCGTTCCAACCATTGATGCCATCCATGACAGTGATGACCTCCTGATCCCGTACACGAACGAAGATGGAGAAGTCGTACAGGAAGCCTTTGATATGGTCGTCCTTTCTGTGGGCATGGAGGCGTCCCCTGAGGCCCTGGAACTGGCAAACCGGCTAAACATCGAACTAACCGAGGGAGGGTTCTGCAGAACCGAATCTTTCCATCCTGTAACTACCTCTAAAGACGGGGTATATGTGTGCGGGGCTTTTCAGGGGCCCAAGGATATCCCCCAGTCGGTCATTGAAGGGAGTTCTGCCGCAGCAGAAGCAGGGGCCCTGCTGAGCGGGGCGAGGAACGCCCTAACCAAGAAAATAGAGATCCCGGAGGAGAAGCGTACGGCCGGTGAAAGGCCCCGCATCGGTGTATTCGTCTGTCAGTGTGGCATCAATATCGCGGGGGTGGTTGATGTCCCTGAGGTACGTGATTTCGCCGGATCCCTTCCCTATGTGGAATATGTCACTGATAATCTGTTTACCTGCTCCACGGATACCCAGAAGACCATTGCCCAGGTGATCGGCGAGAAAAACCTCAACCGCATTGTGGTTGCCGCCTGTACGCCCAAGACCCACGAGCCCCTGTTTCAGGAGACATTGGTCAATGCGGGATTAAATAAATATCTCTTTGAGATGACGAATATCCGGAACCAGGATTCCTGGGTCCATAAGGATGACCCCCGGATGGCTACTGAAAAGGCTAAGGACCTTGTGCGCATGGCCGTGGCCAAGGCTGCGCTGATGGAGCCTCTCGTCGAGACTGCCCTGGAAATAAACCAGAAGGCCCTTGTTGTCGGCGGAGGGATCTCCGGGATGGTGGCTGCAAAAAGCCTTTCGGCCCAGGGCTACCTTGTCTGTCTTGTGGAACAGTCTTCCTCTTTAGGGGGCCAGGCCCTGAATCTTTTCAGGACCTGGAAGGGAGAGGACGTTCAGGCGCATTTGTCCGATTTGATCAAGACTGTCCGATCAGACCCCCATATCCAGGTCCATCTTGAAACGGAACTGGGGAATGTGGAAGGTTTTGTCGGGAACTTCAGGACAACGCTCGTCTCCGGAGGGAGGGAGGAGCAGGTCGAACACGGGGTCGCAGTAATCGCTACCGGGGCAAATGAGTCCAGGCCCGAAGAGTACCTGTACGGAGCGGATCCGAGGGTAGTCACGCACCTTGAACTGGATCGGAGACTGATCGCTGATGACCCGGGCCTGAAAGAGATCCGGACCGCCGTGTTCATCCAGTGTGTCGGCTCCAGGGAACCTATGAGGCCTTATTGTTCCAAGGTCTGCTGCACACATTCCATTGAGAGCGCCATCTACCTGAAGGAACTCAACCCTGACATGAAGGTTTATATCCTTTATCGGGAGATACGCACATACGGGGAGCGGGAGACGCTCTACAGGGATGCACGTCTTAGAGGGGTTATCTTTATTCGATTCTCAGTGAATCAGAAACCACGGGTTCTATCAGATCAGGAGAGGCTGAGGATCGAGATAATGGACAGCATCCTGGGTGAACAGATCACATTTACCGCCGATCTCGTGGCACTGGCCTCTGCAATTGTACCTTACAGAGATGAGAGACTCGCCCGGCTGTTCAAGATCCCGATGAATGAAGATGGATTTTTTGTGGAGGCCCACGCTAAGCTCGGGCCCTCGGAGTTTGCCACGGACGGTGTCTTTCTCTGCGGTATGAGTCACTACCCCAAGCCGATCGATGAATCTGTAGCCCAGGCCATGGCTGCTTCGTCCCGTGCCGTTACCCTGTTGGCCAGAAAAACGGTTCGGATGAGCGGTACCGTAGCTGAGGCAGATCCGGGCGCGTGCAGTGGGTGTGGTGTCTGCGTGACCATTTGCCCTTATTCTGCCCCATCAACTCTGGAAGAAGGGCCTTTTGCAGGAAAAATGGAGGTGAATCCCGCATTATGCAAGGGGTGCGGCCTGTGCGTGGCCTCCTGTCGTTCAGGGGCACTGAATCTCAAGGGGTTCAGGGAAGATCAGATCATGGCCATGATTAACGAGATATAGGGAGCTCATTTTATCAAGGGGTATATATGGGAACCATAGATTTGGAGCGGAGTGATCCTGATTTCGTAAAGGAATTAGCCCGACAACCCGGAGGGGAGAGCATATCGGCCTGTTTTGCATGCCGGAGCTGCGTTGCAGGCTGCCCCATATCGGCCATAAACAGGGAGTTCAGCCCGGCCAAGATCATCCGCATGGTCCTTTACGGGCTCAAAGAAGAGATCCTCAAAAACGATTTCATATGGCTTTGTTCGACCTGCTATACATGTCAGGAAAGATGTCCCCAGGGTGTGAGTATTACCGAGTTGATGACCCTTCTGAAGAATATGGCAGTCAAAGAAGGATACGCGCCCGCAGGGATATGGACACAGATGAAGCTTGTGAAAGGTGAAGGACGGATCTATCCGATCGATGATTTTGACAACAAGAAAAGGGACAAGGCCGGATTGCCGAGGCTTTCTACCTCATGCGGGGAAATAAAGGAGCTGTTCCAGCAAGAATAAGAAGCCGGTCAGGATTTAAGCTATTTGACGTCTCAACCAGTCAACTGCAAAGCGGTGTGTGCCTAAGGAACTGATCTATGAAATACGCTTTCTTTTTGGGTTGTACCATCCCCGCAAGGGCCAGAAACTACGAACTCTCTGCCAGGAAAGTGGCAGAAAAGATAGGAATCGAACTGGTAGACATTGAGAGATTTATGTGCTGTGGGTTTCCCATAAAGGCGGCCGACATGGATGCTTCCGGGCTCCTGGCCGCATACAACCTCTCATTGGCCCGGGAGAAAAACCTGGATATATGCGCCCTGTGCAGTTCCTGCACATCCGCACTGGGGGAGGCAGCGCACCACCTGTCATGGGACGAAGATGAAAAGGCGCGTGTCAATAAGCGCCTTTCCGCAGTGGGCCTTAAATACACGAGCAGCCCAAGGGTGAGGCATTTTGCCCGGATTTTATTTGAGGAAGTCGGGCCAGAAAAAATCAGGGCGCATTTTCAAAAAGATCTGAGTGCTCTCACGATCGCGGTTCATTACGGATGCCACTACCTCAAACCCTCTAAGATACATGATCATTTTGACGATGTGGAAGACCCGAAGTCCATTGATGCGCTGGTGGCGCTCACCGGGGCCAGGGTGGTTGATTACACGGGAAAAAAGAAGTGTTGCGGGGGCCCTGTGCTCCCTGTAGATGAAAGACTGGCCCTGTCGGTTACAAGAGAGAAGCTGGAGGCCATAAAAGATTCCGGGGCCGACGCCCTCTGCCTCGTATGCCCTTTTTGCTCGGTCATGTATGACGGGAATCAGAAGAG
>JACNIU010000109.1:52155-63908 GCA_014382905.1 Desulfobacterales bacterium
TCGGCAGCTATCCTCGCGCTAACCGTGTCAAACATCTCGGCAATGAAATACTCAAATTCCTTTCCAAAAAAACGACGATTTCTCTGCAGATACCATTTGATACTTCGCCAGTAGTCCTCCAATTCCTGCGCGTCATGGATCCCTTCGAGAAATGTCTCAATTTCTGAAAGCTTTTCCCGCTTCAAGGCATCCTTTCTCATCTCGTAAAGATCGTTCAGCCTGTGCCGCTGCTTACGGGAAAAACCGATATCCCAGGACCGATCCAGAAGATCGTTTACCAGATTATGGAGATCCTCGAAATCTTTGACCAGATTCATCTGTCTTTCCGTCCGGTTCAATATCATACCTATAATCTCTGTCATCCTTTTTTCGAACGCTATTTCAAGAACAATTTGGTAATCATCCGTGTAAAAGGGATGTTTTCGCAGGGAGCTCAAGCTGTAATGAAAATAGTTTTTCAGTTGTTCCAGATCGTTTATAGACGACAGGTAAGATATCTTGCGAGAGATAGATGTGCGGTCCTGAAAATCCACGGAAAGGAGGTTGGGAGATTTTTCGGCCCTGAGTAAAATTCCGGTCTTGGCACCGAACAGATGGGTCACCGGATAGCTCTCTTCCCATAGCTTTTGAGCGGAAAGTTTGTTTAGAGAATCGTTGACGGCCTCATAACGTTTTTCAATCACCTCGCTTATATTTAGAAAACTGAGCGACATGGGACCCTTGTCCGATCTGATCTTCTGCGTTCCCAACAGCCCTACCAAAAGGAGGTTGACCTGGTTCTGGTAGCTCAAATACCCGCTCACCTTCTCATATCCGAAGATGCGCACTTTATCACCAATGAGCTGGTCTAAAATAAAATGCCTCACCGGTTCAGCTAAGGTTTGAAGGGTTTTGTAAATGCGAAAGGCCTCGTAGACCTCCTTTTCAAACGTGGCATATCCCACATTGTGAAACTTTCTTTTTTTGTGAATATATCTCAGCGGAACCTCTAACATGAGGTTTACCAGATCTTGAAATTCAACATATCGAATACCCCTCAGCCTGAAAAGCCGTTCTGTTGCAAAGATCATCCTTCCAGCCCTGAGAATCTTTGAGATTTCAATGTTATCCCACCCCTTCGTTTCCAAATAATCAGATAGTGAGATTCCTTCAGGGAGGCCTTCGGTTTGGTGTCTTTCCATGGCACAAAAAAGGGAACCTCTCTCCAAAAAGACTTTGTTCAGCTCACCCTCAAGCGTCATTTCTCCATCGATGATCTTGTGACACATGGCCCTTATCTGGAAAAGCCTGGCGGCCAAATCCTCGAGGATTAAATCTTCTCTGGTCGCCGAAAGCATGATGAATGAAAACACGAGAAAGGCGTCGAAGAGCTGCTTGTCACCGGGGTCGAGGATCGCCTGCATAGCAGAAAAAGATATCTCCCCCCGGACAGTATGATGGAGCAAACCGTGGTGTCTCACCAAGAAGATAAGGAAAGATTTCCCTCTCTCGTTGAGACCATACCTTTCAGCAATCTTTACCTTTTCCACTAAAAAAGCGCTGGCGAGGGCGTGATCTGAAGGATTGACCTTCTTCTTATGCTTTTTTCTGAGGTCCGGAACCCTGCCGAGATCCTGAAATATGAATGATTTGGCGAGAGCGTCAATCAGGTCAGGATTGCCTCTCACCCCTTCGATAATTTTCCACAGGTTTTCCAACTGCACCTCACTAAGTCCAACTATCCCGGCGGCCATGGGCCCAAATTCTTTTTGGGCTAATGTGTGCAGGTAATCTATATCCTGGAACCCCTGTTTGTCGTGCGTAATCAATGCCTGAAATTTTTTTGTTGAAGCCAAAATGTAATCCGTGACAGGGGAGGTCAGGTAAATATGCCTGGATGTGTCCAAGTCCTGAAGGGCCGCTAATTCGGGGAGGAGGAAATTCAGGAGAGAGGGTGCGTTAGAAAAAAGCAGGTCAAAATCGGTATATAGATGTTCGGGATGAAACATCACGCCCAGGAAATTTGACCTCACGGTTTCCCTGAATTGCCTGACTGCCTTAAACCATTCCTTCTGTTTTCCCGGCAGTTTCAACGTGGAATCGGTCCGTTTGATGACTTTGAGATGGCTTTGGAAAAAGGTCTCGAGATTAGAAAACAGTGCCTCTAAATTTTTCAATTCTTCCACCGGGATTTCCGAAATCGGGCAGCCTCTTAATTTTTTTGACAGGGATGTCGCCCTTTCGATATCTTTGGCCACATCCTTAAAGGCAATTTCCAATGCCTGTGCCTTTGACGAGATTGTTAGCTGAAAACCGGTCCCCATTATAAATGAGCTTCTTTCCTGGTGGAGCTGATCGCCAAACCCCTTGAGGATCGAGAGATCGAGGTGTTCAATATTAATGGACGACGCCTCCTGCTCCACTTTTTTTATGCGGTCTTCGATTTCCTTCGCCCCCACCTCGGCCAAGATGGGGTTGAAATTGACGATCTCGCC
Organism: Desulfobacterales bacterium; assembly: GCA_014382905.1. GTDB lineage: Bacteria > Desulfobacterota > DSM-4660 > Desulfatiglandales > Desulfatiglandaceae > JACNIU01. The sequence goes on from JACNIU010000109.1 coordinate 54,630, forward strand.
CTGTGCTAAATTCACTGTGATCCAGAGAAGCGCAAACACATTCTGGCTATCCATTCTTTCAAAAAGATGCCCTGTTCCGTAAAACTCTACCTCGAGGAACCTTCTATAAAACAGAGGGAGTTGCAGAGGGTCGAACTTCAGATACATCTCTTCGAATTTTTCTATCGTATTGGCAAGCTTTATCACGTTCTCTATCCGATACAATTTTTGTTCATCATAGTCAGCCAGGGCCTCCTTTTCCATCCGTCCCTTTTTCTTGAGTTTGGCCCAGTTATCAATAAATTCAAAATAATTCATCATCATGAGAACTTTTTGAACGATCTTGTTATGGATCCCCCCCATGGAGGTAATCTTCTCATCCAAGAGCTGGTCCCAATCCAACTCCTGGGTGACGATAACCCTTACAGTGGATTCATAGAGGTCAAAGAGCTGGGTCAACTGCTCATGGGTAAGTTCGGAGCCAAGGGCCGCTTCTGTTTCGGCCAAAGACATCAGCCGGCAATACCGGAGCAGGTTCAAGGCCTGCTGCGGCTCAAAGGTCCGGGCCATGTCAGAAACTGGTTGCAAGGCCTTTTCAGGCGCCTTACCGGAGATAATCCGGCCAAAAGGCGTATGCCCCACAATGATAAGAATGATTTCCTTGAGTTCATTGTGGCTGAACCCAAAAAGGGCCAGGGCCTCCAGGTTTTCAAGTAGTCTGGTTTTTGATCCTTCAATCCTGTCGGGGTTCAGGTAACCCTCTACCTTTCTAAGGCGATTGATTTTTGTCGTCAGCTTGATAACATCGTTAAGGGCCTTGTATCTCCGTTTCTTGTTCTCCAGTGGCTGCTTCAGGCGATCAATGAAAACCTGAGGCAAAATCTGGTAACTCCCTCTCTTGAGCCTCCCCATGACAACACCGAGGGTTCGAATCAGATACTCGAATGAGTCCCTGTAATCTGCCACGAGTTCCATGGGACAACCGCTCAGGTTTGATTCGATAACATCTCTTTTGATATCGGCCAAGGGGGGGGTTGCCCGTTTCTTCTGACCTAAATAGACCCTCATATAATGAGGGGAATAGTCATTGCACGAAAATCTCTTTTTCCAGGCCTTTTTTACCGTATCGGGCACCACAGGTTTATGAAATACTTTGTCAAAAAAGCTCCCAAAGAGTTTGGACCAGGTCTTTTCCTGGTCGATTGGAAAAGGCCAATCTTCGAGCTGAGAATTGATGTACGGCAGGTTATTTATCTCCTCAAGGGACATCGTTTCAAAAGGTTTTCCGCCCAGCAAAGTGTCGATAACCTCCTGCTCTACATAAAAGCCGCTCAAATATTTCTGTAAATCGAAGATGTTTGCCATTACCGTGTGATCTTTGATCTTATATTTCTTCCTGGTATCAAAGATATGGCTAAACAAGGCGAAGTTCTTTTCTTCCTGCTCGGTCTTAAAGACGACTTCTGTGGTCCGATGGGTCTTGGAACTAAAATGATCGGCGATAACAAAGATCTCGCCATCTGTTTTTAGTAAATTGCGGACTTTCCACAGCAGGTAGGCGCCATACTGGTCAAGGCGACTTTTTGAAATCGCCTCCTGAGCAAGAGGGCTGAATCTCTCCATAAGGACAATTTCGTATGGATCGCTCGTCAATATGACCAGATCCAGGCCCTGATTCAGCTCTGACAGTTTCTCAAGGGAGTCTAAAAGAATAAAATGATGCTCCCTGAAGCGAAGGGAAAGCTCATTGAGGATCAGGTCATCCTGGCGTGACAATACACCGATGCGGTGAGACTCCTTGAGATACTTTTTCTTGTGGAAACCGACGATCTTGCTAATCTCATCTATCCTGACTCTTATATGGGTGAGGGAATTGGATATAAGGTGAACGGGAATCAGGTAATAGAACTTTCCCAGGCTGGAAAACCTGGTCAACAGCCCCATCTTGCGGTATATCTCGTTCAGTTCCTTGTAATGTGCCCTTAGGTCTTCGGAATTCTCAAGGCTGATGGCATGGAGTTGTTCGATCTCTTTTGGCTTGAGCCGATCATAATCCTCGAAAAGACCAAACCCGTAAGCATTGCCGCCAAATCTGCTCCGAAGTTGGGACGGGTGTTTTAAAGAGGGGAAGGTTCCTAATGGGACATCTGCCGGATCGATTCCCAAGGCATCGAAATCATCTGGGTTTATATATTGAAAAGGGCCTTCTTGCCACAGGGTCTCTTTGGGAAGGGAATTGGTGGAACCCATGAAATTTCGCTCTCCAACAATAGATGGATTGATATAGGAAGCAGGCCGTTTGAAACTCAGGGTGGGGGGAACTGCCTTATTTCTTGCCCAATTTTAGAGCCAGCGTTTGCGACGTTTATAGGCCTTCACATTCTTGTATGATTTGAGAGCCCCTGAAGCAGCAGTGCCTAAATAGAATTCCTTAACATCGGGGTTTTCCCGCAGATCCTCCGCGCTGCTCTCCATAACGATCTTCCCGTTTTCCATCACATAGCCATAGTGGGCGATCTGAAGGGCCATGTTGGCGTTCTGCTCCACGAGCATTAATGTTGTCCCCTGGTCCTGATTTATCCGTTTGATAATCTGAAATATCTCTTTGACAAGGAGTGGGGCAAGGCCTAAAGATGGCTCATCCAAAAGTAACAGCATGGGATGCGCCATCAGTGCTCTGCCGATGACAAGCATCTGGAGCTCACCACCGCTGCAATAACCGGCCAAGGCCCTCTTCCTTGCGAACAGGGCGGGGAAATAGCTGTAGACCATTTCCAGGTCTTTCTGGTAGGGCTTACCCCAACGGGTGGCAGTGCCTACCCTCAGGTTTTCTTCAACTGTCAGGTACTTGAATTCCTGCCTTCCTTCCAGGACCTGAATGATACCTTTCCGGGTAATTTCCTCCGGAGAAGAATTCTGGACCGGCTTTCCGTCATACTCGATCGATCCTTCGGTAACCTTGCCGTTCTCAGACTTGAGCAGACCGGAAATTGCCTTGAGGGTCGTGGTTTTTCCGGCTCCATTGCTTCCTAAGAGAGAAACGACCTGTCCCTCTCTTACGTTAAGGGAGACGCCTTTCAGAACCTGTATCACATCTGAGTAAACAACGCTGATATTATTGATCAGAAGTCGGACATTATCTTGCATGGTTTAAACAGCCTCTTAGTAGGAAAACGGCCATAACCTGAAATTTGACCGCACAATGCGCCATACCTCCGCAAGGCCCTTTGGCTCAAAGATAATAAACAGGACGATGGCCAGGCCGTACACGAACTCACGGAGAGGAGCAATGGTTATAGCGACCCCGGTGGAGGTGCCGACATTCATCAGGTATTCTGTAATATGGCTCAGGACTTCATTCAGCGCAACAATAAACACGGCGCCAAAGACAGAGCCGGGGATACTTCCGAGGCCCCCGATGATGATCATGGCAATGTATTCAATGGATAACCACAAATTAAAGGGTTCAGGAGTGATGCTCATCGTGTAGTAGGCGAAAAGGGCGCCTGCAAAACCTGCGTAAAAGGAGCTTATGGCAAAGGATAGCAGTTTATAGGGAAATATCGGGATTCCCATTCCCTCAGCAGCCCGGTCATTATCCCGGATGGCAATAAAGGCGCGGCCGATCCTTGTTCGAATCAGATTGACGGCGATCCATGTCATCAAGACAAAACACGCAAATATCACATAAAAAAAGGCCCGGTCATTCCCCAGATCCAGACCAAAAAGAGTGGCACTGGGGACAACGATTCCCTCGGCGCCCCCTGTAAGGCTATCCCACTGAACCAGGACATATTCAATGATAAACTGCCCTGCCAGTGTGGCGATACAGAGGTACAAGTGTTTTAGACGGGCTGAAGGGAGACCAAAGACCATCCCGACCGCGGCGGATACGATCCCCGCAATCGGTACGGCTAAGAAAAAAGGCACCGCTCCCCTTGTGGCTAAGATGGCTGCGGCATAGGCGCCAACGCCGAAAAAGGCCCCGTGACCCAGCGAAATCTGGCCTGTATAGCCTATGAGAAGGTTAAGTCCGACAGCGGCGATGGCGTAAATTCCAATGCTGTTGATGACGTAGAGCGTGTAAGCGCTGCTGATAAATGGCACAACCCCGAAAAGCACAAACAGACCTACAAGCATCCAGAGCCGGCCAAAGTCGGTGCTAAAGATTGTCAAGTCCTTATAGTAACTTGTCTTGAAACTGCCGCAGGGGTGAAACTGAAGTTTACGCATTTTCATAACTCTTCACAATTCAGCATTCCACAATCCAAAGTCCAAAATCTGAAATCTGCAATCAATTACACTCTCTCTATTTCCACCAAGCCAAAGAGACCGTAGGGCTTTACCATAAGGATAAAAACAAGTACAATATACGGTATGATTTCCCGCAGGGAAGTGGAAACGTACCCGCCCGTAAAGGTCTCTAACAGGCCGATAATAACGCCTCCAAGAATAGCTCCCCCGATACTGTCGAGGCCGCCTAAGATCACGACAGGGAACACCTTGAGTCCTATGGAGCTCAACTCGTGAACGTTGATCCCGTTGATGATCCCCAAGACGATGCCGCTCATGGCGCAGACTAAGGCTGCAATGGCCCATGAGAGGGCAAAAACCCTTCTTACATGAACTCCGAGAGAGAGGGCCGCCGGCTGGTTGTCAGCCACCGATCTCATATAGATCCCTTGTGATGAGTATTTAAAGAAGAGCCCAAACAGGACAAGGAACAGGATCCCGATAATGAATGCCGCAACATAAACAGCCGGAATCTGAATGCCCCCCCAGTTCAAAGAAAGCGCCTCAGGTAAGAAATCGGGGTAATCGTGGATATCCCCTCCGAAAATGAAGAGCAACAATCCCCGGAACATGAGGGCCAACCCTAAGGTCAACATGATGACCTGGATAAGGGCTTCTCCGATCAGGGGGCGGAGGAAAAATTTCTCAAGGATAAAACCGAGTGTGAAGCTCCCGGCCAACGTCAATGCAAACGCCAAAACAATGGGCAACTTGGCCCAGGCAGACAGGGCAAGAAAGAGAAAGGCCCCGATGGCCATAAGTTCGCCATGGGCAAAGTTGAGGACACTGCTCGATTTGAAAATCATGACGAATCCGAGTGCGGAAAGGGCATAAAGAAAGCCCAAAGAAATGCCGTTTACCAGAAGCTGAAGAAAAAACTCCATAGCAGACCCCCCCTAAACAGTCAATATCCTTACCGTGGTTTCTATGATCCCCACTGTCCCGTCTCTGTATCGGACTTCACCCTTTATCGGCAATTCGGTCTTGTCGGAATACATGGCATCAATGAGGTCTTTATATTGTTCAAAGACAAACTTTCTTCTTACCTTGCCTGTCCTTGTCAATTCCTCGTCATCCGCATCCAAAAGTTTATACAGGAGAATGATCCGTACCAGTTTCATCGGATCCGGCAACTGGTTGTTTACTTCAGCCACTTCTCCCCTTATCAATTTTTCAACGGCCGATTGCTGGGAAAGATCCGTGTAAGTGGTATAAGGGATTTTTCGATCTTCCGCCCAGTTTCCAACGTTCCCGAAATCGATATTGATAAAGGCGGTCAGATATTCCTTTCCTTCTCCCCAGATAACGGCCTCTTTTATGTACGGACTGAATTTCAGCCTTGTCTCAATAAAATCAGGCGAAAAGGCCTCGCCTTCGTGGGTACGCATAATATCCTGTTTTCGACCAATGATGAGAAGGTGTCCGTCATCATCAAAATAAGCTGCATCTCCGGTGTGGAACCAGCCGTCTTTCAAGGCCTCGGCAGTGGCCTGGGGATCCTGATAGTATCCGACAAAATTCGATTTGCTCAGGACCAAGACCTCCTGATCTTCGGTGATCTTGACCTGGGTCCTGGGAAGTGCTTTGCCCACGGTTTCGGGTTTGACCTCTTCATCAGGCTGGACCTGAAAAATCCCACACGTTTCTGTCAGCCCGTAACACTGCTTCAGGTTCAGTCCGTTGGCCCTGAAAAAGCGGATAACATCCGGGCTGATCGGATGCCCCCCTGTATAGGCTGCACGAAAGTTGAGGCAGCCGACCCGGTCTAAGAGAGGCCGTGACACGATCCTCGTGGCGAGCCACCGTAGTGCTCTTAGCCGTGCAGATATCGGTTTTTTCTCAGATTCAAGATCTACTACCTCTCTCCCTATACCCTGGGACAGATGATAAAGACGCCGCTTGATAAAACCTGAATCATTTATCTTGACCCTGATCTTTGATGCGAGATCTTCCCAGAATCTCGAAGAGGAGACGATCACGGTAGGCCCGATTTCTCTGAAATCCTCTGCTGCGGTCTCGAAGGTCTCCGGAAAGTTCATGATCAGACCGCCACAGAGCGTAATCCCAACTCCCCACATCTGGTCTACGATCCAGGCTGTAGGCGTAATGGAAATCCAGTTGTCTCCTATTCCTATGGGAGCGGTTTCGATCCATTTGGAGGCCATATCGGTAAAATTGGTGTGGCTCAACATGACCAGCTTGGGCACCCCGGTCGTGCCTGATGTCATCAGCATCAAGGCAACATCATCCGGCTTTCCTTCCCACAGCTCCTTATTGTAGAGTTCAGGTTGTTCCTTGTCTACTTCTTCACCCAAGTCAAGGAGCTGACTGAAGCTGATCAGCCAGGGGTCATCCTCGTAGGTCCTCATGCCGGTCGGGTCGGTGTAGATAACGCGCCTTGTGTGTGGAAGGTCTCCCCTGTATTCGAGTAGTTTGTCTACCTGCTCCTGGTCCTGGGCAAAGACATATGTCGCTTCAACGCGGTTGAGCCCTTGAACCAGCTCTTTGGCTATGGCTGAAGTAAATAGGGGGAGGACAACCCCCCCCACAGACTGGACGCCTATCTCTGCAAAAAGCCATTCCGGATCATTTTCGAGGATGAGCCCTACATTTTCCCCCCTCTTGAGCCCGAGAGAGATTAGACCCAGCCCGACAAGCTTGGTGTAGCGAAAATAATCTCTCCAGCTATACGTCTGCCATATACCATAGGCCTTTTCCCTGAGGGCGATCCTGTCAGACCCCAACCTCTCCGCCTGCCTCAGCAGGCTCTGAGGCAAGGTAAATTGCTCTAAGGAAGATAACGTCTCCGGGTCAATACGCTCAATTTTGTTATTGATGGCATTCATTTTCTTGTCGACTGCTTACCTGCGGCGGATATTGTCTATTCGATCTTGGAGGTGTCCCCGAGATAGGCCTTAATGACTTGAGGGTGGCTCTGGACGAAATCCGGAGATCCTTCTGCAATTTTGACCCCGAAATCGAACACCGTCACTCTCTTCGAGATGCTCATCACGACGGACATGTCATGCTCCACCAATATCATGGTCTGGTTCCACGCCTCATTCAATTCAACCAGAAACCGGACCATGTCCTCCTTTTCTTCTAATGTCATCCCTGCAAACGGCTCGTCAAGCACAAGAAGCTTCGGTTGCAACGCCAGGGCACGGCCCAGTTCAACGCGCTTTCTCATGCCGTAAGGCAGGGCACCTACAAGGTGTTTCCGGATCGATTGCATCTCTAAAAAGTCGATTAATTCCTCCAAGACCTCCCGGTGGCGAACTTCTTCGTCTCTTACGCTCTTTAAGAAGAGAGAAGCCTTTCCGACATTATACTTACAGTGAACGTGCCGTGCTAAAAGCATATTGGACAGCACCGTCATGCCGGGGAAAAGCTCGATATTCTGATAGGTTCGGCCGATCCCGATTTTAGTAAGATGATGGGTTGAGAGATGGGTTATATCTTTTCCATTAAAAAATATCTGGCCTTCCTGTGGTTTATAGTAGCCGGTAATGCAGTTTAAAAGGCTTGTTTTGCCTGCGCCGTTTGGACCTATTATCGAAACCAGTTCTCCGTTACGGACAGAGAGATCGATCTTGCTGAGCGCAGTAATGCCACCAAACTTTAGAGTGAGGTCTTTCACCTCCAGTTCGGCCCGTCTTTCTTCAGGCCGCCCGGAGGTGAAGATACTCGGCTCGCCGCGAAAGGCTTTCATTTTAGAATCGTTACCTTCTCTTTTCCTGGGATCCAGAATTTTGTGAGTGGCGTATATGTTTGATCTTCATTGATCTTCACCATTCTCGCAGTGAAAGAGCCACCGTGGTCGGTGTCTGTGTAAGTGATGTTGGGAACGAGCCCACCAAAATCTTCGTTCTGGAAGGTTTCAAGGGCCACATTTACGGCCTCGCTGTCTATCTTACCCAGTTTGTCGTGTGCTCTCTGGAAAGCCCGTGCCATGATAGCGCCGATAGCGACCCCTTCCCAGTAGGAGCAGTCAAATTTTTCCACGGTCTTATACCGCGCCATCAGGTCTTCCATCAGTTTGATACCTGGGCTACCGTCGCCCGGCAGGCATCCCGGGAATTGCATATGCATCCGGTTGCGGATCAGCCCCTTTCCACGCTTGAAGAAGTCAGGGTCAGTGGATGTCCAGGTCCCGAAGAAGGGGACATCATAATTCACCCGGTCGGCGGACTGAAGGGCCATAATGATTGCGGAGGGAAGACACTGCATGAAGATATATTCGGCGCCCTTATCCTTGAGCCTCAAGAGCTCGGTGTTGAGGTCTAAGGTCTTGGGAGGAAATTGTTCGACGGTTACAATCTTGATGTTGTGTTTTGCGGCGTATTCTTCACTCGGCCCATGAATCGACTTCCCGTAGGCGTTGTTATAGGTCAAGAGCCCCACTTTGGGCGGAGAACCTCCCTTGTGAATCGCGTTGATGTATTCAAGAACCGCATAGGAGTCCATGATATAACTTCCATAGGGGAGGTATGCATATGCCACGGGTGGCTTGAGGATGCCCTGATAGGTAGAATAGTTAATGTTGGGAACTTTATACTTCTGAATGATCGGCTTTGCCATGATCCCGGATCCTGCATCCCAGGTGGCAATCATGTCCATTTTATCGGAAGTGCAGAATTTCTTGACGTATTTGAGGGCTTCAGGGACCTTATAAGCGTGGTCAACGACCGTCAGATCAATCTTATTCCCGGCGATACCCCCTTTCACTTCATTAATGTACCGGAAATAGTCTTGTTGTCCTTTGGCATGGAATTGCCCCCACGTCGAAGCCGGACCTGTCAGGTTGATTACTGCCCCTACCTTTATGTCTTTGGCGAAAGCGCCCGATGGAATACCGATGGCGATCAACCCTGCCATAATCAAACAAACAGTTGCCAAAACCAGTAATTTGCGCATGGATACCCTCCTTATCTAAATGTAGAGTTAAATCATTACGTCCTTATGACCATAGCCTGAGTTCACCCTATCACCTGCCTTTCTTTTCTG
>JACNIU010000268.1 GCA_014382905.1 Desulfobacterales bacterium
TTGGGACAGAGACCCTCATGGTCCCGGGCAACAAACGAATGATTGTTTCAAGAAGCTAATAAGTGATAAAAAAACAAACCGACTTCGCTGCATTCGAGGGAAAGGACCACCGACTGTAACGGTTACACACCATGAAGGAGACGGACGATGTCAAAAAAACCCCGGATCTTGGTCGTTGATGACGAAAAGCCCATGCGTGAAAGCCTTAAAGACTGGCTGAGAGAGGACGGGTATGAGGTAGGCCTGGCCGCAGGCGGGATGGATGCTATAGATATGGCGATGAAAAACGGGTGGGAAGTGATTCTTCTCGATCTCAAAATGCCGGGGATGGATGGTTTAGAGACCCTGAGGAAGCTCAAAGAGGTCCGCCCGGATGCAGAGATCCTCATGATGACGGCATACGCCACCGTAGACACGGCCGTACAGGCCATGAAAGAAGGGGCCTTTGACTATCTGGTAAAACCCTTTGATCCCGAAGAAGTACAGATACAGATCCAAAAAATCGTCTCTCACAAGGAACTGCTCTTAGAGAACATCCTGCTTCGTAAAAAATTAGAAGAAAAATACCAGTATGATGAAATCATCGGGAAGAGTGATGCCATGCAGGCGCTCTTTGAATTGATTGCCCGGGTGGCGCCCACTGACTCCACAGTCCTCATTACCGGTGAAAGCGGGACAGGCAAAGAGCTGATCGCCCGGGCTATCCATGCCAACAGCCAGCGCTGCTACATGCCGTTTATTGCGGTAAGTTGCGGGGCATTGCCCGAGTCCCTCCTGGAAAGTGAGCTGTTTGGCTTTGAAAAAGGGGCCTTTACAGGGGCCGAAAACATGAGAAAAGGCCGTTTTGAGATGGCCCATCAGGGGACCCTCTTTCTGGATGAAATCGGCGATATCAGCCTGAAAACACAAATCGACCTCCTGAGGGTCTTGCAGCAAAAGGAATTTACCCGTTTGGGCGGAGAGGTGTCCATAAGTGCGGATGTCCGTATCCTGTCAGCGACCCATCGCGATCTGCAGAAGGCGATCAGCGAAAATCGATTTCGTGAGGACCTCTTTTACCGGCTGAACGTGATTTCCATACATGTACCGCCTTTGAGAGAGAGGCAGGAAGACATCCCTCTGTTAGCAAAGGCGTTTATCCGGAAGTACGGAACAGGGATGGGCAAGGAGGGTGCCCCCATTACCCCCCCTGCCTTGAGACTATTGATGCAGTATGACTGGCCCGGCAATGTAAGGGAGCTGGAAAACGTCATTGAAAGGGCACTCGTCATCGGCCGGGGGAAAGAGATAGCGGCTGAAGACCTCCCCTTTACCTCTCATGACCGAAGGTATAAGGAATTTCCCAAGTCACTCAGAATGATGGAAAAGCTCCATATTGAAAGGATCCTGAGAGAAGATAACTGGAACATCAGCAGGGCCGCGCGCGACCTGGATATTGATCGCCAGACGCTCTACAATAAGATAGAGAAATATGGTATCAAAAAGGGGGGATCTTAAATCGCTCTTTCAAGATGCGTTACGATCGCTTCCATTGGTTCAGTTGATCAGATTATTCTTGAGCACCTTGCGGAACTTATCTCTACAAAATGCGGTCTTCCCTGCAAGGTTTCATCGGGAATGGAAATCCCCGACGATGCCTATGATAAGGACCGGCTCCAGTACAACTCAAAACTGATTTTGAGACATCTCATCCAAGCTCCCATTGACTCGATGAGATATATCGGCGTTACCCACGTGGACCTGTATGTTCCGATCCTTAAGTACGTATTTGGGTTGGCGCAGCTCGAGGGTCAATGCGCCGTCATCTCCATACACCGGCTCCGTCCACAGTTTTATTCGAGACCACCGGATCTGGATCTCCTGATCGCGCGCTCGGCAAAGACCGCGATACACGAGCTGGGCCATAGCCTGGGCCTGGCCCATTGTAGAGATCGAAACTGCGTCATGTACACCTCCACCCGGATTGAAGATACCGATCTTAAGAAACCGGATTTCTGCCCCACCTGTCTTGAACTCTTTAACTGGCTCATGGAAAAATGTCTCTCCCCTGCCAGCCCCTGATTGCCGAACCTTTCGACATTCTGTCTCTTTATTCGGCAATTCATTAATCAGTTGAAGAATCAATAGGTTATACCAAGGCTCCTTTGCTCCTTCCTATACCTGTCTAAATTTTCGGCAGAGTGACCTGTTCATTTGCAAGGTTCCTTCAAGGTGCCCCTAATTATATATATCTAACAATATCATATGGTTGTAAGTCATTGAATCCAATCCGAACCTCATTGGCACGCCCCTTGCTTTAATGGGAGTAAAAAGAGAGTAAAACCTTACCATAACGGAGGACCTTAGAATGGGAAGCAAGACAAATAGAGAATCGATGAAAATTGTTCCACCCGGCAAGAAGAAATGCGTCTGGATGGAGGCCGGAGTTGTTTCATACAAGCTCTGTGATAATAACTTTGATTGCCCCACCTGCGTATATGACCATGCAATGCAGGCAAAGGTCGCCCGACAAAAGGAAACCATGGTAGCAGTACCCGTGGAATCACCCGCGGAGAAATTCACTGCCACATGGGTGGATAAGATGATGCTTCTTCCCGCTTCAAGACGTAAATGCCGTTATATGATTACGGGCGAAGTGGGCCGAAAGATATGTCCCAATGCCTATGAATGCGGTACCTGCTCCTTTGATCGAATGATGCAGGCAAGACTCCAGGCAGAGGTACTCCCCGTACCGGCACCCAGCCAGGTGGCAGGGTTTGAATTGGCTGATGGGTTCTACTACCATGAAGGGCACACCTGGGCCAGGCCTGAATATGGTGGCCGTGTTCGGGTCGGGCTGGACGATTTTGCCCAGAAGCTTTTGGGAAGCCTGACCAAGATTGAAACACCAGATATTGGCCATGAGGTAAAGCAGGGGATGGCAGAATTTCGAATCAGACGAAATGGAGAAGCAGTCCAGGTCCTCTGCCCCGTTGACGGCATTGTAAGTCATATCAACCATAAGCTCTTAGACCATCCAGGGCTAATCAACGAATCTCCCTATGAAAAGGGATGGGTATTTGTTATAGAACCTACCAATCTCAAAAAGAGCCTGAAGGGTTTGTATTATGGCGAAGAGGCGCACAAATATTTGAGCGACGAGAGGGAAAAACTCTTTGCCATGGCCAATGATGATTTGCGGGTCGCAGCAGACGGCGGTGTTTCGGTGGAAGATATTCTTGAAGACCTAAAAGGAGAAGACTGGTCCAGGATTGTAAAGACCTTTCTCAAGACCTGATACCCTTATGAAGAGACCTTCGAACTAAAAAAAAACACCTGTTCCAGATAGGACGAGACCTTTGAAAAATGCTCAATTTTGTTCGAGTTCAAG
>JACNIU010000240.1 GCA_014382905.1 Desulfobacterales bacterium
GGACAAGGGGCTGACGTCTTTGCCTATCCTGCTTACGCCTTGGGTCCGTCCGCCCGGTGAGACCTTCGGTAGGGGGTTTGTGGGTTAGGTGCGAGCCAAAAAGAAACTAAATGATCGGAAACGGCTATCTTATGAAACTAAATACTAAAGTTTTAATATACTTAGTTATGTTCGCCATAATCGATACAGTAATTCCTATTCCAATTACAGCGATTATTTTAATTTATGTTTTATCTGAAAAACCTGTTTGGTTTAAAGACATCGTAATGCAAATTTATAATTCGTAGACTTATCCGAAATAGGAATGGGGCCGCTGATAAAAAAGATTGCAGCGCTATTTTGGTGTTGAAGCGGCTTTGTATGGCTGGCGGCACTCAGAAAATTCCGCATACGTTGAAGCTGTTTCTTAGAAATTGACGACCGGTTTCAGTGCCACTTCCGGATAGATCTGGCCGTGACATGGGGGCATGGAATTGTACACCCATCCGATGTCGATGATTCCTAATGAAACACCTCTGAAGCGCTGAATACCGGAATACATTCCCCTTATGAGGACGTCTTCCATCCCCATGGTGATTGCGAAGACGGCGACCTGGGTCCCTGTCGGGATATGGAGGATCTCCTCTTTGTATGCACCAGGTGAGAAGGCGAGCCGTGTGCTGTCAGCGGCCTGACACTGGACGACCGGAACAATGACCGGGAACCCGCCCTCACCCACGTAGGCAATGAATTTCAGGGAATCCATCTTGTTGAACAGGGCTTCCGCAAAGGGTTTGAGTATCCGTTTCCGTTTGCCTGTCCCGGCCCCACTTTTTGCCATCCGGGTGAGAAGGGAAGCCCTGACGATATGTGACATGGGGAGGGATTCTCTGCCAGAGGTCTGGATGAGATCCAGATAGTGTACGGTGTTTATCCCAAAATAAGTATTATACCTAAACATCGGAATGTCGTTATATATCTCATACTCCGGCCCCTCTCTCTTGAGGTGTGTCCATTTTGCGTTTCCTCTCCACATTTTCTTGTCAAGGGTCATAATGAGGAAAGCGATGTTGGGGTTCTTCTGTATGTATTCCTTGCTTTTTCCCTTGCAGAATTCCCCGAGAGTGATCTGTGTGGGATTCGCTGCCATGATGGTAGTGATAAGGGTGATATGAGGGAGCCCCGAGGGGTCTATCGAAACGATAAGACCGATCTTTTCCGCTGGCCTGAAGGCCTCGATCTCATCCTGACTGAACGAATTCCTGTTCAAGATATACCTCCTCAACCGTCAATCCTTTGTTTCTCCGCTCCAGTGAACAATATCAGGATCTACTCCGGAGCTTTTAGCCACATCCGCAAGCCCGGCAATCAGTGACCGGTCCAGCAGTTCTGCTTCCTTGAAGTCCCAGTCCAGATCTAAGCGGATGTATTTGTCCCTGCAAAGGTTGTTGAACGTACATAGCTCCCACCGGCTTACCAGGTCGCCTAAGTTCGATGCAATGAATCTGCTGATCCCTCTGATATTCTCTTCCCTCGCAGTGGCGCCCGGAATAACAGGGGTCCGTATCCAGAGCTTGAGGTCGTCCTGTGTCTTCATGTAATCGCAGACGTAAAGGAGATTTCTCAGTATCTGTTCGTTACTGCTTCCGGTGAACTCTCGATGTTTCTCCGGATCGATCTCCTTGATGTCATAGAGGATCAGCCTGGTATAGGGGATGAGTTGAGCAAGGGTCTCCTCTTTACACATCCCGCATGTGTCCAAGGCCGTATCTATTCCCTCTGCCACGAGTCCTTTTAGTAAGGCGCGAGCAAACCCTGTCTGCAGGGTGGGTTCCCCGCCGGACAGGGTAATGCCGCCGCCCGACGTTTCGAAAAAAGCCCTGTCCTTCAAGACCTCACGGATCAGATCGTCAGTCATCCATGTTTTCCCCACCAGTTCCAGGGCAGTGGACGGGCATTCCTCAGCACATGATCCACAACCTTGACACGCTTTTCTGTCTATTGATACACCATCAGGCCTGAATGATATGGCCTTGTGGGTACACACCTCCAGGCAGGTCCTGCAACCGATGCACCTTGAGCCTATCCACTGGACCTGGGGGTGCGGGGATACGCTCTCGGGATTGTGGCACCACGAGCATTTGAGACTGCAGCCCTTTAAAAAAACCGTTGTCCTGATACCCGGGCCATCCTCGGTGGACATCCTCTGTATCTCGAAGAGGGTACCCCGGGGCATGCCCGTCTGTTCACGGGCCCTTTTCTCCTCTTGTTGAGTATTCCAGCTTATGTCCTGCAGGGTTGAAACGTCGTTCATCATCATTCGCTTTGCTGTTATTCAGTTGTCGTAACACTTTAGCGGCGGCTTGAAAGAAAGCCGGCGACCGTGAGGGTCTCTTTCCCAAAGGACGTAACAAAATTCTCCAGAGCCTATAGAACGCCCCCTTGACGTTAAATACAGGTTCCTGGCAGGCAGAGGCGATATCCGTTTAAATGGGTACTTTCTTCCGGGGCTGTCCTGTGACGAATTTCAAGGCCTCACTGCCGTTCCTATGAAATGATCCACTTATTTACGTCCTTTGGGAAAGAGACCCTCACGGTCCGGCAACCTACGAATGATTGTTTCAAAACGGTAAACGGATACCAGTTGTCATTCAACCGAGGCAAAGAAGTGCAAAGGGATTTAGGGGTTAGAGCTTATTGTGGTCGATCCTGGCGATGACTTCATCCTGAAGCTCTCTGCCCACCGTGGTGAAATATGCGTTGTAACCGGTGATCCTTACTAACAGGTGACGGTAGTCCTGGGGATGTTTCTGGGCCTCACGGAGCATGGCAGGGTCAAGCATGTTGACCTGCAGGGCCGTACCCCCGTTTTCAACATAGCCCCTCAAAAACGCCTTGAATTTCTCCCTGTGCTCCGTGTCGCGCATCATGGAAGGGTTGAAGGTGATCGTGTGGCTGGCCCCGTTGGGGAGACAGTTGAGGTATTCACCCCAGTCTCCCTTGCCTTGAAAAGATTTGCCGCCCAAGGCCTTTCCTACCGAGTTGGCATTGGCCGTTGGGCCATATATGTCAGCCCCGTTGGAGGGGCAGATGGCATTGGAAAGAAACTGTCCCTTGGGCCTGCCGTCGGCGCTTGCGGCCATGACGTATCCGTCTCCGGCCCAGTAATTCCAGCTCAGCATCCCGGGTCTGAACTGCCGGCCGGTGGAGCGGGTCTTGTGCTGCCAGCACACCTCACACCAGAGATCCATCACTTTTTTGGCCATCAGATCAGCCGCGTCATCGTCCCGACCATATTTGGGCGCCCTGTTCTTGGCCTTGGCCTGGAGGATCTCGTGGCCGGCCCAGTTTGCCTTCAAGGCGTTGACCAGTTCCTCCATGGTGCATTCTTTAGTGTCATAGACCAGATACTTGATGGCGAGGAGGGAGTCTACCGTTGTGGCATATGTCACTGTCTCCAGTGTTGTAAGGTTGATTTCCGCACCCCCCTGCGTGATATCGAGCCCCTTTTCCGCACATCCCTTTATCAGACAGGAGAGGTAGGGTGTGGGGAAAAACCTTTCCCGGATTGCCTCTGACACCTCGTAGGTATCCACGCACTTCCTGATGATATAGATGGTCTGCTGTTTATAGGCCTCCCAGAAATTATCCCAACCCCTGAATCCGGAGGGGTCTCCGGTGTCCGGGCCGTCCTGTCTGATCGCTTCCGCTTTGCCGGTCATGGGATTGACATACGGCAGAAGATCTTTACCGCCGGTGAGTGCGAGTTCCACCGCCTTGAGCAGGTTGAGGTTGTTATCCACGGTCCCGGATCTGTCGTTCCCCACCATGGTATTCTCAAGACAGCCCACCGGCGCATAATCATGGACATTGTCTTTGTGGATCAGATGAGGAATCCCGGCCTTTTCGGCCTCGAGCATCATACCCGCCATGGACCGCTCATCAAAATTCAGGAGAAACGGGGCCCCCTGGCTTGATGAGATCATCTCCACGAGCTTGTCCAGCAGGGCGTCCGGTGAATTCCGGTGGAGTCTTACATTTGGCTTGGGCTCGAGTATGGGGGTCATTTCGTCGATGACCTCGAGGAAGGCATAGGTGAGGTCATTGGTCATGTCCCTGCCGCCCGCGCCCATTCCCGAAAGGGTAATGAGCTGGCCAAAACCTGCAGTGATCCCCTGGTTGCCATTGCGGATCATAGCGTCATAGACCGTGTTGCAGTGCACCCAGAAGCACTTCATGATCTCTTTGCCAAAATCCCGCGACATTCCGTCGGCCAGGGAGCGTTCCCAGTAGGGAAAAAGGTGCTGGTCGATCCTCCCGAAGGAAACCCCGGGTCCGGGATAGTTCTCATCGCTCATGATGAGCATATGGTTGATCCAGAGTGCCTGCATCGCCTCCCAGAAGGTCCTTGCCGGTTTCCAGGGGACATGCTCAAGATTCGCGGCCATCTGCAACAATTCATCCGTCCTGACCGGGTCGTTTTCCCTTGCGGCCAGGTCTCTGCAGAGTCCGGCGTACTTCTCCGCAAGATCCCGGGGCATGGTTGCAGCCATCATCATGGCCCTGAGCTGTGAACCTCTGGGGCCCTGCTGCTCCTTTCTGTTGAGCCGGTCGTAACCGGATTTCAGGTCGGCATGAATCCCTTCCCAGCCCAAGGTAAGCGCTCTTTCATGCCAGGGTATGAGATGTCCGCTGGTTGCGCCTGCATTTCCGTAACCATGATCGTGGAACCGCTTCATAGTTGCCCTGGCGCCGTTCTTCCCGAAGACCATCCGGTCATACTCCCTGCGTTCTTTCTTGGTAAAACACATGGATGTCTGCACATTAAACCGCCCGCCGGCAATCAGATCTCCCGGTAGTATCTCCTGCGGCAGATAATTCACCATTACCTCTTTGAGGAACCATGCCCTTCTCTCCGGGAGGGACCACGACCAGAAGTCTTGATGGAGGTCAATCTTTCTTGCGGCCTGATGATAGGTCCCCCCCAGGGTCTGGAGGAGCGTGTATGTCTCAGGAACAATGTAATATGTCATCTCATTGAACTGCAGATCCCACGGCGTGCCGGTGGTCCAGGCGGTAAACTCGTTGTTCCAGTTTCTTTCAGTCCCCCTGAAGTAGTAGTTCCTCAGCCACTCGATCCTGGGGGAGAGTCCCTTTGGTTCCTTCATGCGGTGTTCTACTCTTTCTGCTGTGGCGACACTCATGGCACTCCCCCTTTAAGCTGTAAAAGCTCCAAACCTCTGAACCCCCAAATCTACCATGCAAAGCTTTCTTCGGCGATCTCCATGATAGGATCATACGAAAAAAGGCTGTCCGATGTCAACGCATTAGGAAAACAAGGCCGGTATTTCGAAGCCTAAAGTGAAAAATGCTTGACAAAGTAAGTGACCTTTACTAACAGAAATAACTAATTGATATAAAATCAAGTTATATTGTATTCCTCAGCGAAGGGTAAATGCACCTAACTCAAATGAAGGACCGATGTGGGATCGCCCGGTCGTGTTGCGTGTTGAGGGGAACTTCAATATTTTTTAACAACTTTCATGCCTTATTTTCAAGCCCGTGGGGCTTGTCAAGGATAGGGATATCTTTCGACTCGAAAAGGCGATGCGAGGAAAACAGGAGGTGAAGGGCGATTATGGTTGACGTGGAGAGTCCCAGCAGATCTGTTAGTCCTGTCACGGGACAACCTTTCCCGCCTGGCCGGATAAAAATCGCGGAAGCCCTCCGAGTGCTGCTCGAAAGCAAGGATTTCGGTTCCATTACAACGGCGGAGATCGCCAGGACCGCCGGCGTAACAGAGGCACTTATTTACAAGTATTTCAGGGACAAAAAGGATCTTCTGTATCAGGTCCTCAGCGAGTATCTTGAACACTACGATACCCGCTTTGAGATAGATGTAAAGGGCATTAAAGGGGCCTTGAACAGGTTGAGAAAGCTGATATGGTCACATATAAATGTTTATGCCACTGATCGGGTCTTTGCAAAGATCCTGCTCATTGAAGTGAGGAGTTTTTCAGACTACTACACAAGCAAGCCCTATGAACTGGTCAAGAAATACAGTAATATCCTGTTGACGATTATTGAGGAGGGGATCGCAAATGGAGAAATCAGAGAGGGCATCTCTCCGTCCGTCATGCGGCAGGTGATTTTGGGAGCACTGGAAAATGTCTGTCTGACGGGAGTGGTCTTTGATCGTCAAATCTCCCCGGATGATTTGACCGAAAGTCTTTGTGATGTCATATTCGGCGGGATAGAAAAGAAGACGGCCGGGAGATGAGGGGCTGATCCGAAAGAGAAAGCTCGGAAAATCTGTTTTGAGGAGATGAACAATATGGGAAAATGGATGGATGGGTATCTTGAAAAACTTGTCAAGGTTCGAGAAGAGAATGCCCGAGCCGGAGGAGAGGACCGGGTTGCCCTTCAACACAACCTGGGGAAACTGACGGCGAGAGAAAGGATTGATCTCTTAGCCGATCCCGGAACATTCGAAGAACTTGGCTCTGTTGTAAGGGAGTTCAGCCGGGCCCCGGGGGGTGGGGGAAAACCGAGCCCGGCAGATGGTGTTGTCATGGGGTTAGCCAGAATATCCGGAAGAGAGGTCGTGGTCTACTCCCTTGATTTCACGGTCATGTCCGGGGCCATCGGGGACCAGGGAGTATGGAAGATTGCGGAACTGGTCCGGATGGCCGGGCAGGAGCAGGTGCCCATCATCGGCATTTTTGACTCGGCCGGCTCCAGGCTTGGTTTCAAGAACGGTTTCATCGGATTGCACGGCATGGGTGATCTGGTGAGGGGCTATTGTCTCTATTCGGGGGTGGTACCCCGGATCGCACTGGTCCTTGGACCCTGCACAGGGCCACTGGCCCAGGTTCCGGTACTGTCCGATTTCCTGATCATGAACGAAAATACCGGGTTTCTGTGGATGGGGGGAGAGATTCGGTCGGAGAAAGCGGGTTCGGCCGAGTTCCACATGGGAAAAAGCGGTCAGTGTCACCTGGTGGCCGAGACCGATCAGGAGGCCATCAGCATGGCCAGAGATCTGCTTCAGTTCATGCCCCAGAACTGCTGGGGAAGACCCGAGGTGATAGAGACCGGGGATGACCCCGAACGAAGGGAGGAAGCGCTGCTGGACATCATGCCTGAAGATCCCAAGTTCACCTATGATATGCACGAGGTCATCGACCTCATCGTGGATAACGGGGATTTTTTTGAAATACAGGAGGACTTCGCCCCCAATATGATCGTTGGGTTTGCCAGATTTGACGGCATGGTTGCAGGGATTGCCGCCAGCAATCCGGATGAGCTCAGCGGGATCATGGAACCCGATTCCTCGGACAAGTATGATCGGTTCCTCATGTTCCTGGATGCGTTCAACATCCCCCTTGTGACCATGTCAGACACCACCGCATTTCCTCCCGGGGATAAGTGGGAACGGATGGGGGTCATCCGACACGGGGCCAAGAACCTGCATGGGTACTCGCACCTGACCAATCCCAAGGTGACCATCGTACTGAGACGGTCCTACGGCGGGTCCAACATTGTGATGGGGTGCAGCAAGATGGGCCCCGACTTTATTTATGCCTGGCCCACCACCGAGTTCGCACCTACGGGACCAGAGATGATTGTTCACGCGGTGTTCCACAAACAGTTAGCCCAGGCAAAGGAGGATGGCAACTACGACGATGTCTATAACTTCTTTCTGAACATCCTGAAAGAGGAATTCAGCGTCATGACCTTTGGCAAGATGTACACCACCTGGTACACGGTCAACGAAGTAATTGACCCCAGAGAGACCCGTTCCAGGATTGTCCGGGCGCTCCACGCAACCGTGAACAAGAAGGAAGAGATGCCGGAGAAGAGACGTTACATCAAACCAGCTTAGGGGCGGAATAAGATGAACGTCGAACATCGAACGTCCAATATCGAATGAAAAACAAGTATTAACTTTAGGCACTCCAAACTTCAAACTTTAGGCACTTTAGTTCACTTTAGGCATTTTTCCGGTTTATCCGCGTTAGGAGGTATGGCGATAATGGGGGAACGAATGGAAGCGGCGGTCAAGAGATATCATGAGATTCAGGAGAAGAACCTCCAGGGGGGAGGCGTCAAGCACATGGAAAGACAGCACAGTCGTGGCAAGCTGTCTGCCCGTGAACGGATCGAGACCCTGATCGACCCTGGGACATTTAAAGAGCTGGGCTCCTGTGTGGGCACCACCAGCGTGCGTATAGATGGGCGGATACCGGAGGCCCCCTGTGATGGTGCCGTGGTGGGAACGGCAAAGGTCAACGGCCGTATGATAATGGTTCACGCGAGCGACTTCACGGTCTTGGGCGGATCAGTGGGGGCCCAGCATATGCTTAAATTTGCCAGACCGATCGAAATGGCTGCCATGTGGGGGATCCCCTATGTGATCCTCCTGGACTCCTCAGGGGGGAGGCTGGGTTACAGGGACGTGCCCATGGCCGGTATAGACTGGCAGTTCAGGGTACAGTCTGTCTATTCCGGGGTTATCCCCCAGATCACCGTGCTCATGGGCCCGTGTATTGCCGGAGGTGCTTATATCCCGGCCCTTTGCGACTTTCTTATCATCAGCAGGAACTCGGGCAACATGTGGTTAGGGGGACCACGGCAGACCCAGGCTGCCACCTCTGAGATCATAGACAGGAACGTGGGAGGCGCGGATTACCACATGCAGTTCAGCGGAACCTGTGATCTTGTGGGGGATACGGACGATGAATCGATTCGGCTGTGCCGGCAGCTCCTCGGTTATTTACCTCAGAGTTTCAGGGAGGCGCCCCCCGGATGGGAACAGACGGATGACCCTGAACGGGAAGTGGCGGTCTTGGCCGATCTTGTACCTGACGACTATGAAAAGACCTATGATATGCATGATGTCATACGGCACCTCGTAGACGACGGAGATTACTTTGAGATCAAGGATGAATACGCCAAGAACGTGATCACCTGTTTCTGCCGGTTTGACGGGCAGGTTGTGGGACTGGTGGCCAACAACCCACTTTATCCGGGCAGTATTTTGGAGCCGGATTCGTGCGACAAGTACTACCGGTTTCTCCAGGCTCTTGACGCCTACAATATTCCCCTGGTGAACCTGGTGGACACGCCCCCTGTGGTTCCGGGGGAGTCGGATGAGGCAAGGGGTCTGATCAGACACGTGGGCAAGATCGCCGATGTCTATGCAACGGCCACGGTGCCCAAGATCAGCGTGATCCTCCGGGAGGCATATGCGGATGCCGGCAGTATGATCATGGGGGGTCTCAAGAGCATGGGGGCGGATCTGACGTACGCCTGGCCCATTGCCCGGTTTGCGGTGGAGGCCTCGCAAATAGACTATCGTCAGGCCTACGGGAAAGGGATCGAGGAGGATGCCTACACATCCTATCTGGACCGGTCAAGGGAAAAGGTGGATGTCTTTGAGGCGGGCCGCACATGGACCGCCCAGGTCGTCGATGAAATCATCCTCCCCAAAGATACGCGCAAGAAGATCATCGAGGCCCTGGAAATCACCCGGAATAAGGAGGAGAAACTTCCGAAGAGGGCAAAAAATCATGGCACGCCACCGATCTGAGGATTGATGATTGTCGATTGATGATTGTTGATTGATGATTGTTGATTGGGCCTTTGTCCGTCATTGGTCATTAGACTTTGGACTTCGGACTAACATGTTTTTCAATAGTCAATCCAGAAGGTTACGTGTTGCAGGTTGCGGGTTTTTCAATCAACAATCATAAATCAACAATCCAAGGGGGGGATAAGATGAGCGAAAAGACGGTTATTACCTGTGCGCTGACCGGACTGCTTACGGACCCGGCGGTACACCGTGTGCCGGTGACGCCTGAAGAGATGGCAGACCACACCCAGCAGGCCTATAATGCGGGGGCAACAATTGTTCACTGCCATTTCAGAAACCAGGAGAAGGGGATGGGACATCTGCCGACGTGGGACCTGGATACTGTCGGGGATATTCTCGGGGCCATCAAAGAGAGGGTTCCCGAAATCATCATCTGTATGAGTACGGGCGTCGTTGGGCCTGACATCTCAGGCCCCGCGGCCTGTCTTGAAAAATATAAGCCAGAGATGGCCGCATGTAATGCGGGATCGCTCAACTACCTGAAACTGAGGAGTAACGGGTCGTGGGCCTGGCCTCCGATGCTGTTTGATAACCCCGTTGAAAAGGTTAAACACTTTTTAGACGTAATGACTGCAAACGGCGTGGTTCCGGAGTTTGAATGCTTTGACTCGGGAATTGTGCGGAGTGTCGGGCTTTACAAGGCGAATGGGATGTTTGAAGGGGACCCCCATATTTCGTGCGTGATGGGAGTGGCCAGCGGTATGCCGGCAAAGCCGGAATGGCTTCCGCTCCTGGTTAAGGAGATGATCGATGGGACCCATTATCAGGTCATCGCAGTGGGAAGGGAGGAGGTATGGGACCTTCACCGCAAATGCGTTGAATTGGGGGGAAACGTGAGGACCGGCCTTGAGGATACCTTCTATCTCCCCAACAATGAAAAGGCCAGGAGCAATGGAGAGCTTGTGGAGGCCCTGGCAAATATTGTTCGTGAGGTAGGACATGAGATTGCCAGTCCGTCTGAGGCCCGGAAGATACTGGGTCTGAGATCCGCATGATTCAGGTGGAGAAGATTTAACGATCATTAAAAATGAGAAAAGGAGAAGAAAAAAACAATGAGTGGAGCCGAAGATAGTGCCAAGCGGATTGAGGTGAGAGCGCCCATGTCCGGGGTGTTCTACAGAAGGGCGGCGGCTGATCAACCTTCATATGTGGAGGTTGGGGATACTGTAAAAAAGAAACAGGTCCTGGGTCTCTTAGAGACCATGAAAGTTTTTCAGAAGATCAAGTCTCCTTGCGGCGGTAAGGTCATGGAGATTGTGCCTGCGAACGAGGCAACGTTGAGGGATAATGACCTCATCTTTGTCCTGGAGAAGGAATAAACCATGTTCTCAAAGGTCCTGGTAGCCAACAGGGGAGAAATCGCGCACCGTATTATCCGCGCCTGCAGGGAATTGGGGATAAAGAGCGTTGCGGTTTATTCCGAGGCGGATGTCGATTCACTGCACCTCAAGTTAGCCGACGAGCGGGTATGTATAGGCCCTCCGGTCAGCGCAAAAAGCTATTTGAACATCCAAAGTATTTTAGATGCGGCAAAGGGGGCCGGGGCCGATGCCATACATCCCGGTTATGGATATTTAGCGGAAAACGCGCAATTTGCGACTGCATGTGAGGAGGCGGGTATTGTTTTCATCGGCCCCACTCCGCAGAACCTGAAACTGGCAGGCGACAAGATCACGGCCAAGAAGATCATCAAAGAGAAAGGCGTCCCGGTCATTCCAAGCAGCCCGGCCGGTGTTGGGACTGCTGAAGATGCGGCAGTTATATGTAATGAGATCGGGTATCCGGTAATGGTCAAGTCATCGGGAGGGGGCGGAGGCCGGGGTATCCGGATATGCAAAAACCGGGAGATGCTTTTCGAAGAATTCCCCATCGCGAAGATGGAAGCGCGTGCCGCCTTTGGGAACGACGAGGTATACGTTGAAAAGTATATTTCGGAGCCGCGGCACATCGAGTTTCAGATACTCGCGGACCGGCACGGCAATGTTACCCATTTGGGTGAGCGGGAATGCACCATACAAAGGCGATATCAGAAATTGATTGAGGAATCGCCATCTCCTCTGCTGACACCCGGGCTCAGGGAGACCATGGGTCATGCGGCTGTTGCCGTTGCACAGGCCGTCAATTACTTCAATGCGGGCACAGTGGAGTTTCTGGTGGATGGGGACGGCAACTTCTATTTTATGGAGATCAACGCAAGGATTCAGGTGGAGCATCCGGTAACGGAACTGACAACCGGAATCGACCTGGTCAAGGAACAGATCCGGCTGGCATCAGGCGGGGATCTTGTGTACTCGTTTGATGATCTCGACAGAAGGGGCTGGGCCATGGAGTGCAGGATTAATGCGGAGGACCCGGAAAGAGGCTTTCTCCCTTCCCCCGGCAGGATTGAAGCGTATCAGCCCCCGGGCGGGTTCGGGGTCAGACTGGACACACATCTGTACCAGGGGTATGAACTCCCCGTATTCTATGACTCGCTGATCGCAAAGCTGATTTCGTATGACCTGACAAGGGAGGGGGCGATCCGTATCATGAAGCGTGCCCTCGAGGAATTTACGATAGAACCGATCAAGACGACCATTCCCCTTTACCTGAAGGTTATGGATGATCCCGCGTTCCTTAAAGGCGATTTCAACACCGGTTTTATCAGGAAGTTCCTGCCGGAAGACGATGAAGATGATGAGGACGATGAGTGATAATATCTGAGGCGAAAGGCGTAAGGCGTGAGGGGTAGGAATTTGGACGGGTATCCAGCATCCAGCACAATGAGTGTCTAAAGTTTGGAGTGCCTAAAGTAGACGAAGTTTGGAGTTTGGAGTGTGAAGTGCCTAAAGTGAGCTAAAGTGCCTAAAATTGTAGCTGGCATTTGAAGATTGATCGGTCAAATCTATTTGCGGAAACCGTGTAGAACAGAGAATTCATCATTTAGAGATATCTGAAAACTGGAAACGATTTTTCAGGAATCAAAATCCAAAAAAGATCTTCTGGTCTTTATAATTTCTTTTCAAACGCTAAAGGTTTAGACATCAAGAAATTTCCATAACTTTAGTTCACTTTAGGCACTTTAGCTCACTTTAGTCACTTTAAAAGGAGGAAGCCATGGAAGAGAGGATTTGGCACAAGGCATATGCCCAAGGGGTTCCGGCCAGCGTGGATTACGAGAATATCACTTTGCCCGAAGCGCTGGAAAGGACGGCAAAGCGGTTCCCAGATACAGTGGCCC
The DNA here is from genome assembly GCA_014382905.1 of Desulfobacterales bacterium. Taxonomy (GTDB): domain Bacteria; phylum Desulfobacterota; class DSM-4660; order Desulfatiglandales; family Desulfatiglandaceae; genus JACNIU01. The sequence goes on from JACNIU010000240.1 coordinate 12,855, forward strand.
TGATCATGATGGGGAAGAAGATCAGCTACAGGGAGCTGGACGAACTGGTAAACCGTTTTGCCGGTGCGCTGGCCGAGCTTGGCATCCGGAAAGGGGACAAGGTGGCCCTCCTGCTCCCCAACATGCCCCAGGCGGTGATTGCCTCCTATGCCGTATTCCGTCTGGGCGCGGTAGTGGTCATGAACAACCCTCTTTACACCGAGAGTGAATTAGAGCACCAGCTTAACGACTCTGAATCTAAGATGGCCATATGCCTCGATCTCCTGGTGCCGAGGATGCATAAGCTGAAAGAGAAGACCGGCCTCGAGAGCATCATTGCCTGCCACATCCGTGATTACCTCCCATTCCCCAAAAAGCAACTCTTTCCCTTTGTAAAAAAGAAGATGCACCGGAAGACCGACCCGAACGAGGGTGTCCATGACTTTCTGGACCTTATTAACCGGTATCCTGCTCAGGCGCCGCAGACTGAGGTCGTCTTCGATGATCTCGCCGCTCTCCTTTATACCGGGGGCACAACAGGGGTATCCAAAGGAGTGATGCTCACCCATAGAAACTGTAGCATCTGTGTCCAGCAGCTAAAGGCGTGGATCCCCGATGCGGAGGAGGGGAAGGACAGCATGCTGGGCACGTTTCCGGTCTTTCATATCGCAGGGTTCACGACCGGTATGAATACGGCTATCTTCAGGGGACTGACATTTGTTCTGATCCCGCGTCCCGAGCCGGGAATTGTCCTCGAAATGACCCGGAAATATAAACCTGACTGGTTCCCCTGTGTCCCGACTATCTTTGTGGGTGTCTTGAACCATCCTGACTTCCCCAAGACCGATTTCTCTTTTGTAAAGGGATGCCTTTCAGGCGCTGCGCCCTTAGCAGTGGAGACCATCCGCCAGTGGGAGGAGACAGTGGGGGCGGGTATCGTGGAGTGCTACGGCCTCACAGAGACCGCCGTTCTCTCCCATGCCAACCCATGGAGGGGAAAGACCAAGGCAGGGAGTGTGGGTGTCCCGGTCTCGGACACGGACTGCCGGATCGTGGATATTGAGACCGGCACGAAGGATTTGGCACTCGGAGAATCAGGTGAGATTCTGCTCAAAGGCCCTCAGGTCACAAAAGGGTATTACAAGAATCCCGAGGAGACCGATAATGCCATCCGCGATGGTTGGTTGTACACAGGGGATATCGGTTACATGGATGATGAAGGGTACCTGTTTATTGTGGACCGGAAGAAGGACATGATCATCGCGGGTGGATACAATATCTATCCAAGGGATATCGATGAGGTCCTCTATGCGCATCCCAAGATACAGGAGGCCTGTGCAGTGGGTCTGCCGGATGCGTATCGCGGGGAAACAGTAAAGGTGTTTATTGTCCTGAAGCCGGGCGAGACCCTTACGGAAGCGGAGGTGATCGCGTTTTGCAAGGAAAAACTGGCCGCCTACAAGGTTCCCAAGTTAGTGGAATTCATGAATGAACTCCCCAAGAGCACTGTAGGGAAGGTGCTGCGTAAGGAATTGCGGGAGATGGAAATGAAGAGGGCCAGTCAAAAAGAAGGTTAGGAGGGGTTATGGGAGCGTATGACGCTGTTGTCATCGGGGCGGGGAATGGTGGACTGACCGCGGCCGCGGGGTTGGCGCAGAAAGGGCTCAATGTCCTCCTGTTGGAACGACACAATATCCCGGGTGGCTGCGCCACCAGTTTCTGCAGGGGCCGGTTCGAGTTTGAGGTGGCTCTCCACCAGCTCAGCGGGATGGGAACGCCTGAAAAACCGGGACCCCTCAGGATGTCCCTGGCCAGCCTCGGAGTTCTCGATGATCTGGAATTTGTGGAGATGTCAGACCTCTTCAGCGTGTCCATGTCCGATGGATTCAGGTTGACGCTCAAGGCGGACAGGGACCAGGTCGTTTCCGCGCTGGAGAAAAAATTCCCACACGAGAAAGCTGCGATCAACAGGTTCTTCGACCTGGCCTACAAATATGCGAACGAGATGTTGGCCGCTTTCTACTTCAAAGACCCGGACCCCTCCCGTGAAAAATATCCGGTCCTCTATGGTTACGCGTTCAAGCCTGCAAACGAGGTATTAGATGAAATTTTTTCAGATCCTCTTCTAAAAGGGGTTTTATCTGTTTACTGGGGCTATCTGGGATTGCCGCCCAACCGGATCTCCTTTGCCTATCTGGCCATGCTCTTTTTTGTGTATATCGAATTCAAGCCGTTTCATATCAAAGGGGGTTCGCAGGCCCTCTCCAATGCCATCACCAGCAGATTCCTCTCAAACGGGGGAACGGCGCGGTTCAATTGTGGGGCGAAGAGAATAGTTGTGGAAAACGGTGCTGTCAAAGGCGTCGTAACCGATGACGGCGATCAAATTCAGACCAAATATGTGGTCTCCAATGCATCGCAGGTCACTACATATGCACAGCTCATCGATCGTGAAAACGTCCCTGATCAGATCTTCACAGAGATGGGGGGGCGAAGCCTCAGCCCTTCAGCATTCACCATGTTCATAGGTTTCGATTGTGAGCCGGACACGCTGGGGATCACCGAATCGACAAACTTCCTTATCGAGCGGTTTCAATCGGATGATACTGTTTTCAACCGTATGCGGAGCATCGATATCACCGACGAGACCATGGTCCTGAGCTGCTACGATGTGTCTGATCCTGAGTTCTCACCGCCCGGAACGTGTCAGACGAATATCGTTACCCTGAAATACGGCGAACCATGGATGCACATCCCTCCCACACAGTATTACCGGGCAAAATACCGGTGCGCGGAATCGATGCTGCGTCGAGTTGAAGCAATTTTCCCGGAGGTCAGGAAACACATCGAGGAGCTGGAGGTGGCGACGCCCTTGACCCACATGCGGTATCTCGGGCATCCCAACGGCGCGATTTACGGGTTTGAGCAGCACACCAAAGATTCCATGTTTTTTCAGCCGGGGCGCTATTCTCCCATAGATGGCCTTTATTTCGCCAGCGGGTGGATCGGCGACTGCGGATTCCAGCCCACCCTCCATGCCGGGATGTCGGCCGCCAAGTCTATTATACGAAAACTGGATGCAGCGTAAGGAGAACCATGAAAAAGGCGGTATTTGAGGAATTTGATGGTTACAAAGGCATCGTTGATGAGATCGGCTTCAGCAGGAAGCATGGGACGGATTACACGGTTTACCGGGATTCTGTGGCTCAGCAGATCAACCTGCTGCATCCAAGCCGCATGACCCTCCGCGTCTCGGACATCATTGACGAGACCCCGTCCACAAAGACACTGCGGTTCGTGTCCCGGGACGGCTACCTCCCCCCGTTTTTAGCGGGGCAGTACATCGCCCTTTTTCTGGAGGTGAAGGGGGTGCGCACCAGCCGGCCTTACTCCATATCATCCCCGCCCAACCAGACCGGCTATTATGATATTACGGTCAGGCGTGCTGAAGGGGGACTGGTATCCAACTACCTCCTTGATGAAGTGAGGAGAGGGGATCTCTTAGAGAGTTCAGGGCCTTCGGGTCATTTCTATTTTAACCCGCTCTTTCACGACACGACCCTGGTCTGCCTTGCGGGCGGGAGCGGGGTCACCCCCTTTATGAGCATGATCCGGGAGACGGTGGAGTGCGGCCTGGACAGAGCGCTCTATCTTTTTTATGGGAACAGGACGCTCGATGAAGCCATATTTCATGACGAACTGAGCGCCCTTTCAGAACGGTTCGAAAACATCATCTATGTGCCGGTCATTGAAGACCCGCTCGAAGGGTATGAAGGCTTAACCGGATTGATTACCGGAGATCTGATAAGGGAAACTATCGGTGATTCTGCTTTAAAGACCTTCTATCTCTGCGGTCCCCAGGGGATGTATGACTTCTGCGTGCCCGAGCTGGAACGTCTGGGTATCCCCCGGCGGAAAATCAGAAAGGAAGTCTACGGCCCTCCGGCCAACATATGGGAGGACCCGGGATGGCCGGAGGGGGTAAAGGCCGAGGATCAATTCCGTGTCAGCGTGGCCGGGGCTGATACCATCGATGCCCGGGCCGGCGAACCCCTGCTGACAGCCCTGGAAAACGGGGGGATTCGGCCCCCGTCTCTCTGTCGTTCCGGTGAGTGCAGTATGTGCAGGGTCAAGGTCCTCTCCGGAAAGGTCTTCCAGCCGGCCGGTGTGCCGGTCAGAAAATCGGACCGGCAGTTCGGCTATGTGCACGCATGCGTTTCCTACCCATTAGAGGATCTTGAGATTCTAATTTGAAACTGGATACTGGATGCTGGATACTTGAACCCAATAAACCCAAGTAACTCAATAAACTCAACAAGCCCGAAAATAGTCGTTATTGTAACAGTTCAGCCACTAAGGCACAAAGGCTCAAAGGAAGGACATGAATTTTAAACCCCTATCAAAAAGAGAAGAATCTATTGCTAAAAAAATTGTAGATGCGGCATATACCGTGCATAAGATATTAGGACCGGGTTTGCTTG
>JACNIU010000432.1 GCA_014382905.1 Desulfobacterales bacterium
CCATCGGGATGGATTTTGATGTATCGTCGTTCGTAAGCATACTCTGACAACCAAAGGACCGAGGCTTTGGAAAAGGATGATTGTGCTTGGAGTCGATCTGAACATTGACTGACGTCAACTATTTTTCCCCTCCAGCGACAATTAAAATTCCCGGTTTCCCATTATCTCGAAAGTCAGTTCCTTTCGGGGGCCGATGACACGGAGGGAGCCCGTAGGGCGACCGTAGTGTCATCGGCCGGCGGCCGGTTTTCCCTGTTTTCGTCCTTTCCTATACATATTGATCTCTGAGTTTTTTTGCCTTTTTCTGGCTGTGCCCAATCTCAGATCTGGTCGCATCGTAAATCCAGACCGGATAGCCATAACCAAGTTCTTTGATTATGACACCTCCTTTAAAATCTGTGATCATGTAAATGTCCTGATCTTTTCTATAATTTTCGAACCATGTGGTATTTTCATCTGTAATTTCAGGATCTATCGTTTCGAGGCGACCTTTCTGGGGGTTGTAAACTGTCATTTCCATATTTTTTTCTCCTGCACGACAATGTATTTTTCTGGTTTCAATTCTCCTGATTTTCCTTTGAATGTTCCAACCTGTAGCTGGGCAGGTTCAGCTCAAGAATGATACTGTGGTGTACCAGACGATCAATGGCCGCAGCTGCCGTCATGGGGTCTTTGAAGATACGCTCCCATTTGGAGAAAGGTAGATTACTGGTGATCATCAGGCTGCCCCTTTCATAGCGTTCTGCCAGGAGGATAAAAAGGATTTCCATCTCCTCTCTGTTTTGTTGAACATAGCCGATGTCGTCTATAATAAGTGCGTCATATTTGTGTAGCCTCTTGAGTATTCGGGGAAGATTCAAGTCTCGCTTTGCAATGAGCAACTGCTGTACCAGGAGGCTGCAAGAGCTAAAAAGCACTCGGCGGCCTTGTTGAATCAATTCCTGGCCGATGGCACAGAGCAAATGTGTTTTTCCGCTCCCCGGGTTTCCAAAGGCCAAGACATTCTCTGACCGATCCACGAAGGAACCTTCAATCAAAGCCTTGACTTGTGCCATTAGCATGGAAGATAAACGATCCTTTTCAAAAGCATCAAAGCTCTTTTCCAGGGGCAATTTTGATTCTCTCAAAAGCCTTTGAATCCGGGTATGTCTGCGCACCTCACGTTCCCGTTCCGTCACCTCGGCAAGATAGTACTCATAGGTTAAGTCCTCCCGTCGTGCTCGATCCGCCTCTTCTTCATAGCAGGCACGGACTGTGGGCAAATGCAATTCTTTAAGGCATTCTATCAAGGATTTCCTTAGTTCATCTGACAACATGACAGCACCTCCTTGTTCATGCTCAGGAGGGCGTCATAGGCGCCCAAATCAACCTCTGCAATGATGATTTGGGTTGGGGATGGGATCTGCGTCAAAGTGTCTATAATCGTTTCTACGGCCCCAATACTGATGAGTTCTTCCTTTTCTATCAGGGTTTTGAGCGCATAATCCACAGCTGCTTCATTTTCTTTGGCGGCCAGATGTAAAATGCCCAGGTACTCTTTTGCCGATCGAGATGGATGATGACTTTTCAGCCAGTCATAAGCCATACGGAAACGATGGGTAGGAAACAGCTCCTCTCGGTAGCGGTAATTTTCAAAGGCGCCGGGTTTGCGGACCAGCCAATCAATAATGTGCCTGTACTGGATGCGGCGTTTACCTTCACCGCGCAATCGAGGGATTTTCTCTATACATTGTTGGGCGTACCATACCTCCAGATGCTCCACATAAACCCGTATCTGTATATTTTCTCTGATCAGGCGGCTGTCCACCGAATACACATTATGGATCACCCGGATTGTACTGCTCGGCCCAACTCTGACCTGAAGCCTTTTGCAGCTATCAAGACGATTGGCCGGTAAACGCCTCAATAAATCTACCTCCTCTTTGAACCGATCACTACGTCCTGCATTGAGCTGGATAAATAGTTTCTTCAAAAACGCAGCGTAATCTTCACGACTGATAAAATCACAGCTCCCCCGCAGCATCAAGGATTGCTCCAATGCTTTCTTCAATCGGTAATGGCGCTGTTCTACATCACCGTTCTCGTTAGGGCTTGCTGGTTGGGTCTTATGTCCTTGTAAACCATAGTGATTGAGCAACGCCCTGTAACGTTGCGTGAATTCTTCCGGATTATCCGGCTTCTGTACTGCAGCCGTGAGTCGATCCGTGCGGTGTTTCCCCGGAACCCCACCCAGTTCCCACACACCATTTTGAAATCCCTCACTCAAGGATTCAAAACTTTCTGAAAAACAGATCGTTCCAGTTTCCCAATTGGAATAGGTTAGCACAAAATGATAGACCAAATGATCAAATGGCTTCCCCAAAATGGTCACTCCCAAAGCATTCATGTCCGTGAAATCCGATTGACATAATTCCCCGGGTTTGTGTACCTGAGGATAAAAAACCTCTTTGTGTGACCCTTCCAGGGCACGCCAGATCTTCACCCGGCGCTGCAAGGTGCGCAGCTGACCGTCAGCAAAAGCACCTGGATACCGACGCTGAAGATCCTCAAACAATGTCTTCGCTTCTAACCCAGAATTGTTTTTCAGTTTCCCTTTCACATCCTCCCATACTTCATCAAACGGATCCTCCCGGGTCCGCCATGTATGGTCAACTTTGATTTCGCTGGGTAATTTGTTTAGGCCTCGATACTTGCGGGCTGTCTTTTCATCCATATCCGCTTTTGCTGCCGAGGTACAAAGATTCTTTCCCTTGCCTAACAATTCCATAAGCATCCTCACTTGTTTGTCAGTAACCACCCGAGCCTCCTTTCTGAATAGCTCGGACAGCATACTTTTTGTTGACAAATACCGGGAATCTTAATTGTCGTCAGGCAGGAATTCTAATTGTCGCTCATCACAATTCGGTCAATTCGGTCATTTCCATAGTACCTCTCAACCCGATATGGTACTATACCAAAAATAAATCCAACAATAAGAATTGATATTTTTGGTCCGAGCTTTGAGAGATAAGGGTATCTTAAAGACATCTTACTAAATAATGATATTATTTTAACAGAAGCCGATTCTAATTTATCGATTAATTTTACCATTAAATTTACACACACAAAGGCGTGGCTAACAGGCTGACAAAGGAGCGTAGCGGATTTACCAGCCCGAGTTGTTGAGGCGATGCTTATCTCTGTACGCCCACTCTGTCGGCGATAAAGGTGCCCGCACTTCTTCCGAGAGAATTGAAGGATGAGCTTGATGCCTGACTTGTGTATGAAGAATTCCATCCGCCCGAGAGGGTTACCTCTTTGGATGTGCTGAGAGAGACATTTTCGCTGTAACTTCCCTGGAGTATCTTTATGGTGG
>JACNIU010000333.1 GCA_014382905.1 Desulfobacterales bacterium
CCGGGGATCGACAATTGAGAAGACGTGTCGAGGAAATCAAAACTGCCATTTACATGAGTCAAGCGTAGACTTGACCCTTTTACATATTTTTCATCAATAAATGCCCCTAAAAATCCCAATTCCCCGGCCTTGGTTATGAGTTCCCTGGGAAATGTCTCGTTCAGATCGCAGTCTTTCGCGATATCCTGGAGTTCTCCAAGGGCGAACTCTCTCGCAGCCTGACGAACGTCCTTTTGCTCTCGTGACAGCTCAAAATCCATCTGCTCCTCCTTCAACCTTTCTGTTTCAAAATGCCTCTTGTAAAGATCTCCATGAACGTATCCGCCAGTTCATCCAGGCTCACCCGGCCATCTTTGTCATACCATTTGATGGTGTAGTGTACCATTCCGAAAAAAGCGAAGAGGGCCGTTGTAGAATTCATTTTTTTCATTTTGCCCTGCTCCGCCAGTTCATCCAGGATGGACCGGAACAGATGAACATAACGTCGCTGTTTTTCGAGCAGAGTACTCCGGTATTTCCCTTTCAGAGAATTCATCTCATTTACAAGCAGGATCTCCCTTTCCAGGTCACCGGCAAAAAATTTGGCATAATAGACGAGAACCCTGTCCAGCTTTTCCTCGGGCAATATATCGGCCCGGCAGATTTCCTCAATGGTCACCAGGGCTTCATTCATCGCGTCGTTCATCAACTGAAACAGCATATCCTCCTTTCCCTTGAAATAGTGGTAAAGGGAAGAGGCATTCATATTCAGTTCCCTGGCGATATCCCTCATGGAAGTGGAGTGATAGCCGTTGCGGGCGAAAAGGTGCGCGATGCTCTTTTGTATCTCTTGCCTTTTTTCAAGGTTTTTTGATTTGGACATGTACCGGCACCATTTGAAACAAACGAACGATTGTTTGACAATAGAACTCTGTGAAGGCTCTGTCAATACTTTTCGTCAGGATTTCGTCTATTCATGGGGAATGCTGAACGGTAAAGATCACGTCTGGCAGTGCAGAAAATATGGGGGTTTCATTCTTCCGGTTTCATGGAATTGTATTGATGTTTTAGTCTCTATATTATATTGTGTCTTAAATTGTATTATTCTTCTTCTTAGAATGTTGGATTTTTCAAATGACAAAAACCCCGAATATTCTCGTTGCAGACGACGACCCTGTTACCCGAAAACTTCTGAAATTCCAATTAGAAAAGCACGGGTTCAAGGTAATCGTAAGCAGTGATGGCCTTGAGGCCAAAGAGGCCATTGAACATCATCCGGTAGATATGATTATCGCGGATTACATGATGCCTAATATGGATGGGCTGGAGCTTCTAAGCGCCCTGAGGGAAGAGGGGAAGGACATTCCATTCATCATCATCACCGGCTTTGGAAGTATTGACAGCACTATGGAAGCCATCAGACTGGGGGCGGTTGAGTATCTGACCAAACCTCTTGATCCAATGGAAGTCCTTTTGGCGGTCCAAAAGGGGTTGAATATAGGACAAATAAAAGAAAAATTATCCCACCTTCAAAAGGAGGTCCAGGCCAAATATAGTTTTGAAAATATTATAGGGCAGAGTCCTGCCATGCAGGTTATTTTTAAGGATATCCATAAGGCCTCCCAGAGTACTGCAAATGTCTTGATTGTGGGAGAGAGCGGCACAGGAAAGGAATTGGCCGCAAAAGCAATCCATTACAATGGCCTGAAGAAAAATGGGCCATTTATAGCTATAAGTTGTTCCGCCTTTTCAAAGGGAACACTGGAAAGCGAATTGTTCGGACATGTCAAAGGGGCATTTACTAGTGCTTTCAGGGATCATAAAGGCAGATTTGAACTGGCCGATGATGGGACTCTCTTCTTGGATGAAATAGGTGATATTTCACTCAACATTCAGGTCAAATTGCTCAGGGTGCTTGATGAAAAGCGGTTTGAGCGAGTTGGTGGCCAGGAAACAATGCAATCGGATTTCAGGCTGCTTGCTGCTACCAACAAAGACTTGAAAGCTCTGGTAAAAAAAGGGCGGTTCCGTGAGGACCTCTTTTATCGACTAAACGTTATTAATATTACCATGCCACCACTCAGGGAGCATCCTGAAGATATTTTTCTTCTAATTAAACATTTTCTTAAGCATTACTCACAGGTTAGCGGGAAAGATATTAAAACTGTTTCCATGGAAGCCTTGAAGATAATGCAGGGTTACTCCTGGCCGGGTAACGTGAGGCAGTTGGAAAACGCTATTGAAAGTGCTATTGCGGTGTGCGATGGAAATATGATTAAAATTTCTGATCTTCCATTTGAATTAACCGATCCTCCCACTGAAAAATCCTCCGATTTACTGGACTATCAAGGCTCTCTAACCGAAGTTGTGGCCTTATTCGAAAAGCAGATAATTTATAAGGCGCTTGAGCAAAATGAATGGGTCCAGGCTTATGCAGCAGAGAAATTGGGCATAAGTGAGAGGGTCATGTCCTATAAAATAAAGAAATATGGCATTGTCAAAAAAGGTAGATTAGTCGAACGAATATCGTAGGTTGCCTTCAAAAATTTAAATGCCTATTTATCCCGCTTGTATCGGGGAATTGCCTAAAGTTTAAAGTGCCTATTTATTCAACTGGTAGAACCTTATTATGGTACCACTACCTGAGGTAGTGGTTTAGGCCGATTAATCAATACCCGTTTCTCCGGTTCAGGTGCGCTTTTCTGCCTTCTGAGCCGATTTATCATCCCAGACCTTCACCAGGTAATCCTTGTTGGCTTCGAATTTGGCTGCCTGATCTTCCACCAATTTTTCAGCCTCCCGGGAACTCATATCCCAGCTTTCCCTGACAAAGGAGGCCACTCGGGCAAAGTAGAGAGGTGTCATGAGATCTAAAAGCTTCATGCGGTTTACATCCCATAGATGAAAGGTCGCCGCCAGTTCGTAGAGGATTTTCACCCAGGATTCCGTACGCAGGTGAAAATCGGTGGCATCCATCTTGGCGGCTTTTTCAATTTCCTCCAGGCACCCTTTCGAAAAGAGGCTCTTCCACAGGGGGAAGAACTGGTCTATGATCATGTCATCCGCATCAAGCTGAACATCAAACTCCTTCCGCAGAAAATCCAGCCAGTAGCCGAATTCATGAGGATGTTCAAGCTGTAATCAATGGACAGAAGAATGTCACCGCCGGTCTGTGGCGGTTTAACACCCTTTATATGATTGCTATCCTTTCCGTGTTGACTTACAGTTTCACTTACAGTATTTATTTTAGGGTAATCTTTCCTGAGGAGAAGGTAAGATGCCCGATATATCCCCTGTTTATCAGCCCAGAAAGCCTCAAACCTCTCAATATTATCAATGTGTTGAGGATAACTTTGAGCCGCTGGAGCAGGTC
>JACNIU010000303.1 GCA_014382905.1 Desulfobacterales bacterium
CCACGCCCACGGATGTGGATATGGTGGCAGTGGGGAGTTATTATGCCGGGGCCCATATCATTCATCTCGACGGCAGCTATGGGGGCACAGGTGCGGCGCCCGACATCGCCAAGAAAAATATTGCCATGCCGTTGGAATACGCCGTTCCCAAAGTTCACCGTTTTCTGGAGGAAGAAGGCGTAAGGGACAAGATAATGGTCATTGCCAGCGGTGGGATCAGGACACCACACGATCTGGCCAAGATTATCGCCCTGGGCGCTGACGGGGTCTGTACGGGCACCGCCGATCTGGTGGCCCTGGAATGTATCCGGTGCCACAACTGCGAGAGCGGGAGAGGGTGCGCCAGGGGGATCGCCACCACAGACCCGGAGCTGATCGAGCTCGTAGAAATTGAATGGGGAACCCAGCGGATCATCAACATGTTTCTTGCGTGGCGAAAGGAGTTGATACGGATATTAGGAAAATTAGGCATGAAAAGCCTGACCGAATTGGTGGGGCGTACCGATTGCCTGGTCCACTTGGATTATATGAAAAGAAGTGCCTAAAGTTTGAAGTGCCAAGAGTGTGGGTTGGGGTTATGGCGAGGGCTGACGGAACTCAATGATGAAGCAAGATCAAATAATAGACGAAATTATCCGGTCACGGAAACCGCTGGTAAAAGATTTGCCCGCAAGGCCCTGTTATGAAACCGAGGCTGAAGGGGGCTGTGGTGTGACCGGGTTTGCGTGCAGCATTCCGGTCAGGGGAAAGCATATCTTTGAGCCTTCCAGGCAGATGCACAACAGGGGGAACGGCCGCGGCGGAGGGATCGCCGCCATGGGATTTGACCCCAGGATGTTAGGGGTTTCCAGGGAGATCCTCGATGAGGACTATCTCCTCCAGATCGCCGTGCTCCAGGAGGGGGTAATGGACGATCTGGAGGAGCGTTTCATAGAGCCGTACTTCAAGGTGGACTTCTCAGAGCGGATACCCCATGTGGATGACCACAGGGACATCCGCGGCCTAAATGTCCGACCTCCCGAGGTCTTCCGATACTTTGTCCGTGTAAGGCCCGATCTCCTTGAAGACTTTGTATCAAGAAACGGCATGCAGGGGTTGGGCAGGAGGGAGGCCGAGGATGAATTCGTTTACCAGAACAGCTTCAAAATCAACAGGACCTATTATGATGCATATGGTGAGCAGCAGGCCTTTGTCCTGTCCCACGGCAGGAATTTTTTTATTCTAAAAATAGTGGGCTACGCAGAACAGGTAGTCCAGTATTACAAACTGGACAATTTCAAGGCCCACATATGGATCGCGCATCAGCGTTACCCCACCAAGGGGAGGGTCTGGCACCCGGCCGGGGCACATCCCTTTGTCGGTCTCAATGAAGCGCTTGTCCATAACGGAGACTTCGCCAATTACCATTCGGTGGCCGAATATCTGAGACAGAAGAATCTTTATCCGCTCTTCCTGACCGACACCGAGGTGTCCGTACTCCTGTTTGATCTCTATATCCGGACATACGGATATCCGCTGGAATATGTCATAGAGGCGCTTGCCCCGACCATGGAGAGGGATTTTGACCGGTTGCCGGCGGATCGGCAGAGAATATACCGGGCGATTCAGGCCAGCCATGTGCACGGGTCTCCTGACGGTCCCTGGTTTTTTATTATTGCACGAAATGACACTAAGAATGAGAGACTCCAGATGATCGGGATCACTGACACCGCCATGCTCAGGCCCCAGGTGTTCGCCCTCCATGAAGGCCAGGTGCAGGTGGGCCTGATATGCTCCGAGAAACAGGCCATCGACGCCACCCTCAGGAGTCTTGCCGCGGAAGACCCCCGTGTGGGGACGGTGGCGGATCGCTGCTGGAACGCACGGGGTGGCAGCTATACCGATGGAGGGGCTTTCATTTTTAATCTGGATAAAAAGGGAGGCGACATCCTTGAGCGAGGCCTGACATGTGTTGACAAGTTTGGCCGGGAAATCACCCTCCCCGGAGACCAGTCAGCATATCTCCCCGGCCAGGTGTATTACCTGCTGGCGGATGATGAAGCCAAAGATCGATTTGATATATCCCGGTTTTTTGAACTCCAGAGGCCGGATCTCCTTTATGAGTATGTGAAGGAAGGGATAAGGGACTGGGACTTTGCCGACCTCATGGATTGTCTCAAGGAGATGAGAGGATGGGCATTAAAGGGTGATGCGTATTTTGAGATCGCCCTGCCGGCCCTGACCCGGCTGTTGGACTGGCGGTATCCCACCTACGACAAGAAGCGTCGCTCCATTCTGCAGATGATCCATCAGACCCTGGAGACCCTGTTTCGTTATTTTCCATCCCTTGTCAGGGAGGATAAGAAGTCTGCCTATCGCCTGATAGACTGGGAGACCCGGCAGTTTTTCAGGGGGCCTTCTTACGATGAAAAGGTGTTGATCATTGATGCATCCCTCTTTCCCCCGGAAGGTGATCACTGTGACAGCCGTCTGTTGTCAGAGGCATTTTTCAGGGGGTGGCGGCGATTTATCGTATTCGGGCTTAAAGGGCAGCGTTTTCACGGGTGTGGTCTGGGGCCTGACTCGGGCGGTGTACGTATAGATATCTATGGCAGTTCGGGTGACTATTTAGGTTCAGGGATCGACGGTCTTACTGTTCACGTCCATGGGGACGCCCAGGACCAGCTCGGGCAGATCATGAAGTCGGGAAAGATGGTCATTTACGGAGATGTGTGCCAGACGTTTATGTACGGCGCCAAAGGGGGCGAAGTCTATGTCATGGGCAATGCCGCCGGCCGGCCGCTTATCAATGCGGTGGGGAAACCCCGTGTTGTCATAAACGGCACCTGCCTGGACTACTTAGGCGAGTCCTTCATGGCAGGAGATCCCCACGATGGGGGCGGATTCGTGGTCTTAAACGGGGTCGGTTTTGATGACCAGGGCGCTGTCAGACCGGATCCCACCCCATATCCCGGATCCAATCTATTTTCATTGGCATCGGGAGGCGCAATATTTGTCCGGGATCCGTTTCATCTCGTGGATGAACAGCAACTGAACGGGACCGAGATCGTGCCCTTGGACGAACGGGATTGGAGTCTGATCCTGCCGTTTCTCAAGGAAAATGAACGTCTGTTCGGGATTTCCATTGAAGATGACCTCCTCAAGGTGGAGGGGGAGCAAAAAAGCCCTTTAGAGGTCTATCGAAAGGTAAAACCCAAACAGGTGGCCTATGTGGAGCAGGACGGCTTGGAAGAGTGGGATGTTAATAAATCGGTAAATAGTTGAGTAGTTGAGTCGGGAAAAAGAATGCCAAATCCCGCCTCAGACTGGGCTCAACCACTCGACTACTCAAGCACTCAACTACTTAACA
>JACNIU010000237.1 GCA_014382905.1 Desulfobacterales bacterium
TCACATTTTTACATCTCAGCTTCAGGCCATCTTCGGCTGCTGCTCAATCGTGAAGCCCTCGAAATAGTTCACTATTCCTGTGGCTTCACTCAATCGCAGCAACCCAATCTGACCTAAATCTGAGCGTTAATTCTGCGAACTTATTTTTGAGTGAGCCCTACGAATATCAAACGATTATACTGAACTCCCGGCCGGCGGTCTCCGACGATCCCCCTGAAAACCGGGAATGCACCCGTTATCAGGAAAACGGGTTTTCTACCTGAGTCGTTGAGTCCTGAAGATAGCGCTTTGGCACATCCATTGCTAACTATCAACGGCATGAAACCTTATCATGACAACAGGTGTTATACGGGAGGGAGTGAAAAGGGAAAACCGCTCTCCAATCTGATCAAAATCAGGGGGATTGTTATCCCCACAGATTGGGATGGAAGAGGGAATGTGGTGGCCGTAGCCTTGTCAGCTTACAACGAACATGAATACCTTATTGACACGGATGAAAAAGGGTCTGAACTGAGGGCGTTCATGAGGAAAGAGGTGGAAGTCAGCGGAAGCCTTAGAAAGGAAAAAAACAGGCAGATAATTACGGTCAAAGAAATAGAGCCCTGCACCAAAGTACGATCAGACAAGAAAATAAAATGACATAACAGATTTTTTAGCTGATTACGTCCCCCTTCCATGAAATTATCCCGGAATACCGCCTCAAACCGTCAGCCGTCTCGATACCGTGGGGAAGGGTGGCCCTTAACCAGGCATTTCTTCCCTTTTATTTTTTAGATCAAACGTAACTCCATCTATGATTTGACATGAAAGACAAAATCCTTTTATGTATTCAATGTGAAGAGCCTTTTGTTTTTAGTTCCGAAGACCAGGCTCGGTTTCTCACTTTAGGTTTTGCCAGTCCAAGACGTTGCCCGGAATGCCGGAAAAAGAAATCTAAAGGAATTGAACACCATGAAAAGTGGGAAAAAAAAGATGACAGGAAAAAACATGCCCTCCGGCGTAATAAGTGGCACGAACCATATCTTGATGAGTGATCCGGTGCAACCTGTTTCCGTTCTTTCCACGGAACGTTACAACATCTCTGAAATTCACCTTCGAGGCTGCCATTAGCGTTCACCCGAGCTAATGACACATGCAGCCAGACAAATACCGTATCCGGCACGAAAGGCTGCCCGGCTTGACCCCATTGAAGCGCTGCGCTATGAATAGGACATAGCAGCATTATACCACTTATTTAGGAGGTGACACATGACTGCCAAGAAAAAGCATCCTCAGAAATCGAGGCAAAGGACCTTAACGGACGGCTCTTTTGCGGCAATGCGCTTTGCCATCGGCCGGGAGATCGAGAGCGCCAGTTTCTATAACAAATACCAGAGCCTCGCCATTGCCGTGCGTACGCGTCTCATGGATCGCTGGCTGGAGACCGAAAAAAGATACCGTGAAACCGATGCAAAACGGGTCTACTATCTCTCTCTCGAGTTTCTGATGGGAAGGACGCTTCAGAACTCGATTCTAAACCTGGACATCGAAGAAGAAGCGAGAGAGGCGGTCCGTCAAATGGGCATGGTGTTAGAGGATGTTTATGAGGAGGAGCACGATGCAGGTCTTGGAAACGGGGGTCTGGGAAGGCTGGCTGCCTGTTTCCTCGATTCCATGGCAACGTTGAACATACCGGCCAAAGGTTATGGCATACGATACGAGTATGGGATCTTCAATCAATTGATCAAAGACGGTTTTCAGGTAGAAAAACCTGATTACTGGTTATTCCGGGGCAACCCCTGGGAGACCCCACGTGTAGAAAGAATGCAACGGGTAAGATTCTATGGCCATACAAGGCCCTATACGGATGAAGACGGAAAATACAGGGTAGACTGGGTGGAAACGGACGAGATCTATGCCCTCCCCCATGAAATCCCGATCCCCGGGTACCACACTGAAACGGTCAATCTGCTCACATTGTGGTCTGTGAGGGCTGGAGATGAATTTAATCTCGAATATTTTAACCACGGTGATTATCTGAAGGCCGTGGAGCAGCAGACGGCCGACGAAAATATATCCAAAGTCCTCTATCCAAACGATAACATTGCGGCCGGGAAGGAACTGCGCCTGAAACAGGAGTACTTTTTCGCCTCGGCCTCCCTCCAGGAAATCCTTGACAGCTATCTTCGGGAACACAATGATGTTTCGCACTTACCGGACCATGTGGCCATTCAGTTGAATGACACCCATCCCGCCATTGCAATCCCTGAAATGATGCACCTCCTCATGGATGAACACAACTTTACATGGGAAACGGCATGGGATCTCACTATACGCACATTCGCTTACACGAATCATACCCTTCTCCCGGAGGCATTAGAGACCTGGGAAGTGGGCCTTTTGGAACGGCTGCTGCCCAGGCATCTGGAAATAATATATGAAATTAATCGACGCTTTCTGGCCGACGTTTCAAAGGCGTTTCCGAATGATACGGACATGGTACGTCGTTTATCCATTATCGAGGAAGGAACGCCAAGAAGAGTTCGCATGGCCCATCTGGCTGTGGTGGGCAGCCATTCTGTAAATGGGGTGGCCGCCCTGCACACCCGGCTTCTGAAAGAATCTCTGCTGAAAGACTTTTACCGCCTGTGGCCCGAAAAATTCAACAATAAGACAAACGGTGTTACCCAGCGCCGATGGTTGAAACAGGCCAACCCGGCACTTTCAAGGCTCATCTCCGAGCATATTGGTGATGGATGGGTTACGAACCTGGATGCATTACAGAAATTGCTCGAAAAGGCGGATGACAGCGCATTTCGGGATAACTGGCATACGGCCAAAGAGATGAATAAAATGGTCCTGGCCCAGGAGATAAAGGAGGCCCTGCAAATAGAGGTTGATTCGGCAAGCATGTTTGATGTGCAGGTCAAGCGGATTCACGAATACAAGCGCCAGTTATTGAATGCGCTCGGGGTAGCCGCCCGCTATTTTCGCATCAAATCCAACCCGGGCCGCGATTGCGTCGCCCGGACAGTGATCATCGGCGGCAAGGCGGCCCCCGGTTACTACATGGCCAAATTGATCATCAAGTTGATAAACGATATTGGAAAACTGATAAACAATGATCCGGACACCAGCCGCCTGCTAAAATTAATTTTTCTGCCCAATTACGGCGTTTCACTGGCGGAACGGATTTTTCCAGCAAGCGACCTTTCCGAACAGATATCTACTGCCGGGATGGAGGCTTCGGGAACCGGTAACATGAAATTTGCGCTGAACGGCGCCCTGACCATCGGCACACTGGATGGAGCCAATATCGAAATAAGAGACGCGGTGGGCGAAGAAAACATCTTTATTTTCGGGATGAACGACCGGGAAGTAATGGAAAAAAAGAGAGACGGCTATAACCCCTGGGATTATTACAATCAGAATTCCGAATTGCGCCGGACCCTGGACGCCATTCATGAAGGTATTTTTTCACCCGATGAACCGGAGAGGTTCAGTCCTGTCTTCGATTCACTCTTGCGAGGGGGTGATCCATACATGATATTGGCTGATTTCACTTCATATACGGAGTGTCAGGATCGTGTGGATGACTGCTATCGTAACACGAATGAATGGACCCGAAAATCGATCATCAATGTAGCCAAAATGGGCTATTTCTCAAGCGATCGCACCATCCGTGAATATGCGGAAGACATATGGAAGGTGAACCCGGTTGGACCTTAGATACCAAGCTAAAAAGCCACACCCGATCGGGTGTGGCTTTCGATGAAATACCATCTTCGTCAATGGTTCATCCGGGAATGCACGATGGGGCATTCCCGGGACAAACGCCCTTCTTAGTACATATCATCAGGGGGCATGGCCGGTTCCGGGGCCCTCTTCTTCGGTTTCTCAGCTACCATGGCCTCGGTAGTCATGAGTAGTCCGGCCACTGAGGCTGCATTTTGAAGCGCAAACCGGGTCACCTTTGTAGGGTCTATGATCCCCGCCTTCATAAGGTCCTCATATTCACCGGTCTCTGCATTGAAACCGAAATTGCCCTTCCCTTCCATGACCTTCTGAACAACCACCGACCCCTCAAAGCCGGCATTATTCGCAATCTGTCTGACAGGTTCTTCAAGCGCCCTTTTTATGAGATTTACGCCTAGCTGAGCCTCCCCGGGGAGTTGGGTTTTTTCCAGGGCCTTAAGGGTGCGGATATAGGCCACGCCACCACCCGCAACAATCCCTTCCTCTACTGCTGCCCGTGTCGCATTGAGGGCATCTTCAACCCGATCCTTCTTTTCCTTCATTTCCATCTCTGTGGCTGCCCCCACACTGATAACCGCTACACCGCCGATCAGTTTTGCCAGCCGCTCCTGGAGCTTTTCACGGTCATAATCACTGGTCGTTTCATCAATCTGGACCCTGATCTGTTTGACGCGCCCTTCGAGAGCGGACCGGGTGCCCCCGCCGTCCACGATGGTGGTATTGTCCTTGTCAACGGTGATACGTTTTGCAGTACCCAGATCGTTAAGCGTGATCTTCTCAAGCTTTATTCCCAGGTCTTCACTGATCACCTTGCCACCTGTCAGAATCGCCATATCCTCTAACATGGCCTTGCGCCGGTCGCCAAACCCAGGGGCTTTCACGGCCACGCACTGCAGGGTGCCACGAAGCCTGTTGACCACCAATGTGGCCAATGCCTCCCCCTCCACATCCTCTGCAAGGATCAGAAGCGGTTTGCGCATCTTTGCGATCTGCTCGAGGATCGGGAGCAGGTCCTTCATGTTGCTGATCTTCTTCTCATTCAACAGGATGAAAGGCTCCTCCAGGTAGACCTCCATCTTTTCAGCGTTGGTAACAAAGTAGGGGGATAGATATCCACGGTCAAACTGCATACCTTCTACGATTTCAAGGGATGTCTCCATCCCCTTGGCTTCTTCTACGGTGATAACGCCTTCTTTCCCCACCTTTTCCATGGCCTCAGCGATAATATCACCGATCGCCCGGTCATTATTGGCTGAAATAGTACCTACCTGAGAAATCTCCTTCTTTTCTTTTGTGGGACTTGATATCTTTTTCAGCTCCGCAACCACTATATCCACTGCCTTATCGATACCCCGCTTAACCGCCATGGGGTTGGAACCTGCCGCTACCAACTTTGAACCTTCCCGATAAATGGCCTGAGCCAGAATGGTGGCAGTTGTAGTTCCGTCTCCGGCCACATCCGAGGTCTTGGAGGCTACCTCCTTGACCATCTGGGCGCCCATGTTTTCGAACTTATCTTCAAGTTGGATCTCCTTGGCGACCGTAACACCGTCTTTTGTAGACTTGGGTGCTCCCCATGATTTTTCAATGAGCACATTCCGTCCCTTGGGACCCAGCGTCAGCTTTACGGCATTGGCCAGGGTGTCAATCCCTTTCATCATTTTTTCTCTTGCTCTCTCACTGTATTTGATCTCTTTAGCAGCCATCGTTTGATAACCTCCTCACCTATTCCACGATACCCAGGATATCGTCTTCTCGCATGATCAAGTGCTCTACACCATCAATCTTTATCTCATTACCCGCATACTTGGCAAAGAGAACCCTGTCTTTCTTCTTTACAATCAGAGGAACACGATCCCCTTTGTCATTTACCTTTCCGGGACCAACTGCGATCACCTTCCCCTCCTGGGGCTTTTCCTTCGCAGTATCAGGGATAATAATGCCGCCCGCTGTCTTCTCACCCTCGTTAATTCTGAGTACCAACACCCTGTCGTTCAGTGGTCTGATCTTCATCAATCACTACCTCCTTTTCTTCTTTCTTTTTGAAAAACAAATGACGCCCAAAAACACCGTATTTTTTAGCTAAAATATTGAAATCGTTATATTTACTATTTGTTTGCAGAAAAGATAAACATGCTTGACCGATTGTCAAGGCTATCTCACTATTTTTGCCACGCCGTTCTTCTGTCAGAAATGAGGTGATTGCTAATTTAAAAATGGGGATTGCACGCTTCGGGTCCAAGGTTCGATATCCGAAGACGCTTCAATGGCGCCAATTTTTATTTATTTGAAAAAAACAAGAAAAACCTACAGTGCGGCAATGAGATGGAACGTAGACGGATCAGGTTATTATTGTCTAATCCATCGCTATCTGGTATAGTCACCGCAAAATTTCAGAAGTTGTGACACGTTAGCGGTCTGAAAGAACGCCGGCTACCTACGAATGATTGTTTCATAAACGCTAAAATGTTATCAGAAGTTTTTCTACTCATGCTGCGGGCAACTGAATCTGTTTCAAGGAGGAACCCGATCCATGCCGATTTATGAATATATGTGCCAGAGCTGCCACAGAGAGCTTCAAGCCCTTGTAATGAAAGCGGAGGACGAGAAAAACCTTGTCTGTCCTGACTGCGGAAGCCACAATCTCACCAGGCTGATTTCAAGGGTTGCATATCATCAATCTGAAAAGGATCGCCTTCAGAGCTACAGTTCAGCCTCTCATCAGAGTGACAGTTTCTATAGGGACAGTCGAAACATCGGACTTCAAGCCAAGAAGCGTGCACAGGAGATGGGGGTGGACTTGGGCAGCAGCTTTGAGGCCAAATTGGAAAAACTGAGAACCGATCCCGGCTCTGTTTTTAAAGACAGCGAGTGAAGAAGAAAAGCCCCAACAAGTATTAATGTTAAGGGCTCACTCAAAAATAATTTCACATTTTTTTCATCTCAGCTTCAATTGTGCGAACTTATTTTTGAGTGCGCCTTAAGGAAAACACTGCTATGGCATTAGAAGGAGATGTTGTCCTGATTTATCATCAGGAACGGCCAACCGTTTTTGGACGCATAGAACATATCGAGCCCGATGTCAAAAAGGACTGGTATCAGGTCACCCTGCTGCTCCTCACCATACCCACCCAGGCCGTCACATGGATACTCAGGGGGTCATATATTGGAGGCGAGGGATTTACCATGGGCGGGGTGCCGATGAGACTTGAAGCGGTCAAGCGGATAACACCAAGGAACGATAAACCGGCCACGGGTCAGCAGCATGAAGAGAAAAAGGCCCACGGCAAGCCGGCGACAGTTATCCCTTTCAAAAAACCTTGAGGAAATGCTAAAACTTACCGGATTTGCTGAGGGCTCGCGCGAAAATGTGTTATTTTTGCGCGAGCCCTACCAAGTAAAGTATGATTGTTGATCCGTATAGGGCAACGATCTCGGCAGGTCTCATCGAACGTAATTTATATCGCAAGGTGTAATTCAATGAAAAAAACTCGAATCATTGTCATCCGTCTTATCCTTTCCGGCGTTTTTGCCCTTGTTATTTCCCGCCTTTTCTTTCAAGATCTCTCGGTGTCAAAAGTCTTGGGGTTAGGGATTGTTTTGTTTGGTTTCGCGTATTTATTTGAGTATGTCAGAAAAAGAAATAAGGAAGGAGGCGCGTGATGGAACCTAAGAAATATGTGTATTCGTTCAACGAGGGGGATGGCAGGAACAAGAAACTCCTTGGAGGAAAAGGTGCAAACCTCTGTGAGATGACCCGGATAGGACTTCCTGTACCACCAGGGTTTGTTATTACCACAGAGGCATGTCTGACCTATCTTGATCAAAAGAAAAAAGGGCTTGGGCCGGAACTGAAGAAAGAGTTGCGGGCCGCTATGATCCAGTTAGAGAAAGAAACAGGAAAAGGGTTTGGAGACCCTGAAAACCCTCTGTTGGTATCCGTCAGATCCGGGGCGGCCATGTCCATGCCCGGCATGATGGACACTATCCTGAACCTTGGTCTCAATGATAAGACCGTTGCAGGGCTTATCCGCCTTACCAAGAATGAACGATTTGTCTATGACCTTTATCGCAGGTTGATACAGCTTTTCGGCTCTGTTGCATTAAGCATCCATGATGACGATTTTGATAATATATTCAAACAAATAAAGAAACATAATAAAGTAGAACAAGATGTTCAACTGGATGCTGCGGCCCTCAAAGAAGCGTGCAACCAGTTTTTAGATCTTGTCAGAAAAAAAGGAGGCAATCCCTTTTCCCAGGACCCGTATGTCCAGTTGGAATTGGCCGTGGAATCGGTCTTCGGATCGTGGATGGGAAAACGGGCTGTTGATTACAGGAAGGAGTTCCATATCACCAAAGATATGGCAAACGGAACCGCAGTCAACATCTGCACCATGGTCTTTGGAAACATGGGGGATGACAGCGCCACCGGTGTTGCATTTACAAGAGACCCGGCCACCGGAGAAAACCGCTTTTTCGGGGAATATATGATCAATGCCCAGGGAGAAGATGTGGTCGCCGGTATCCGGACCCCCAAACCGATCCGCGATCTCAGGAGGGAGATGCCCGATATCTATCCCGAATTGGAAGACCTCCGGCATACCCTGGAAAACCACTACCGCGAAGTCCAGGACCTTGAGTTCACGATTGAAAATAAAAAATTATACTGCCTCCAGACGAGAAACGCCAAAATGAATGCGTCAGCCTTCATCAAGACCTCCGTTGATATGGTGAACGAGGGTCTCATCTCTGAAGAAGAGGCCATACTCCGGATCCAACCCGATATGCTGGAGCAACTCCTCCATCCCCGTCTGGATCCGGATGCCAAAGTCGAGGTCCTGGCCCAGGGGTTGGCGGCATCCCCAGGAGCGGCATCGGGCAAGCTGGTCTTTGACGCGGACAGGGCTGAAAGCAAGGCCAAATTGGGTGAAAAGGTGATCCTGGTAAGGGAAGAAACCAAACCCGATGATATTCACGGGTTTTTTGCCGCCCAGGGGATCCTCACAAGCAGAGGCGGCAAGACATCCCACGCGGCAGTGGTCGCAAGGAGCATGGGGAAGCCCTGTGTTTCCGGATGCGAGGCGATTGTGATCAATAACGCAAATCGGGAAGCGATTATCTCCGGCGTCACACTCAAGGAAGGTGACGTGATTACAATTGACGGGACAACCGGCAATGTGTACCTGGGAAAGGTCCCAACCATCGAACCGGAGTTTGTTGAAGACCTGCTGGTAATGCTGGAGTGGGCGGACGAGATCAGCGATCTTCAGATAATGGCCAATGCGGACACCCCGGAGGCGGTTTCGAAGGCCAAGAAATATGGTGCGGTGGGAATAGGGCTCTGCAGAACGGAAAGGATGTTCAACCAACCGGAGAGGTTACCCATAGTGCAGGAAATGATCTTGGCAGACACCACTGAAGAGAGAGAGGCAGCCTTGGACCGTCTCCTCCCGTTCCAGAAAGAGGATTTCAAGGAGATCTTCCGGATCATGGACGGTTATCCTGTTACCGTCCGCCTGTTAGATCCCCCCATTCACGAGTTCCTTCCCTCTGCAGAGGAACTCTCGGATGAGATCGATAAGCTGGGGGAGCTGAAACAAACAATAGACGGCATGGCAGATCTCCCTGTTACCCTGAAGATTCTTGACCCTGAACTGAGCGAACGCTATGCAACAAACCTGGAGGTGATCATAAACGGTCTGGAGGAACTCAAAGCGAAACATTTGGCCGAGCCGATGATTGCGTCCAAGGAGACGATGCTCAAGAAGGTGAGGTCCTTGGCCGAGATCAACCCGATGTTGGGGCACCGGGGGGTAAGACTCGGGATCACCTATCCTGAAATCTATGCCATGCAGATCAGGGCCATACTTGAAGCCGCAGCCGAACATCTCAAGGAGGGTGGACAGGTTTCACCCGAAATCATGATTCCCCAGGTGTGTACCCTGGAAGAGCTAAAATGGGTCCACGGCTATGTAACCAAGATAAACAGGGACGTAGAAAAAAAATTCGATATCAAGGTCCCCTACAAATTCGGGACCATGGTAGAAGTGGTAAGGGCCTGTATGCGGGCGGGGAGGATAGCCGAATTAGCAGAATTCATATCATTTGGGACAAATGACCTTACCCAGGCGACATTTTCTTTCTCCAGGGAAGATGCTGAAAATAAATTCCTCCCCCTTTATGAGGAACGGGGGATACTGCAGCACAACCCGTTTGACGTTCTGGACGTCAAGGGGGTTGGCCGGTTGATGAGAATTACCATGGAGTGGGCACGCAAGACAAATCCGGACCTGAAGGTCGGGATCTGTGGCGAGCAGGGAGGAGAACCGGAATCGATCAGGTTCTGCCACCATATCAACATGACCTACGTCTCGTGCTCACCCCCCAGGGTTCCCATTGCCAGATTAGCGGCCGCCCAGGCCAAACTCAGGGAGAAAGAGTACGTGCTGGATTGACGCCCCGGTTAAATACGCTGCGCTGTCCTTCGGAATTGAACGGGGTAAAATTGATGATTAGGGATGATTAGGATTGAAGGGATGTCTTCTTATGACTGAAGCAAGGCCTCTGGCAATCTCTCTTAACCCGGAAGATAACGTCCTGGTCGCACTGACAGATCTTGCGCCCGGAGATGCCATCGGCAATGGCGTAGTGATCAGGGAAGCGCTGGTTCCTGCCGGCCACAAGGTCGCCACGACAAGGATAAGGGCAGAAGCCCCGGTCAGGAAATACGGCCAGACCATCGGGTTTGCCTCCACCACCATCGAACCGGGCGACCATGTTCATACCCATAACCTGGTGATGGGAGATTTTTTCAGGGACCATGCCATCGGCCTGGATATCCGGCCCACCCGGATGGTGCCAAACGACGCCCGGGCCTCCTTTCGCGGAATCATAAGAAATAATGGAAATGTGGGTACACGCAACTACATCGGGGTTCTGTCCACTGTTACCTGCTCTGCGAGCGTGGCCCGTTTCATCGCCGGCTCCTTTTCCCGCGAAGGATTGTCAGGTTTTTCCAACGTGGACGGCGTTCTTTCCCTGACACATGGGACCGGCTGCAGTATGATCCCTCAAGGGGAAGGGTTTTCCTTTCTCCAGCGGGCCGTAGGCGGGTACGCCCGTAACCCCAACTTTGCGGGCATCTTTCTGGTGGGTCTGGGATGTGAAGTAAACCAAATCTCCTCCCTGATTGAGAACATGGATCTTGAGGAAGGCCCCATGTTTCAGACCCTCAACATTCAGGAGGCGGGCGGGACAAGGGAAGCCGTACGTCGGGGCATCGCTGCAGTACAGGGGATGGTATCAGCGGCCAACCGGGCAGAACGTGTCCCTGTTACCGCAGAGCATATCATACTTGGCCTTGAATGCGGCGGCTCTGACGCATTCTCCGGTATAACAGCCAACCCTGCCTTGGGGGTGGCAGTCGATCACCTGATCTCCAACGGCGGAACCGCCATTTTGAGCGAGACCCCTGAGATCTACGGGGCGGAGCACCTGCTCACCAGGAGGGCCGTAAGCAAGGAGGTGGGGAGAAAAATGGTAGAAAGGGTACAGTGGTGGGAGGACTATACTTCCAGGTCAGGCGGAGAAATAAACAACAATCCCACACCGGGAAACATAGCCGGAGGGCTTACCACTATTCTCGAGAAGTCGCTCGGGGCATCGGCAAAGGGCGGCACAACCAACCTGATGGAGGTCTACAACTATGCGGAACAGGTCACGGCTAAAGGCCTGGTCTTCATGGACACCCCCGGTTACGACCCTGCTTCTGTCACGGGAATGGTGGCAGGAGGCGCAAACATGCTCTGTTTTACCACCGGTCGTGGATCGGTATCCGGATTCAAACCGGTACCGACCATCAAGCTGGCGTCCAATACAGTAATGTACCGATCCCTGATGGACGATATGGACGTCAACTGCGGCCTCATTGTAGACGGTAAGGCTACCGTAGATGAGATGGGGGAAGAAATATTTCGCCTGATCTTAGAGACCGCATCCGGCCAAAGGACCAGAAGCGAGCTTCTTGGCTTTGGGGACAACGAGTTCGTGCCCTGGCAGATCGGACCGGTCATGTAAGAAACCTGCGGGCTGGCATCGATTTTCAATCTTCAGTTCTCAATCTTATCCCGTTAGCTCCCTCTGGGCCGTTTAACCGGCGCGTCAATCGCCAATCGTCAATAATCAATCCCGATCACGCCATCCAGACGGATGCTAAATAGGAATTGGAGAAGTCCACCATCAGTAGGGGCCGGTTAGACTTCATGTCCCACGAAACAAAACAGGTCAGCAGGTCATTCAAGGCGGGCTCTTCCACACCCATTTGTTCAGAAACCATCCGGTTGGCCTCGCGCACGGTCCCGAGTATCATCCTGTGCAGTTTCAAGGAATGGTCGAGACGCTTCAGGGCGTCGGATCGGTGGATCTGTTCCACAGCTTCCTCCCAGTGAATTCCGCCCACCTTACGGCGTAAGATGTAAGCATTTCCTCTGTCCCGAATCGTAAGGAGGGGAGGATTGACTTTCAACAATGCGTTCTCAACCCTCAAACCGAGCATCTTTGATTCCATGCTCTTTAGGAGCACCTTTTTTCTTTCCAGATCCGGCAATTGCTTGGCTTGAATCCGTTCGAAAATAAACTCCTCGCCATCAATCGTCATCTCCTTCAAACGGGTGGGATCAAACCCTAAATCCAGGAGATCACCGATGGTCAGAACATAGTCTGCATGAACGCCCCGTTCTTTGAGCCAGGTAACGAGGTTCGGTCTCTGATAGTTGGGAAGAGCCTCAATAATACGTGCTGGCTGCCTTTTCAGCGCATCAGGGAGCCGCGACCACAACTCCAGATCACCGGTCAGGAGGTTGGGGCTGTCTTTGAGATCAAAAGGGGGATAAGACTGTGCAGGCAGCCCGGCGATTTCAGCTGACAGCGTGATCTGTTCAAGGGAGTCGCCACCTGTATAGCCGATCAATGCTTCTATTCGTCGTCTAAAGGCAATAAACTTTGTGACGAAACGAGTAAACATAAACCGCATAAGGGGGGACGACTCCCCTCTATTGATCTCGTCTTGAAAGTAGGTGAGCAGCGCTGAATGAAGCTCCCTGAACTCGGTAATGGTTCGATGGACCATGATCTGATTGTCCCGCATATCGATGGCTGTCCGTTTCCTCTTGATGTGGTGCATCAACTTTAGAACAGGCCCTCGGAGATCCTTTCCTTCTAATCTGGGAGGGATAAAGACCATATAATAGCGCTGGTCCCGCGGAACAGAATGACCTATAATGTCCTTAACCGGTTTCCACGACTGCTTCAAATAGATATCGTAGGTCGGATCTTCCCTGGGAATGATGTTATCCAGGATCCCGACCGCCGACTTCCTGATCAGAAATTGTCTGAAGTGCTCCAGTATTTGCGTGCCTAACCCTTTTCTCCTGAAGGGAGCCGCCACCTCAACATAGACCAGATAATAACAGGAAATCGGTTTCTTCATGTATAACATGTTCAGGCGACCCAGGCTTTCACCTGTCTCCGCGTTGACCTCGATCACCCGGAAACCGTTGTGGGAATCTTCGGGCTTGAGGCGGTTAACCCTGCTTCCGGATATGGTTTCGTTCACAAGATCCCATAGATCATTAAACAGGTCTGCCATAACCGGGGATTCAGGAGAACCCCGGCGCATCCCATCATCTATCAGGCCAATAAGTCCAAGTCTTTCATTGAGTCCAAGACCTTTCCGTGTAACGGCATGATGCCCAGATAAAACGGCTGTTAGAGATCTGTTTCTCATTATTTATTTCCTCTCGAAAACCCCTCTTGAAAACCGGAAGCCTAACAGACGGGAAGCATTACCGATCCCACCCGTGTACAAGGCCCAGCTCCCTGGTAGAAAGAAACCGGCAATGCCCACACCAAAACCGAATTTCGTGCAAAAAAAAACGGAGCATGTGCTCCGCTTTTTGTCCATGGATATGTCGAACGCACACACTACGGCATTCCGGACCTCCGGCTAAAAAAATAATAATAAACGCCCTTGAAAGTGTGTGCCACGCTCATCGTTTTACTCCTTGTACTCCTTGAATTCATCTATAGCACCTCCTACAAATTTTGTCAACTCAAAACTCGATTTTTTTCTCCGTGTCCCTCCAACCTTTCTCAGGTTACAATTTGCCTCCCGAAAGCACCTGAACCTCAATCATATCTCCTGCTGCTAATCTGTCCATGCCTTCCGGCACCTTGATCAGTGCCTCGGCTCGAGCCTGGGACTGGAGGCGGCTTTTCATCAGTTGAGGTACCGCCCACCACTCGTTTTCACGCTTCTCCAACGTGGCCTGGAAAAGCTGGGTCCATGTGGGGTCACCTCCTACGGTCGCGGCCAGACGGACCTTTTTCACTTTAAACGGTACCGGCGCTCTGCCAGCAATTTGAAGGAGTCCGGGTAATGTGAGCTGGAGAAAGGCCATTTCATTGGAAGGGGGACCACCCGGGAGGCAGAACACAGGTTTATGATGGATCATCCCCAGGGCCACTGCCTTCCCCGGACCGATACGGACCCTGTGGAAGACCATCTCCCACCCCATTTCATTCAATATCTTAACGGTAAGATCACGCTCGCTTTTCCATGCCCCCCCGCTGGTCAGAAGGACATCCGCATCGGAGAGCATTGACGTCAAGGCGCTGCGGATATCCTCCGGATGATCTCTTACCACCGCACTTTTTACCTGCATGCCGAAATATCGCAACCAGGAACTGAGGGTTACAAGATTGCTCGCATAAACCTGGCCGGCCTTTATGGGTCGGCCCGGGGCCACCACTTCATCGCCGGTGGCAATGATCGCCACACGCGGCATTGGAAATACACGCACCTCATGAATCCCTCCAGCAGCCAGCAGGCCCGTCAATGCAGGCGTAAACATCTGTCCCTTACTAACGACACATTCGCCTGCCACCACATCGGTGCCACGGTAGAGCACGTTCCGTCCCGGCCGTGCATTCCGATAACAGAGTATGAAGTCTCCCTCCTCACGGGTGAACTCAACAGAGATAACTGCATCTGCGTCTTTAGGGAGAAGTGCACCGGTCAGGACTTTTACGGCAGACCCCTGTTCCACATCCCTTTCGGTGTCATCGCCGGCAACCGACACCCCGGCCACCCTGAGCCTGACAGGCCTGGTCTTTGATGCGTCCTGTATATCCTTTGAGACCACTGCATAACCATCCTTGAGCGAGGCGGTCGCAGAGGGACAGTCTGTAACTGCAAAGATATCTTCTGCGGCAACCAGACCACTGATTTTGTCCACCGGCAGAACCACAGGAGAGAGGCACTTCAGAGAGCCGAGCGTCATGGAAAGCGCCTCTTCCAGCCCGATGTCGTATCTATTCATGTTCCCTCATGCAGGCCTTCAGCCGCAACCAAACCAGTAACCAGATTTCAGGTTTCAGAAAACCCTAAATCCTGACCCCCGAAACCTTAGTGTTCATGAATCAAACAGGTTGACTTCAACAAAACATCTTCACATCGTGTTACGGAATTTTTATGCGCTCGCTGTTCAGTTCAACCCAGTTGAAGGTCCTTTCAACCGCCTTTTTCCATCCAATGTATCCCCTTTCCCTCTCTTCCGAGGTCATGGTCGGTTGCCAGGTCTTATCAGCGCTCCAGTTCTCATGCAGCGCCTCTAATCCGGACCAGAAGCCGACGGCCAGACCGGCAGCATACGCCGCTCCCAGGGCGGTGGTCTCTGCCACCTTGGGCCGGATGACCGGTACTGCGAGGGTATCTGCCTGAAACTGCATCAGAAGATCGTTGTAGACCATGCCGCCATCTACCTTGAGGTGGGTCAGGCTGACACCGGAATCTTTGTTCATGGCCTCAACAATATCACGGGTCTGAAAGGCACAGGCCTCCAACACCGCCCGGGCAATGTGGCCTTTATTGGCGTATCGGGTCAGACCGACCATGACCCCTCGCGCGTCAGAACGCCAGTACGGGGCAAAGAGCCCGGAAAATGCGGGCACAATGTAGACGCCCCCGCTGTCCTCAACCTTACGCGCCAATTCTTCCACTTCAGGGGCCTTTGAAATCATCCCCAAATTGTCACGCAGCCACTGAACCAGAGCCCCCGCAATGGCGATGGATCCTTCAAGGGCATACACCGGCCGCTGGCCTCTCAGTTGATAGGACAACGTAGTAATCAGCCCATGCTTTGACGTCATCGGCTCGGTTCCGGTATTCAGCAGCAGAAAACATCCGGTGCCGTAAGTATTCTTGGCCTGGCCTTTATCGAAACAGTGCTGACCCACCAGGGCTGCTTGCTGGTCTCCCAGCGCACCGCACACGGGGATTCGAGCGCCGACCGGACCGTCTTCAGCGGTCATCCCCCAGAAATCCGTATCGATGGAAGGGACGATTTCAGGAAGGATCTGTTTCGGGATACCCAAAATCCGCAATATGTCATCATCCCATTTTAGAGAGCGCAGGTCCATAAGCAGGGTGCGGCTCGCATTGGTTACATCAGTCACATGGGAACCGCCTTCCGGACCACCGGTCAACCACCAGATGATCCATGTCTCCATGGTCCCGAAGTATACATCCCCTCTATCGGCGGCGGCCCTGACATCTGAATGGTTGTCCAAGATCCACTTGATTTTGGGACCGGAGAAATAGGTGGCAATCGGGAGACCGGTCTTGTCCCTGAAACCGTCTATCCCCCGGCCTCGAATAAGATCATTACAGATCCTATCTGTCCGGGTGCACTGCCAGACAATGGCATTTCCATAAGGTTTCCCTGTATGTCTGTCCCAGAGCACGGTGGTCTCGCGCTGATTGGTTATCCCGATAGCGGCCAGGTCAGATCCCCGAATCCCTGTCTTGGACAAGGCACCCAAGATAACGTCCTGCGTGTTTTTCCATATCTCAGAAGGGTTGTGCTCCACCCATCCCGGTTTTGGGAAAATCTGTTCGTGCTCTTTCTGATCCAGACCCACTATCTGGCCGGCACGGTCAAAGATAATAAACCGGGTGCTGGTCGTGCCCTGATCTACAGCCCCCACATATTTAGCCATTCTCTTCCCCCCTCATTGAGACCTTTGAAAAACGCCCCTTTCGCCCCTCGAGGCGTAGGCTTGACCTTAAACAAAATTGAGCGTTTTTTAAAGGTCTCAATTATATTGTTCACGCTCCCCCAAGGATTTTAACCAACATCCGGAAAAACCGGAAGTTTTTTTTCTCCAAAAAAATGGGCCGGCCTAAATGGCCGGCCCGGATTAGCTGTTCTATGAACAGGGTTGTAAATTTATGCCTATTTCACCCTTCCTTCACGCCAGGCCTGAATGAGTTTATCATAGTCAACGGTCTGACCTTTCGGCTTCTCATCGACCTTCGCCTTTGGCGAGCCGGGCTTATTCAGCCAGACATTCGGGTCGATACATGGATT
>JACNIU010000132.1 GCA_014382905.1 Desulfobacterales bacterium
TCCATGGCCACATTCTACATCTTGTGGTCGGTTGAGTAAAGTGCATACCCACTTTATTATATTGTGATGCGTGAAAACGGAAAAGTTAAGTTTGTGTATAAAGGAAAAAGGGTGTCTGAGGCCCTTATCGAAGAGTACGCGAGGGCAAAAGAACTGCGTGCAAAATATAGAAAACTTCTGTCTCAGCTTAAAAAGCAGATAAAATTCTTAAAAGGTGCATTGCGTGGTCAAAAGTCAATATGACATTACTATTTCGCAATAGACCCGATGCAACGGTTTCGTATGTCAACTCTTACCGTGACATGTGGGATGATGAAGTGAAGAAACTCAAAAATGCATAACTCGAATTTGAAAGCCCAAGCCAGGCAGCAGGGTCGGCCACCGCAATTCAGGAGGAACGTATCGTAACCGCCCAGCCTGTTCCGCCGTCGGGGCTTCGCTCAAGACGCAATGGACCCCGTACCATCTGCAAGAGCTACGGGGCAGGCGCGAAGACAGAAAAGCAGACAGGTGCACTTCACGAAATTCTTGGCGTTCTTTGGCGCCTTTGCGGTTCAAACATTTTTTTCGCTGTATTGCGTGATCCCTATTAGTTGAGGAATTGAACAATGGAATACGATAAAGACAAAGTGGATGAGATGGCCCTTGCCCTCCTTTATCTTACGAGCTTCGAAGAGAAGGGGTATGGCCCAAGAGCATGGAAGGGTATGGACTGGGAGGTCATGAACCGCCTGCATGAAAAAGGATATATCGGCGACCCCAAGAGCAAGGCCAAGTCAGTTCATTTGACAGAGGAAGGGGCCAGGTTATCCGAAACGCTCTTCAAAAAGCATTTTGGCCTCTCTTCATAACCTGAACTTGGTTTCGAATGCCAGACACTGGAAAATTGTCAAAATAGGGGCATAGTTCATTTGTTTGAAGATAGAGATTTTAAGAGGGGGCCTTTGGAAGACAAACTGAGGCTGATTTAACTTCCATCTTCTCTGGTGCAGGCATCCCTGGCCAGTTTGCATGACAAATTGCTTCGTCTTGGCTGCTCTGCTCAAAGAGAAGGTCTCTACCTCGCGAAAAGATTTGATTTAGAACCCCATGCCTAAAATTATGAGAAAGAGAAAACCCCGATCAGATGCAGAACGTTTTTCAAGGTATCAGGCAGTCGTAAACGTATTGCTGAGAAAGGAAAGCTTTTATAAGCCCGACATTTACGCGGCCCTGAAGAATGAAGAAAAGACTTTTATAGGCAGGGTGATCACCGAATTGTTCCGAGATGGTTATCTGACCCAAAATGGCTTGAACTGATCAGAACGCACCTCACCAAGACCCTGTTGATGGAAAAGGAAGATGTGGATTTCATGCCCATATTTCATCGGGAAGGAACTTCATAGGGGGCACGTTGAACAAGGTCTTCGGGGGCGAGCTGGAAACGATTATCCAAGAACTCAACACGGCCATGGCCGCCTGATCAAAAGGGTATTGGACGTACCAACCAGAATATATTCTTTACATCAATATTGATGTTGACTTCAAATGGAATTTGCCATAGAATTTTATGAAACCCGTTCCGGGGCATGCCCGGTTCAAGACTTCTTGGACGGATTAAAGGAATCCGACCCGGGTGACTTTGCGGCTGTGATGGCTGGCCTCGCTAAACTTCGAAACAGGCATTACCATAGCCCACCCCTTTCAAAGCCCATTGGTGATGATCTCTTCGAACTCAGACACGTGGGCAAGCTGAATTCCCGGGTGCTCTATTTCTTTGTAAGAGGGAAGAGGATCATTATGTTGCATGGGGTTCGAAACAAGGCAAAAAGCATTGCACCAAGAGATCGGAAGGTCGCTTTGGATAGAAAGCGCGATTGGCACGCGAGGTTTACCCAATGAAACAAAAAACCAATTTTGACATATATCTTGAAGAACAACTCAAAGATTCTGGTTTTAAGAAACGTTTCGAAAGGGCTGGTGAAGCCTGGGACGTGGCCATAAAATTAGCTGCCTTACGTAAGGAGGCTGGCTTATCTCAAAAGGAACTGGCCCGAAAAGTGGGAACATCCCAACAGCAAATCAGCCGCCTCGAATCCCCATCTTATGAGGGGCATTCCCTGAGCATGTTACGCCGTATTGCAGAGGTACTCGGGGCGACCGTTCAGGTGGATATCCAGAGAAGAAAGCATTCCAGACAGCCGGCAGTGGCTGAAACCACGCCAAGTTACGGAAACAATAATGACGTGCTGAATTAGACACGATTCAGAGAAAACATCGTGAACATCCTGTAGCTCACGTTCAGAAAGGGCCTTTATGACCGACATCGTAGGCAAACTATGGGGATTCTGTCACACCCTGCGCCATGACGGCATCGACTACGGCGATTACATCGAGCAGTTGACCTATCTCCTGTTCCTCAAGATGATCGAGGAAAAAGGGGCGGAAATCCCTTCCGAATATGCATGGGCTGTTTTAAGGGAAAAGTCGGGCACCGACCTCACCGAACACTACGTGGATACCCTCCGGGCATTGGGAAAAGAGAAAAACATGTTAGGGGATATCTATTCGGGGGCCATATCCCGGTTCAGTAACCCGGTCAACCTCAAGCGGCTGGTCAACCTCATCGACGAAATCGAGTGGACCGGCCTTAATATTGACGTAAAGGCTGCGGCTTACGAGGGCCTGCTGGAAAAATCCGCCTCTGAAGGGAAAAAAGGGGCCGGCCAGTACTTTACGCCCCGCATTCTCATTCAATCCATTGTCCGGTGCACGAAGCCCGATCCCTGCAAGAGCAACGATTTTACAATACACGATCCGGCCTCAGGGACAGGCGGCTTTTTAGTCTGCGCCTATGAATGGCTCATGGAAAAAACCAAGGGCGGTCTTGACCGGGACGAGGCCAAACGGATCATGAACTCTACCTATTCAGGCACGGAGCTGGTCCCCCGTCCCAGGAGAATGGCCCTGATGAACCTCTACCTCCACGGTATCCAGGCCAACATCTATCTTGGAGACGCCATTTATGAACCCAAGAGAGCCGGTCTTTATGACTGCATCATGACCAATCCCCCGTTTGGCACCAAAGGGGCCAACCAGGCACCCAACCGCGATGATTTCACGGTTTCAACCAGCAACAAACAGCTCAACTTTGTCCAGCATGTGATGAGCATCCTTAAGCCGGGCGGTAGGGCAGCTATCGTTGTACCCGACAATGTCCTCTTCGCCGATCAGGCCGGTGAAGTCTTCAAGATCCTCACCGAGGACTGCGACCTTCACACCGTCCTCCGCCTCCCCAACGGTACCTTCACCCCTTACAGCCCCGGCACCAAGACCAACGTCATCTTTCTGACCAAAGGCTACCAGACCGAAAATGTCTGGGTCTATGATGCCCGCACCAATGTCCCCCGCATCACCAAAAAAGACCGCCCCCTGACCCCGGAACATTTTGCCGAATTTGAAACCTGTTACGGCCCAAAACCGAATAGCAGCCCCAAACGCGATCCCAATGACTCCAAAGAAAACCGCTGGCGATCCTTCACCATAAACGAAGTCAAGGATCACGATTTCAAAATCGACAGCCTCAAATGGCTGAGAGATGAATCCCTCGATGATGCCAATGACTTGCCTGAGCCGGAGGAATTGGCCACTGATGCGATGGTGGAACTTGAAGGGGCAATGGAGGAATTGAATGCCATTATTCTCCTTCTGGAAAACTCTTTACCTGGTGAATCCTACTATAGTCCTGATATAAGCAAATGACAGTTACACCCAAACAACAAATCGAAGGCAGTGACCGTGATAAGGCAGAAATCCCAGAAGGATGGACTGTTATAAGACTTGAGGAAGTCTGCACTGCACCACAATACGGCTGGACCACCAGTGCCGATAGGAGTAGGTCTGGGTTAAAACTACTTCGAACAACAGACATATCAAAGGGTACAGTAGATTGGTCGACTGTGCCAGGCTGCAAAAATAAGCCCGACGATCCTACAAGATACCTCCTCTCTCCGGGTGATATTGTTGTATCGCGTGCAGGGTCAGTGGGCTTAAGTTATATTGTATCAGAATGCCCTAGATCAATTTTTGCTTCTTACCTCATCCGTTTCCGAGCCTTACCACCCATCGAAAGCAACTTCATCGGAATCTATTTAAAGTCGCCCCACTACTGGTCGGGGATCGCCGATGTAACAGCAGGAATCGCAACCCCTAACGTAAACGCATCAAAATTGAGAAAACTCCAAATGCCCTTGCCCCCACTCCCTGAGCAACACCGGATCGTGGCAAAGATCGAGGAACTGCTCGCGCGTGTCAACACGGCACGTGAGCGTCTGGCCAAGGTACAGGAAATCCTCAAGCGCTTCCGCCAGTCCGTCCTCGCCGCCGCCTGCTCCGGCCGCCTCACCGCTGATTGGCATTCTGAAAATCTGAATTTCGAACGCGCCGAGCAGCTTCTTAAGCGAGTTTGCACAAAAAGAAAGGAGAAATACAAATCACAATGCAAGAAGGCAAGGGAGGAAGGCGGGAAGATACCCAAGAAACCAGCTAACATAGAATCTAACAAGGTCGATAATAATGAATTGCCTGAAATTCCCGAGGGTTGGATATGGGTTTATTTGCCTGACATCGGCTATATAAACCGAGGCAAGTCCCGGCATCGGCCCAGAAATGCACTACACCTTTATGATGGACCTTACCCTTTTGTTCAAACGGGTGATATAGCACAATCAAGAGGACGGATTACATCACATCGACAAACATACAGCGAGGCCGGCCTTGCTCAAAGCAGGATATGGCCTGCTGGCACCGTCTGCATCACAATAGCAGCCAATATTGCCAGCTCCGCAATCCTGACTTATCCTGCATGTTTTCCTGACAGTGTTGTTGGGGTGATTCCCGATGCGGATCTGTGTTTAGAGGAGTACCTGGAGTATTTTGTTCGAACAGCCAGATCTGACCTTGATCAGTTTGCCCCAGCAACATCTCAAAAAAATATTAACATTAGCATCCTTAGCAATGTAGCAGTGCCTTTGCCCCCTTTTTTTGAACAACACGAGATCGTCCGACGCGTCGAAACCCTTTTCGAACTGGCGGACGCAATCGAGAAGCGTGTGGCGGCGGCAAAAGAAAGGGCCGAAAAACTGACGCAGGCAATTTTAGCCAAAGCCTTCCGTGGCGAACTGGTGCCTACCGAGGCTGAACTGGCCAGCCGCGAAGGCCGTTCCTATGAACCGGCCTCAGCTCTCTTAGCCAAGATAAAAGCACAACGAAACGATGCTCAACCACAACCAAAAGGAAGGCGGGCAAATAGGAAGAGAAAATAGCCGGATATGCCGAATTCCAGGGTACTGATCACGTCGCTTTCCACCTAATATATGCTGGCTTGACTCCGTTCCGTTGGGCGTAAACAAGAAAGGATTTCCTGATGATAGATCAAGAGATCAAAAAAATCGCCAATGATCGAATTCGTATAGAAATTGGGGAACAAAACACCAGGCTGAGTTCTGAAATTGAGCGAATTAAGGCAGAAATGAACGATAGAGGGGTGTTGCGGTCAGGTATGACTA
This sequence comes from Desulfobacterales bacterium, assembly GCA_014382905.1. GTDB lineage: Bacteria > Desulfobacterota > DSM-4660 > Desulfatiglandales > Desulfatiglandaceae > JACNIU01. Next base: position 5,547 of record JACNIU010000132.1, read on the forward strand.
TATCGCGTATTGTTGGGTTGTGTATAGATACTATCAAGATGAGGGGTCAACTCGTCTGGCAAACGTTATTTCGGTTTATCACAACGGCTGGTATCTCATACTCATCTGAATTGGCAGATGAATTGAAAGATTTAGTTGCCCAACACCTACCAGAGGGACTGGCTGATTTAAGGGGCTATGTTGAACAAACCGCGAAGCTGGCTGGTTCTCAAACCCCGCCCGAAGAATTTGTACAACGTTTGGGGATGGGAAGGAGTCAAGCCATAAAAAAGGTGGGTACAGAAATAGACCTGTTCGTACATTCGCTGAAAAGGAAGGCTGAAGCTGAAAAAGATGGGTCGGCCTCGACTGTTTTCAATATTTATTCGCCTGTGGGATCGATACAAACTGGAGATAATTCAATAGCGAATGTAAGCATGAATATTGATACTGAAATCAAAGAACAAATACGAAAAACGCTTGAAGAAATAAACTCAACTCTTATGCAGCCTGAAATTGAAACTCCCACGCCAAAAAATGAACTGATTGAGGTTGTGCAGGAAAGTCAAGAAGAACTGCAAAGAGTAAAGCCCAATGTTACGAGGTTGAAGAGTTTGCTGACAACTGTTGGAACGTCCAGTAGTCTCAAGCCTCAAACCCGCTTACGAGACCCTAAAACAAGCACTAACGTTTATCGGCATCTCATTACCATGACATATATACAGAAATCGCTGTGGGAATTGTGGAATTGGGGTCAGACCAAACGTGTTGAATTTGAATTGGGACCAAGCCAAGTGGTTGATGATACAGATATAACATGCATAATTCGGGAGTATTTTGACCATTAGAACCCCTATTTTGAGGGCGGAATTGGCTGTGTAAGAGACAGAAAGCAACGGTTCAAGGCGAATCGGGAATTGAGGGAGCAGGGGGTGAGCAGGAAATCAACCAGGGATAAAAAGCCTTGTGTGATGCAGTCAGGAGATTGTCTCCGAATTTGAGAGAAAATTGACATAAAGACACATAAATTCTATGATCCACGAATGCCGTGCCGCCCACCGGCCCCTGTGACCGCGACTGAATTGAGGCCGGTGAACAGAGCACCCTATAAGTCTTGGAGAACGAGATCCCTATGAACACACAAGAGCTCGATTATATCACGGTCAAGGGCTTCAAAAGCATCGCTTCGATCGAAGAACTGGCTTTGGGACCCATTAACCTGATCATCGGCCCCAACGGCTCAGGCAAGTCCAACTTTATCGGTGTATTTTCCTTTTTAAACGCAATCCGGGAAGGCCACTTGAACGACTATGTGCGCAAGTCGGGAGGGGCCGAGCAGTTGCTCCACTTTGGTTCCAAAATGACAGAAGAGATTCACTTCTTAATCTCCTTCTGTCAAGAAGTGAACAAATATGACTTAACATTAAAGCCAACAACCGATGATAGTCTTTATCCGGCAGAGGAGTGGGCTTATTATTGGGACAAAAAACGCTATCCACAACAACCATACAATCAAGCATTAAGATCCCGAGAAAACGGACACGAAGCAGGCATTAGCGATCCCAACACCAAAGGGACGGCCAATTGGGTCCGACAACGCCTGGGACGCTGGCGACTTTACCACGTCCATGACACCAGTGCTGCTTCACCCCTGAGAAAAACCGCAAAGCTGAATGATAACGCGTTTCTGCGGCCCGACGGGGCAAATCTGCCTGCTTTTTTATACCTCTTGCTGAAAAAATACCCTAACGCATATAGCCTGCTCCGGCGAACCATACAACAGGTAGCGCCATTTTTTGACGATTTTCAGCTTAACCCAGATCCGCTGAATGAAGAAATGATCCGCCTGGCATGGAAGCACAAAAACTCAGACCTGTATTTCAGCGCCTCCAGCCTGTCGGATGGGACGCTTCGATTTATTGCCCTGGCCACCCTGTTTCTCCAACCCGAAGAATTCCAACCATCTGTGATCCTGGTCGATGAGCCTGAATTAGGGCTTCACCCCCATGCAATCACGATTCTGGCTTCACTGGTCAAGCAGTCATCGCAACAGACCCAGGTGATTCTCTCGACGCAATCATCTCTTTTGCTGGATCATTTCAGTCCGGAAGATGTCCTGGTGGCCGACCGTGTGGAGGGCAGAACACAATTTACACGGCTTGACTCTGAAAAACTGTCCTCTTGGCTTGAAGACTACAGCCTGGGCCAGCTATGGGAGAAGAACGAACTGGGCGGCCGTCCGGGGAGGGAATGATTCCATGGCCAGACTCCTGATTCATGTGGAAGGCCAAACCGAGGAGACCTTTGTAAACGAGATCCTTGGCCCACATCTTTACAAACAAGGTTATATGAAGGTGGGTGCCCGCCTTGTCGGCAATGCGCGTCAACGCGCCCGTCGCGGCGGTATCCGGGCCTGGCGTGCCGTTCGAAACGACATTATCAGGCATCTTAGGGAAGATCCCGGCTGTTTGACCACCACCATGGTTGACTATTACGGGCTGCCGCAAACAGGAACCAGGGCTTGGCCCGGCCGGGAAGCGGCAGGTACATTGCCGTTTGGCCGGAAGGCCTCTACAGTGGAAAACGCGCTTTCTGGAGACATTTGCCGGGAACTGGGTGAAGGGTTTAATCCAGGCCGATTTATTCCTTACGTGATGATGCATGAGTTTGAAGGCCTGCTCTTCAGCGACTGTGAACGATTCAGCCAGGGGATCGGATGACCGGACCTGTCGGATGCCTTTCAAGCGGTCCGGGATCAATTTCCCTCTCCGGAAGAAATCAACGACTCCCCTGTGACAGCACCTTCCAAACGCGTGGAGCAATTAGTGCAAGGCTACGAAAAGCCGCTGCTGGGAACCCTGGCTATTCTTGAAATCGGTCTCGATGCCATTCGGCGTGAGTGTCCGCATTTTCGGGATTGGCTTTCCCGCTTGGAGATATGGCCGCATAACCGAAATTGAGACCCATCGCCCCTCCCATGGCCCAGATCAAGGAAGAATCGGTATGCCGAGAAAAAAAGCTCAGTGACACACAGATGATAACTTGGCCCGACCCCAGTCCACCAGTCCACAGCTTCAATCATAAAAGGGGTATTACAGATTTCTGGAGAAGGGGGAGATGTAACCGCCCGGCGGAGCAGGCTTTCATTTCGAAAAAAAGGCGCTCTACCAAAATTTGTCTTGACAAAAGTATCAATTGATACCATATTCTATGAAAAGACCCTCACATAAAGAATTGTTCGGCAAATTGCGTGATGCCAAAGCAGCGGTCCGGAACGGGGACGTATTTCTCATCGATCAGGACGTGATTGCGGAAGACGCCATCGAACTCGGGTACGATATTGGAAGTGAACTGCTGGAGGTGCTTACGGAACTCTTAGAGGAAACGTCCCTAAACCACTATGCGGGTTTCCGTCCACCTCAAAGGTCATATAAGGGCGAAATCGAAGGCCTGGAACTTTTTCCCTTTGTGGTCGAGAGCCCTCGTTTCAAATGCAGGCTCTATTTCAAGTTTGCTCTCAATGCAGGATCGCTTTGGCTGGTGTCCCTGCATCAGGACCGACCAATAAAGGAGTCATCATGAAAACGATGCATTGCCCCAGAGGCCATAGCCCAATGGAGCTAAAGAAATTGCACAAAGAGAAAACGTTCAAAGGCGTTGATATCAGCTATATGTCGGAGGCCTTCGTGTGCCCGGTGTGCGGACTTGAAGCCGGGACAGTGCAGACCGCCGGCGGTGTGCAACGTGCTATTGCGGACGTCTATCGCGCAAAAGTGGGCCTTCTAACCAGCCGGGAAATCAAATCCCTGCGCGAGGCAAAGGGGCTTACTCAACAGCAATTGGCCGACGCCATGAATGTTGGAATTGCCAGCATCAAACGCTGGGAAACGGGTATGATCCAGAGCAAGTCCATGGATCATGCCTTGCGGATGCAGTTGCAAGATGACATCCGACCAGACGACTATACTGGCAACCGGGAAATTGACCTGCCCAGGATCAAACTCGTCGCTAAAACATTCGAGAGTATTCTCGGCAAGCGCCTGCTCAAAGTCGGAGATAAGTTTTTGTTTTTGGCAAAATATTTGTGGTATGCAGATATGCTCGCCTTCCGGCGGCTCGGCAAGGGACTCACAGGAGCCAGCTATGCTGCCATTACCTATGGTCCCCAACTGAATAATTACAGAGACTTGATAAAACCCATCAAGGACTCGGACCTGAACGACGCCAAACCGCTTTCAGAGGAAGAATTTCGTATTATACATCAAGTAGCGGCAAAATTTCCAAATGAGGAAGATGTCTACAACGCCGCCCATCGCGAAAAAGTTTGGCAGGAATCGCCTACCGGAGCTTTGATCCCGTATTCACGTGCCAATGAGTTAACCGAAATTTGTGAAGGTTGGGGGCGTGGGGAGGGGGACGCTGCTAAAAAAGTTTCCGGACTCAAATAGGGGAGAAAACCGACATCCCAGTTATCCCTCATATCCGGCACACGGCGACAAAGTACGATGCGTTATTGGCGATCGGTTATGAGAGATGAGAGGCGCGGGATCAAGTAGTCGGGCGAGTTGAGCAGATTTTAACGAGACCTTTGAAAAACGCTCCCTTTCGCACAATCTCTGTGTTGCGTTCGGATTTTAGTCCTCGAAATATTCAATATATTCCTGTGGTTAAAATCCTCACGCGCCTTGATCTTGAACGAAATTGAACATTTTTTAAAGGTCTCTTAACGAAATGGGAGGCAGAGGGATGAAGATTCTGGGTTTGATTGGAAGCTACAGGAAAAATGGGAACTCTGATATCCTGGCCAAGGAGGCCCTGATGGGTGCTGAGGAGGCCGGAGCCGAGGTAGAGTTGCTGCGTCTGACCAACTATCGGATCGAGCCCTGTCAGGGATTCGGCCTCTGCCTTTTCCGGGAGGAAGGCTGCCACATCAAGGACGATGTCAAATTCATCTGGTCCAAGATCGGCGAGGCGGACGGGATCCTTCTCAGTGTGCCCTGCTATTTTCTCGAATCAACGGCGGTGCTGAAACAGCTCATCGATCGGGCATGGGTCCTGGCGCACCGAGGTACCTTCCGCGGGAAGTATGCATCAGTGATGGTCCCTTATGCCACAAGGGGATGGATCCCTTATGCAATGCTCCAGCCGAATATCTTCTTCGGTATTCTGGGGCTCAAAATCATCCATCGTGCGGCCTTCAACGTCCAGGGATTAGGGGAAGCCGTCCACGATGACGCAGCCATCAAAAAGGCGCGAAGGATCGGCATGGAACTCGCCCGTGCGATCCTGGATCAGGACCCAACCTATCGCTCGGAGCGGGGTCTCTGCCCGATTTGTCAGGACCGGAACATCAGGATCTTGAAGGACCATAAGGCCGTGGAGTGTCCTACATGCGGGATTCGGGGGACGCTTACGGTCCAGGATGGAATTATCGATGTGGTATTCGATGAGAACGCCGTGTCAACGTATCGATTTGATCCGGTGGTAGGCTATAACCACTTTACCTATCACATCAAACCTTCGAGGGATTACTTTTTGCGGACCAAAGAGGACCGGAAGACCAAGGGGAAACTTTACAGGGATTATCTGAAGGATGAAGGGTAATATTATGAAAAAATACACTGTCCACCTTCGCTATTACATCGGCGACCCCCTTGCCGAGATCCGTCAGGAAGATTTGGATCGGATTGGGAAAACCCACGGAGTTGAGATCTTTTTCGAGAAGATCGATAACCGGACGTTTGACAATGGGATAATGAAAGAAGAAACGCTGGGCAAGGCTATCGAGGAGATTACTCAGGACGTGATAACCGTGGCCTCCGGGGATGAGACCCTCTTCCGGGAAGCGATCTTAGCGATATACGAAAGGTACAGATCCCCCAGAACAGCTTACGGTTTCTGGGGGAGCAGCAAGGACGGACAACGGGTAGCAAAGGAGATTGCGGAAGAAACCGGCGGGGGTTGGTAACGCGAGCCCTTAGCCCTTCTAATCTTTATTCAGCAAGCTTATGCCCCAATTCTTTCGCAGCCTTCAACGCTGCTTCGTTCTGCGCAATTTCACCGCTATTTAAAGCGCTGCCATAGACAATCCCCGCTATTTTCGCCCCGACATATCTGAAGGCGTCCTGAAAACAGCGTATGGCGTTTATGGCCCCTGAAGCATATGGATCAACATCGCCGTATGCGATGGCAATTCCTATTTTCTTCCTGAACGGGTTTTCTCCATATTTGGCAAGAGCAAAACACCTGTCCATCCACAACTTGGTCTGGGTCGACATGTTAAACCAGTGAACGGGAGTAGCGATCACCCAGGAATCCGCTTCGATCAGCTTGGGAAAGACGGTCTGCATATCGTCCTTGATGGCGCAGCCCTCGGCGTCCGGGTTCTGACACACCCAGCAAGCCTGGCAGGGTTTGATATCCATACCGTGTATATACAGAGATTCTACCTCTGCTCCCTCAGCTTCTGCCCCCTTGGCTATCTCCTGTGCAAGGATCGCACTGTTTCCATTTTTGCGTGGACTTCCCAACAGGATAAGAACCTTTTTCCTTTCACTACGATTTGTCATTTTATTCCTCCATTAGATCTGAAGACGGAAAATCAGTTTTGGCTTGTGCACCTTTTTAAAGTGATAAACGATCGCTTTTTCGGATAAGGGATATCCGAAATTTCCCTTCTGTGTCAACAAGAACTGCATCGCAATATGCGGAGACGTTGACTTACCGTATAGCGGGAAGTCTTGTTGGCCTGTCTTGTATTTGATAGCGGATGTCCATAAAATGAACTACCCCGCCGCAAGCAGCGGGGTATCATCAAAAGCATTGAACGCCCCAAGGGGCGGGGAATATAACCCCTGTGCGATTTAACATTGAGGAATTAAGGAACAAAAAAGCGACTTTTTGTCACTTCACGTCACGTCACCACGGGCTCCCGGTTTCCATTGCTGACCATACTCAAAAAAATGGTTGCATCTAACGACCATTATGATCATGATGGTATGAGAGGTCTACTATGAGCCAATCAATCTCGGTCGTTGAAGCGCGGCAGAAGTTAGGCGAGATCTTGAACAGGGTGGCCCTGGAGCGGGAGGAAATCATCATCGAACGGGCCGGCCGGAAAATTGCCCGGCTCTCCCCAGCCTCTTCTCCCTCGATATGAATATTGCAGACCATGTTGCCAATCTTAGGGCGCAATATCAATTCAAAACGCCAGACGCCATCCAACTGGGCACGGCCCTCGCCTGCGGCGCCGACTATATCATAACCAACGACAAAGCATGGCAACGGTTTGAAGAGATAAAGGTCGTTCTGGTTGAGGAGTTAAACACAAGATAGGTGAAAAACGTCGGCGGCGGTATTGAGGCGAAGCTTCGGTAGATTGATTATGCTGAAAGATCGTGTAAAAGCATTGCTGGATAATGGGATAACGGAAGGGGTCTATCCCGGTGCGGTGCTGTTAGTGGCTCGGGAGGGGAAGATACGCTTTTTCCAGGAATGCGGGAACCGCACCCTTGTTCCCCATGCCGTTCCCATGGAAAAGAACACGATATTTGATCTGGCCTCCCTAACGAAACCGTTCGCCACCGCCTTAGCGATGATGAAATTGGTTGATGCCGGAAAAGTCGGGCTTGATGAACCCCTTGAAGATCTGCTTCCCAAGGCCGCACCAAATGACAAAAAGACCATCACCCCGAGACTCCTTCTGAGCCATTCTGCCGGGTTCGTAGACTGGAAGCCCTTTTATCTTGAGCTTGACGCTATGCCGCGAGAAAAAAGGAAGGGGAGATTAAGGGAGGAGTTGCTGAACATTCCGCTCGCATACCCGCCCGGTAAAGGGACGTTGTACAGTGACCTCGGGTTTATGCTGCTTGAGTGGGTGATCGAAGAATGTGCCGGGGGTTCCCTTCCCCGCTTTGTAGAACAGGAATTTTACGGCCCCTTATTGTTGAACGAAACCTTTTTTTTCAGCAGGGATCTTCCCGCCCCATTTGACCAGGACCGATTTGCGGCCACAGAAGATTGCCCCTGGCGAAATCGGATCATCCAGGGGGCGGTGCATGATGAAAACGCTTACGCGCTTGGCGGGTATTCCGGTCATGCCGGATTGTTCGGGACGGCCAAGGAGGTCCATGTCCTGGTGAATCTCCTGAGAGAGCACTGGCGCGGGGAGCGGGAGGATTATCTCAAACCGGAAACTGTCAGGACCTTTTTTACAAGGCAGGACCTTGTGGAGGAAAGCACCTGGGCCTTAGGGTGGGACACCCCTTCTCCTGAAAACTCCAGTTCCGGAAATCGCTTTGCGGCAAGGAGTATTGGCCATCTTGGATTTACCGGCACTTCCGTCTGGATCGATTTAGAGCGAGATGTTATAGTAGTATTTTTGACCAACCGGGTACATCCTACTCGAAAAAATGAAAAAATCAGGGCGTTCAGGCCTGCGCTGCACGATCGGGTCATGGAGGAGTTAGGGATCGTTCGGTAGGCATCGGTAAGCCCTGAACACCGGAACTATTGAACCCTGGACAATTACAGAAGGAGACCTTTGAAACATGTTCAATTTTGGTCAAGATCAAGGAAGGCGAAAATTTCAACCACAGGAATATATAGAATATTTCGAGGATTGAAATTTGAGCGTGACGCCGAGATTGGCCAAAAGGGGGCGTTTTGCAAAGGTCTCAGAAGAAGATCCAAGGAGGAGATCCATCCGATGGGAGAGATTCGGAGCACTCTTGACATTATCATGGAAAAGGCCAGGGATGTGAATTTTGAACCTGCTGAAATCCCTAAGGATACAAATATAAAAACAGATATCGCCCAAAGGAGTCTATCATGTCAGATGCACCCATTGTGTTTGAAATTAGAGGGAACATTGCCCAGATCACCCTCAACCGGCCTGACAATCGAAACAGCATGAACGAAGAAACCATGCCGGCCTTCCGCGATGCCATCAGCCAGGCGAAGAAAAACAGGGACCTTCGATGCCTGATCATCACCGGAAGCGGCAACACCTTCTGCTCCGGCGCCGATTTTAAAAGCGGCCTTCTTGACGCCAAGGACCGCCTTCCGCATCAGATACTCATGGACGCCTATGGGCCGTTTCTCGCCGTGGATGAACTTGAAATGCCCACCATCGCCGCCATGAACGGTCACGCCATCGGCGGCGGGTTCGGGCTTGCTCTCATCTGCGACATCCGTATTGCCAGCCGGCGTTCGAAATATGGCGCCAATTTTGCCCGGCTCGGTCTCCATTCAGGAATGGCCGTCGCCTATATGCTCCCCCTCATTGTGGGACTACCCCTTGCCAATGAACTCCTCTTTACCGGACGTCTGATAACCGGTGAAAAGGCCGCCGAAATCGGACTGGCAAACTATGCCCTGGAACCGGATCAGGTCGTCCGGAAGGCCTGGGAATTAGCAGAAGAGATAGCGGCATCTGCGCCCGTGGCCGTCAAGATGATCAAACGCGCCATCCACCGCGGCATCCGGTGGGACCCTCGCAACTCCGCAGAGATAGATTCCCTTTACCAGTCACGCACGTTTGAGATGGAAGACGCAAAGGAAGGAATCAGCGCGCTCCTCGAAAGCCGAAAACCTGTCTTCACGGGACGGTGAGACCGTTCCCTTCAAAATGAAAATTTCCGGACGAATTTTATTGACAAGGGATCTGGCCTGGTTTTAGGGTCCCGTATCCTGAAACAGATGCGGAATAATGGATAGAAGGGGACTGACATCGCCATGAACCATCTCCCCTGCCTCGATCCGGAGGTACCATCATACCGGAGATCAGATAGGCGAGGGTGAAGAGTTGAGGTGTCAGCAACGGAAACGGAACGGAAAGGGAATCGTGTCGTGTCTAAAACAAAGCAGTTGGATGTTTTTCTGAAACCGCGGTCCGTAGCGGTCATCGGGGCCACGGAGCGTCCGGGCTCATGGGGCTCTTTTATCATGCAGGGGCTGCTCTCAAGGCCCTATCCCGGAAAGATCTTTCCGGTCAACCATCAGGCCGGTCGCGTCTTTGACCTCCCCGCGTTCAAAAGCGTGGCGGACATCCATGAACCGGTGGACCTTGCCATCCTCACCATACCCGAAAAGTCCGTGGTGCTGGCCATTGAGGACTGCGGCCGTAAAGGCGTAAAAGGGATCAGCATGATCACCGCGGGCTATGGTGAAGCCACCCTGAAGGGAAAGGAAAAGGAACGCGAACTGGTTCGACTGGCCCATTCATACGGAATGCGCCTCCTGGGCCCCAACGTGAGCGGCACCTTCGACCTGCATGCCGAATTCAACGGGTCGGCGTCGCCTGAAAACCATCTGTACAAGAGCACCCTCGGGGCTGTTTGCCAGGGGGGTTACGCCATATACGATCTCCTGGCCCACTATTTTTCGCGGGGAATGGGGGTGGGAAAATTTGTCCATACGGGCAATGAATCCGATCTCACCACCACCGATTTTCTGGCGCATTTCGGAAAGGACCCTGAAGTAGAGGCCATTTTCATGTATGTGGAGGCCATCAAAGAGGGAAAGCGTTTCTTGGATGTGGCAGGGGAAGTATCGCGGATCAAACCTGTCGTTGTATTCAAGGCCGGCCAGTCCCCAGGAGGCACCCGGGCCGCTGAAAGCCACACCGGCGCACTTGCCGGAAGTCACGGGATCTATAAGGGAGCTCTTGAACAGGCAAACGTCCTCGAATCGCCCACCATGGAACTTCTGATTCCCGCTGGACACGCCCTTATCGAAAGGCCGGCCATGACCGGCAACCGGGTGGTCATCCTGACCATGGGGGGGTCGTGGGGCGTGGCCCTGACCGACGCACTGGAGCGGGAAGGACTCCGGGTGCCCGAACTGAGCCGCTCCCTTCAAGGCGCCTTGAGATCCCTTGGCATGCCGGTCAGGGCCTCCGTCAGAAATCCGGTGGACATCGGGGCATCCGGACTCTTTTTTGAAAGGGAACTGTTGCTCGCCCTGGGCCGCGAGATCCTGACATCGGGTGAGGGGGACGCGATGATACTCCACGGAATGGGCCGCCCGGGGATGCTGGAGGACGGTGCGCCGAACCGGCTTCGGTTGTTTCTGGAGATCAACAAGGAGATCATCCGGGGATACGCGGCCATGGAGGCGGAGTTTGGTCGTCCGGTGTTTATCGGGAGTATTTACGGGCCATGGGAGAGCCAGGTGATCCATGATCTGAACCAGGAGGGAATCCGCATATATGACCGGCTCGACGAGATTGCCCAGATACTTTCCATGATCCACCGGTACTGGTCCGGGCGGCGATCCATGGATAGGTAGTGCGGGTGCCCGCCCACCAGATTCATCGAGGCCATCGCCCCGAAAAGGCCCACCACAGTTGACCAGCAAATCTTCAGCTAACTCTGGCTCAAAACTACCAGGTTTCAAGGAGTTACCAACAATAACACCGCGGGCACCTGGCGCGTCAATTTCCAAACCCCACTCAGGACCGTGAACAATATGAGGCTGTCAGGGTAACGCGGTTAAGTAGCTATGCCCCTCATTCCGGAGGGGTGCATGCTAACCTTTCAGGAAATCAGTGTCCTTTCGGCAAGCCTGCGTAAACGAAAAAAAAGTGAATTTTCATGTATTTT
>JACNIU010000253.1 GCA_014382905.1 Desulfobacterales bacterium
CGGTGCTCATTCTCCTGGATGAATTGCCTCCCTATTTCGAAGCCGCCCGGGCGGTGGCCGTAGGCGACACATACCTGGATCGTTTGTTGACTCCCACAATAAACTGACCAAAATATCCTGATTAAATTGAACAAGATGGCGGATTTTCAGATTAAGTAGACAGGGGACTGAAGTACATCAATCAGTCCCCCTGTCTTTGTTCTATCTGCGATCAAAAAGATGATTCGGTTTGCGATTGTTTTTCTTTCATATACAAGAGGAGTTGTTCATTGTTTTCATTTAACCTTACCACTGCTTTGTGTAGAAGATTTAACATGAAGTATTCGAGATGAACAACTATTTCCTCAACCTTTTCTTCGTATAAGTCATCATTGTACAAGGACATTGATATTTTCCTTTCCTGCATAGTGCATAGGTTAGTTCATTAGAAGATTTCGGTGGCAGCCAGGCGCACATGTTCGGCTGTGACAATCATAAATTGTTCCTTTGCGGCAGCGATAAGTGCACCTCGGGCAAGGTGATTCGCCTTCCTGAACAGACCGCCTGAACCCTGATGGATAGCCGTAACAGCGGCATCATCAAAGATGTTCTTCTTTATACCGGCAATGGCCAGGTGATGTAACAGATACTCCTCCATACCCCGTCTGTCGACCCCTTCCAGGTGACTCCGTGCAACGATTCGCGATGCAAGGGGCTGTGACCCTCGATACATCAGTTTATCGATGAGATTGGACTGCCCGGCAAGTATGACAGGAAGCCAGGCCTTGGAATCCTGCTGAAACTGGCATAAGGTATGGATCTCGGCAAAGACATCCAATCGAAGCAGTGATGCCTCATCAACAATCAAAACAGCCTTCATCTTCTTGCCATGAACGATGTCCGTTATCTCTTTTCTGATGCGCCGTGTCATAACCGCCCGGGATGTGCTGGACACATCAATCCCCAACGCATCCAGTATCTGCCGGTATATTTCCAGAATAGAACCCGAAGAAGCGGTAATGCAAAGCGTTGCATATTCTGAAGGATGCAGATGACCTGTGGCATACCGGAGGGCAGTCGACTTGCCGCTGCCGATCTCTCCGGTCACAAGAGCTATCGATCCCAGTCTTACTGCATAGTCAAACCGCTCGTGAACAGCCAAAAGATCGTGGGTTTCCATGATTTCGGAAAGGACAATGTCTGCCCTGAATGGTTCCACCTGAAGTCCGAAGAAGGCACGGTAGGTATCGTTCATGACATCACCTCCATTTTCTTCCTCTCACCGGGTTCGGTTGCTTTTTTACCCTTTTCGTTCCTTGACCACAACTGACCTCCTGTGTAATGTGATCCTTCAGACGCCTCAATGTCCGTTGCCCTGTTTTTGTCACGTTTCACCCTGCAGTTGATGTTAAGATCAACGGGCACAAGAAACCCGTAGGATTTTCCCTGCCATGTGACCTCAACCTGCTCATAGTCATGGTAGAGCACCGTTACCTGCTTGCCGATCAGCGGAACAGGGGCTTCGTAGAGCCTCCCATCCAGGGTTATAGTCCTGTCCCTGGCTACTCTGCGCCTGGCCACCTTGCGGAAGTAGTCCATGAGATTTTCCGGCGCGGTTCGGATACACTCCATATGTGCAGCAAAACGTTTAAAGGGGCTCTGGCCGGTGGAAGTATGTTTTCTCTGGTGATAGGTATCGTTAAGCCACTTATCAAAGGATTCGTTCAGCTCCTCCATGGTCGTGCCGGTAAAACCGGCAAGGACATCTCCTCTTACCGTTCTGAAGAATCGTTCGATTTTGCCGCGTCCTTCGGGTTTGTAAGGCCTTGAATGGATAAGGGCAATGCCCAGGGATGCCGTAATATGTTCCAGATGTTTTGAACGAAAGGCGGACCCGTTGTCCACATACAGTTTTCTCGGCAAACCCCGTTTCAAAAGGGCCTTCTCAAAGGCATCGAGAAAGGATGTCAACCTCTCGGACAGATAAAATTCACCATGGGGTATCAGACGGGAATGATCGTCAATGAAGGCGATAAGGTAGCTCTTCTTCGTCCTGTCTGCGACTTTTACCATAGGGCCATGCATCACGTCGCTCTGCCACATGTCGTTGGGAAGTTCCGACTCGTACCTGCGACGGTCTTCAGGCTTCCCTCTGTCTCTCCCCATGAGGTTGTGACAGTGTAAAAAACGGTAGACGGTGGAAAGTGGCAGTACTCTTCCCGGTATGATCATGCCCCGATGTTTCATCTCTTCAACAAGGCGGGAAACTGTGGCTTTCGGAAGCTCTTCTCTTGTGCGAATCAGGGAAAGGGCCGTCTCTTCATCCAGGGCGCGGCTCTTCCCGCAATCGGAGCGCTTGCCCGGATAAAGTGATTCCAGCTTCCCGTTGCCTGCCTTATAAAGCCTTACCCATCGCAATATCGTACTGCGGCTGATACGGGTCTTCGTGGAATAGGGTATGGGCCATTTCCGTTCGCACTTCTCCCTGATAAGCCGTTCCTGCTCGCCATGATCCAGGTATATCCCGTTTACCAGGTCATGGATAACCGCGAATCTGAAGACGGCAACCCCTTTTTTCTTCTCTTCGTCCATTTAAATCCTCCTTTTTGAGTTTGCCATCCCTTTACAATACCTGCAGTCGCCGGTAAACGGCACCCTTCGGTAGGTTGTACTTGAAATGGAATCTCTTGAGGATTAAATGGAACGGGTCACCGGTATGATCCCCTTTTCAAGGAGACAATAAAAGGCCTCTATCAGTCTGCCTTTCCATTGATTGCCAAGAAAAGAATGAACGTTCTTGATAAGTGCCCGCAACCAGTGCCCCTGACGGGTATGGGAAAGGCCGGGAGGCCACCTTCCTGTTTTTAATCGGTGGAATATGCGCGAACGAATGGTTTTAATTGATGCCTGAAAATTCTTAAAATATCCGCAGGGCTTCATTCTTATGACGCAGCCGCATGCGGGACAGCGCCAGCGTCTGAGATCCAGGGCTTCATCAAATCCATCAAACCAGGCCGGCACATGCCCATGTCCCCATACCTTGCTCACTCTACAACGTAAGCATATCTCAGGCCTGGGCCAGGGATAATCGGTGCCTTTCTCAATTATTTCCTTGATTTTTACGCATACTGTTATTATCATTCTCTCACTATTGCGGGGATAACTATTCCCTACTTTCTTGGCGGTGGCTGCCTTTAACATCCACCGCCATCTTTTTCTCGTTTCCTCTTCACCTCTTTCACCATGCAACCAATAAAAAAGACCTCCATAACGAGGCCCATTTATTCCGATATTCTTTCCCTTTATGTCAATACATTGTAAGAATTATTTGTTACGCTATGTCCATTTATTGTG
>JACNIU010000492.1 GCA_014382905.1 Desulfobacterales bacterium
AATATCTTTAGATCGAAGCTTATGTGGTTGACAGTGAGCTCGATTTCCTATATCTCTTCTCCTGAAGGAAGATGGTCTCGTAAAAAGCTATCCAAAGATATTTGAAAATTCGAATATCGAATAACGAACAAGGAATTACGAACCGCAGAAGTGATGGAAAAACTGGTACCTTTCCAAGATATAGATGTTGGGGAGGCGAGCGAACCCTTTAGGCTGAACTCGCGGAGCCTTCGAAATTCGATTTCCCTGAAAAGAGATACCCCATGACATTGATCGATCTGGACCTAAAAGTTTCGAGGCTGGGCGAGTGCCGTATCTCGTCGCCCATGCGTACCGGGTATTTTGTTGACGATTGTGAACGTGTGCTCTTTCATTCGACCAAGAAGGAGGCGGAGGCCGTTCTCAAGATGGGCAAGGCATTACCATCTTTTGAGATGGCCGGGCCGAGACAGAAGATTTACTTCGATCCCTCAAAGCTGAAATGCGGGATTGTCACGTGCGGTGGCATCTGCCCGGGTCTAAACGATGTGATCCGGGCAATTGTTCTGAGCCTTCACCATCATTATGGTGTAAGATCGGCGTTTGGGTTCCGCTATGGATACGAAGGTCTTTCTCCCGAGTACAGGCACGCCCCCCTGGAACTGGGTCTCAGAGAGGTGGATGACATTCACCAGAGAGGCGGGACCATCTTAGGCTCATCGCGTGGGCCTCACGATACAGAGGAGATGGTCGATACCCTGGATCGAATGAACATAGGCATCCTTTTCACTGTTGGGGGAGATGGCACCCTGCGAGGGGCCGAGGCCATCTACGAAGAAATTGGGAGGCGCGGTCTCAAGATCAGCGTGATCGGAATACCCAAAACCATAGACAATGATATCTCTTATGTGGATGAGTCGTTCGGTTTTGAAACGGCGGTTGCGGAGACAAGGACCGCCATCTATTCTGCCCATGTGGAGGCCCATGGGGCAAGGAACGGGATCGGTCTGGTGAAACTGATGGGGAGGGACTCCGGTCTTATTGCGGCACACGCCACTCTTGCCAACAGTGAAGTTAACTTCTGCTTGGTGCCGGAGGTGAGCTTCAACCTTGATACTTTTCTATCGGCTCTCAAAAAGAGGCTTGAAATGAGGCAACATGCAGTGATTGTTGTGGCCGAAGGTGCGGGACAGGATCTTGTAGGGCAGTCCGGAAAACTGGATGCGTCCGGTAACGTCCGCTTCAGAGATATCGGTATCTTTTTGAGAGATCAGATCATGCTCTATTTCGAAAGGATAGGCCTGAAGATAAGCCTGAAATATATTGATCCGAGCTATACGATCCGGAGCATGCCTGCAAATCCTCATGACTCGGTGTTCTGTTTGCTCTTGGGTCACTGTGCGGTTCATGCGGGGATGACCGGCAGGACAAACATGCTGGTAGGTTACTGGAACGGCGAGTTCACTCATGTGCCGATACCCCTGGCCGTTTCGAAGCGGAAGCAGATTGACCCTGAGGGGAGGTTGTGGAACAGCGTGCTGGAGTCTACGGGACAACCCAAAGAGATGCTCTGAAGTTTGGTGAATGCCCGGGGGGGTTACGATCTCGGTTTTTACACTGTGTAAAAAATATGGACATGTGCATGCGCTAACCTCCAGTCCCTGTATCCCGGGAGGGTCCGTGTTTCCCTGTCATAATTGGTGGTTAGCCTGGCGCTAAGGGGTCCTGTGCCGGTGGCATAGCCATTGCAGCCCTTATCGAGAATGACCATCTCTTTGAGATCACCACAGCCGCGATTTACGATTCACGAGCCGCTACAACATGTTGAAACTTGACATGAATTCTAACTCCTGGCTCCTGAATACTTTTGGATAAATTGGCAATAATGACAATATGATATCAGTTGTGAGAGATGAACTCTCAGAATGAAGGTGTAAGATCTTAGCCTGTGTGGACGGTTAATGTTCATTTTTTCTTGACAGCGTAGAAAAATCAGATATAAAGTAGCTTGTTACAAAATGCACAAGGGTTCTCTATGAGAGAATTTAGGTGAAGGCTCCGAAAATTAAAGCGTTTCAGATAACGATTTTGGCAAGGCCAGAGGGAGGAATTCGAGTAAGTCGTACGTAATAGTACGCCGTCGAGGATTCCGACCGATAACGAAGTCCAAAATCTTTATCTGGAAGGCGATAGGAGCCAAAATCATATCCCAATAATAGGAGGATGTTGTATGTCAAATCTGATTGTACCGCACGGCAAAGAAGAAAGACTGATCCCGCTTTTATTACAGGGGAGCGAACTCAAGGCCGAGATCGAAAAGGCCAAGAAACTCAAACAGATCAAGATTACATCGAGGGAGACATCAGACCTTATCATGATGGGGATCGGTGCTTTTACCCCTTTGACCGGTTTTATGACCAAGGCTGATTGGCAGGGCGTTTGTGATAATTTCCTGATGGCGGACGGCACCTTCTGGCCCATTCCTATCACTGTTTCAACCGACGACGAGGAAATTAAGAAGGGGGATGAAATCGCCCTGGTTGACGAAGAAACAGGTACCACGATTGCCACCATGAAGGTCACTGAAAAATACACCATAGATAAGGAGTATGAGTGCAAGGCCGTTTTTACCACTACGGACCCGGAACATCCCGGGGTGGCAAAGGTCATGGCCCAGGGAAAATACAACTTAGCCGGACCGGTCAAGGTCCTGAGCGAAAGCTACTATCCTGAGCAGTTCAAGGGGCTCTATCAGCGCCCTGACGAGTCCAGGAAGATCTTTGATGACCTGGGATGGAGCAGGGTCGCGGCCCTCCAGCTCCGCAATCCGATGCACCGCTCCCATGAGTTTTTGGCCAAGATTGCCGTCGAGGTTATGGACGGGGTTTATATCCATCAGTTGGTGGGAAAACTGAAGGCCGGCGACATCCCGGCAGACGTCCGCGTAAAGGCCATCGAGGCGCTGGTGGACAATTATTTTGTCAAAGGGACCGTGGTCCAGGGTGGCTATCCCATGGAGATGCGTTATGCAGGTCCCCGGGAAGGACTCCTCCATGCCGTCTTCCGCCAGAACTACGGGTGCAGCCACATGATCATCGGTCGTGACCATGCGGGCGTGGGTGACTATTACGGTCCTTTTGATGCCCAGAAAATCTTCGACGAGATTCCAGAAGGTGGGCTCAAGTGCCGGAACCTCAATATCGACTGGACCTTCTTTTGCAACAAGTGCGGCGGTATGGCCTCCATGAAGACATGCCCCCACGGGAAGGAAGACAGGGTCCTCCTCTCCGGTACCGTGGTTAGGAAGACGCTCTCCGAGGGTGGAGA
>JACNIU010000151.1 GCA_014382905.1 Desulfobacterales bacterium
CATAGCCCACAACACTATATGTTGTATGTACTTGAGTCAAGTACATACCCCAGTTATAGAATTAATTAACTTTTCTGTGGCACTCTAACACCAGTTCTCATTAAATCCAGTGATCCTGCAGTTTAACGGGATCAGTATGCCTTCCATAAACCCTTAATCATTAAAAGGAGGTGATGACGACAAATCGATGTGAAGGACTTGACCGCTTTCAACCTTTAATTGAAAAGGAGAAGAAAAATGAGAAAATCCTTTTGTGCCCTCTTGACGATTACTTTCCTTCTGGCCATTTTTTCCGTCCCTGTCATCCCAACTGCTTCGGCGGGCGATCTTCCCAAGCTCATTACATTCACTTCATACAAAGTAGGCTCTCTTGGATACACCGCTACAAGCGGATTCCGGGAGGCCATTGAGCGGCTCACCACGATGAAAGTCAGGGTTGAACCCTATGATACCGATGTGGCGCGTCTCCTTCCGCTCAAGAGCGGAGAAAGCGAATTAAGCATCCTCACCGGCGCAACAGGAACGTGCGCCAGTTACGGCATCGCCGAGTTTTCCAGTAAAGACTGGGGGCCTCAGCCGATCCGACAGGTATGGCGGGGGCTGACCCTGTACCTCAGTCTTCTCGCAAGGGGTGATTCGGGACTCAAATATCCTGCCGACATAAAGGGGAAAAGGCTCCCCAAAGTTCCCGGATGGCCTGCCGGCATGTTGACGATCGAGGGGATCATGGCATTCGGAAACGTTACATGGAATGATGTGACGGCCGTCCCTATGAGCGGCTATGTAGACCAGCTCAAGGGGATCATCCAGGGCCAGATTGATGTTGGCTATGCTGCGACGGTCACGCCGACGGTGCAGGAACTTGAGGCGGGGCCCCATAAGGCAGGATGGATTCTGCTGCCCAAAGATGATAAGGAAGGATGGAAAAGGCTCCAGACAATCGCCCCATGGCTGACACCGGGAGTATGCAAAAAGGCCCCGGGCCTTCCAGAAGGCCAAACCATGGATGTCGGGTCGTATCCATACAGCATCTGGGCATACGAGCAGGTGGACCCTGATTTGGTATATGCGGTGGTCAAGGCCATGGACAAGGGCTTTGATATTTACAAAGGGATGCACAAGGCGATGCCGGCCTTCAATATAAAGGCGGCAGTGAAAGATCCCAGCCCGGTTCCCTTTCACGAGGGGGCCATCCGGTATTTCAAAGAGGTCGGCGTCTGGACACCCGAACTGGATGCATGGCAGAAGCAACAGCTCAAGGACTTTCAAGAGCGGCTGGCCAAGTACAAGAAATAGCAGATCTCACCAATTGGTAATGGGCCGGAATGTCTGACGTCCGGCCCATTTTTGTAAAGATCCGGGCCCGATGAATGATGTTTCCCGTAACTGAATCGAGGAATCCAGTGTATGGACAAAAATAGTAGAACGGAAAAACCAAAAACCATGCCGGCAGGCAGATACCGGGAACTTAAAGGGATTTACAGGTGGTATTTTCTTGGCTTTACCGCCTTTGCCGCCATCCTCTCTTTTATTCATGTCTTTAAAATCGTCCTGTTTGACTATATGATGCCGGAGATGTCTTACTTCGCCGTCTTGATCGCAGCTTTTGTCTCACCCACTTTCTTACTGTTCCCTGCCACCAAAAGATCGCCGAGGGACCGGGTACCCTGGTACGATGCGCTATTTGCCCTCGCCAGCCTCCTGGGTCCCATCTATATTTTTATCTATAACATGGATATCCTCCTCGGCGGATGGGAGGTGTTTCCCCCTCCGACGGCAAAGGTCCTGGCACTGATTATGTGGGCACTCATCATTGAAGCTGTCCGGCGGGCCGGTGGTACCATGTTGGCAGCCGTCATTCTCTTGGTGTCACTCTACCCCCTTTTCGCTCACCTCTGCCCCGGGATCCTGATGGCCAAACAATATTCCCTCTCACGCATCCTGGGTTTCCATTTCTTGGGCATGCAGAGCATTTTCGGTCTTCCCACCCAGGTATTCTGCCGGCTGCTCATTGGATATATGATATTTGCCGTCACCCTTCAGGTTACGGGTGCTGCCGATTTTTTTATCAACTTCTGCCTTTCCATCTTAGGGTCAGTAAGAGGCGGGGCTGCCAAGGTCTCGATCCTCTCGAGCGCTTTTTTCGCAACCATGTCCGGGAGCGCCATTGCCAACGTGGTCACCACCGGCGCGGTGACCATTCCCACCATGAAACGTTTAGGATACCCGCCCTATTATGCGGCCGCCATTGAGGCATGCGCCTCCAAAGGGGGGGTGCTCACGCCGCCCGTAATGGGAGTTACGGCCTTTATTATGGCCGATTTCATAGGGGTGTCTTATGCCCAAGTGTGTATCGCCGCCGCCCTCCCGGTGTTTCTCTACTGGGTTTCGCTTTTTGCCCAGACCGACTTCTATGCGGCAAAAATGGGGCTGCGTGGTTTGCCCAGACATGAGCTTCCCTCGCTGTTGCCGACCCTCAAGAACGGCTGGTTCTACATCGTGGCCCTTGGGGTACTTGTTTATGTCATCTTTATGCACAGGATGGAGGAGCTGGCTCCCTATTATGCCACGGCTGTCCTTCTGATTCTGGCCAACTTCCGGAAGGACACCAGGGTAAATAGGGGAATGGTCATCCGGCTGACAGACGGGACCGGGAAGATACTGACAGAACTCATGGGGATACTGGTCGGCGTGGGCATGATCATCGGGGCGCTCTCCCTCACCGGGACCGCCCACGGGCTTTCCGGATCCTTGACACGGCTCGGGGGTGACCACATGCTCCTCCTCCTTATTATAGGAGCGGTGACCAGTTTTCTATTGGGCATCGGCCTGACCATTTCAGCCTGTTATATCTTCTTGGCCATGCTCCTCGCCCCTACCCTCGTGAACCTCGGGGTTTACGAGATGTCCGCCCATCTGTTTCTGGTCTACTGGGGGTCGGTCTCTTATATTACGCCGCCTGTTGCGCTGGCCGCCTATGCAGCGGCGAGCATCGCCGGATCGGATCCGCTCAAGACTGCATTTCAAGCCGTAAAATTGGGGTTCGTCTCTCTCCTGGTACCCTTCTTCTTCGTCTATAATCCGGCACTGGTCGCCCACGGGACCTTTCTTCAGATCCTCCAGGCCATGGGTACGGCCACACTGGGCATCATTCTGCTCAGCGCAGGGTTTGAGGGGTACTGCTTTTTTCTGAAAAAAATCTCCATCCCTGTTCGCATCCTCTTTATGGCAGCGGGATTCCTTGTGTTTCATCCGAAAGGTACGACGGATTTAATCGGTCTTGGCCTGATTCTTTTGGGCCTGGCCGTCCACTATATGGGAAAGCCGGTGATAAAAAAACGGGAAGCCCCACCCATAGAAACTACGAAAACCTGAGTCTTTCATCTCGAGGATGTACGTATGGTCGACTATTTAAAGAAATTTGATACTGAGCGCTTGGGCGTTGTGACCCATGCCAGGCGGCATCCTGACAAGCCCGCGTTGATTACGGATGATAAGGTTATAACTTACAAAAAACTGGACCGGGATACGAATTCGTTGGCCAACACCCTTCTTAAGATCGGTATCGTGCCGGGTGACCGAATCTCCATCCTGTTTCACAACAGCCCCGAGATACTGAAGTCGTGGAGCGCTGCCGGCAAAATCGGCGTGACGCCCATTGCCATCAACTACCGCTTTAAAGCGGATGAGCTCTCCTATATCATCAATGATTCTGAATCCAGGCTTTTGATTTATGGCAGTGAATTTGAAGATACGGTTTCCGCCGCAAAACCGAAGCTCATGAACAGATCAATGAAATATGTCCGCCCCGGAGGAAAACCTCCCGATGCGTTTGACCTGGATGAATTGATCCGAAACGCCCCGGACACCCCTCCCGAGGTAGAAACGGGTCTCCATGGTGTGGCATCCTCCTTGATTTATACATCCGGGACCACCGGAAGGCCAAAAGGGGTCGTTCGAAGCAGTAAGAACCGGCTGAACACCCTGCTCGGTTATGCATACAATTTTGAATCCACTTATGATGATGTTCATATTGTGGCCGGCCCGCTGTATCATGCCGCACCCTATGCATGGGCCGCCTTTTCGCTCATCTTAGGAAACACCGTCGTTTTAATGCCCAGGTTTGACGCGGAGGAGTTTCTCCGTCTGGTCCAGAAATATCGAGTGACTACCACCTGGATTGTGCCTACCATGGTCAACCGGATTATCAATTTGCCGGCCGGCATCAGGGGGCAGTATGACACCTCTTCCCTTCGGGCCATCACCGTGGGTGGAGAGTCGTTTCCATTTCCCCTGAAAAAAAAGGCGGTCGAGTTCTTTGGACCGGGTAAGATATTTGAATTCTTCGGGGGCACGGAAACCAGTTGCATCACCTCGCTGAGACCCGAGGATCAGCTCCGGAAACCGGGAAGCTGTGGAATGGCGGTGGCAGGAAACCAGATCAAACTGTTGGATGAAAACAGGAATGAAGTTGCGCCGGGAGAAATCGGCATCATGTACATTAAGAGCCCGTTCCTGCTGGACGGGTACTACAAGAATCCCGAGGCAACTGCTGCAAATTATCACAACGGTTACTTTACGGTCGGCGACATGGCCAGGGTGGACGAAGATGGCTATTACTATATCGTGGACCGTGCCGTGGACATGATTATTTCAGGTGGTGTCAACATATACCCGGCTGAGATTGAGGAGGTGCTTTACAATCATCCCGCTATTTACGATGTGGGAATCATTGGCGTGCCGGATCCGGACTGGGGAGAGCGAATTGTGGCCTATGTGGTTGCCAAACCTGGAGCGGAAATCAGTGAAGAGGACGTGAAGGAATACGTGGGTGAAAAACTTGCGTCCTACAAGAAGCCGAAGGAAGTATATTTCGTGGAGGAACTCCCCTACACCCCTTCCGGGAAACTGCTGAAACGGGTGCTGAGGGAGCAGTACGGGAGGGTGGACTGTTGATTGTTGATTGAGAAAACCCACACCGGTTGCCACTGTCGGGTGCGGCCTCATTCGATGTTGGACGTTCGACGTTCGTCCTTCCTCCTTCGTCCTTTCATAGGCCCATCATTTTTGTTAGGATCCGCTTCATGATTTCGGTCGTACCCCCCACGATGGTCTGAACCCTGACATCGCGATAGAGACGGCAGATCAGATATTCCTCCATGTAGCCATAACCGCCATGGAGCTGGAGGCACTGATAGGCCACACGATTGGCCATTTCCGTCAGCCACCACTTCCCCATGGACACCCTCCGCGTGATATCTTTCCCCTCCATGTGGTCCTCGATGAGGGATTCCAGGAACGTCCGGCCCATCTCAATTTCCGTGGCCATCTCCACCAGTTTAAAGGAATTGTGCTGAAAGCTGGAAACCGGTTTCCCAAACGCAGTGCGGCTCTTTGCATATTCAAGGGTGATCTCTAACATCTTTTCCGCAATGTTTACGGCGCCGATGCAGACCACCAGCCGCTCCTGCTGAAGGTTTTGCATCAGGATATGAAACCCCCTCCCCTCCTGACCCAGAAGATAGTTAGAGGGCACCCGGCAGTCCTCAAAAATTAGCTCCGCCGTGTCCTGGGAGTGCATCCCCATCTTCCTCAGTTTTCTCCCCTTAATAAAACCGGGGGCGTCCGCGGGAATCAGGATGAGGCTGACCCCCTTGTAATCGGGTACGGCATCAGGGTCGGTTCTGACGGCAAGGACGATCCAGTCGCAGTTGATCCCATTAGAGATGAAGGTCTTCTGGCCGTTGATGACATAGGTGTCCCCCGCTTTGCGGGCGGTGCTCCTGAGGGAAGCCAGATCAGAACCGCAATCGGGCTCGGTCATGCCGATGGCCATGATGATATCTCCGGTAGTGCACCCGGGCAGGATCATGTCTTTTTGTTCCTCGGTGCCGCTTTCTACCAGATAGGGTACCACAATATCCGAATGGACCCGGACCCCGGTGGAAATGCCGGTACACGTGGACCGGGCCAGTTCCTCCTGTACGATCACCGAGTAGCCGAAATCCACACCTGAGCCTCCATAGGCCTCCGGGATGCAGGGACACAGAAAGCCCTGTTCCCCCATCTTGTGCCACACGTCGCGCGGAACGCCCCTTTCCTCCTCCCACGTGTCGGTATTGGGTCTGACCTCCTTTTCAACAAAACGACGGACGCTCCGCTGAAAGATACTGTGGTCTTCGGTAAACCACGTTCGGTTCATTATCTTCTCCTCCTCGACCCTATCTGCCACGAAAAACAGGCTTTCTCTTCTCTAAAAAGGCGGTTACGCCTTCATTTTTGTCCTCGGTCGCGCAGAGCCGGGAAAAGGCCTCATTTTCCATATCCAGCCCCATTTCAAGAGTTTGCTGGAGTCCCTTTGAGGATACCTTCTTGGCTGCCCTCACCGCCAGAGGGCCTTTGCTGTTGATCTTGTCTGCGAGTTCCAGAGCGGCCTCTCTCAGAGAAGTGAGGGGAACGACCTTCTGGACCAGCCCGATTCTTAGTGCGGCCTCCGCCGGTATGGCCTCTCCTGTAAACAACAGATAGTTTGCCCAGCCCGGTCCTACTGCACGGGGGAGCCGCTGGGTCCCGCCGGCCCCCGGGATAAGACCCAGGTTGACTTCAGGAAGTCCAAGTTTGATATGATCCGCGGCAATTCTAATATCGCATACCAGGGCCAGTTCCAGTCCGCCGCCAAGGCACAGGCCGTTGATAGCTGCGATAACGGGCTTTTCAAAATCGTCCAGCCCGCTGAAAAAGTCGCGTGTACCCCGTACCCGCTCGAGCCCGCTCTTACGGTCAAGTTCCACAAGCCCCGGTATGTTTGCCCCGGCCATAAAAAACTTCTCGCCAGCCCCGGTCACGATAAGGCTCCACACCTGATCATTTTTTGACAATTCCCGCAATTTGTCCATGAATTCAACCCTGAGTTCGGGGCTCAGCGCATTTGCCGGAGGATTGTCAATTGTGGCGACAGCCACTTTACCGTTAATCTCAATTCGAACTTTCTCTGACTCCATTTTCTATCCCCCCATGGCACATAAAACCACGTGTGATCAACAATTTCCTTGACATCTAATTTAAAATCTAATTATTTTATTAATTAAATCTGTAACACTTGCCGATTAACCCAAATTGGGGATGATGTCAACCCCGATGTTGCAAAAACATCCGTAGGACGGTCCACATTTCCGTTGAATCATTAACCCCTGAACCTTTGAACCTTGAACCTCTAAACCCGGGAACGGTTACCGTTTCCCATACCCGCATAGACAAGAGCCAAGGGATGTATCATGGAAGAAACGCTGAAAGAAATCCAAAAAGAGAAGGCACGCTGGAGCCGGACAGTTTCCAAAAAGCGCCCCGCTCCCCAGCGTTGCACAGACTGGGGTGAACCGGTCGAGATGCTGTATACCCCGGCCGACCATGACGACACAGACTATCTGACGGATACCGGCTTTCCGGGGGAATATCCTTTTGTAAGGGGGGTCCATCCCAGTATGTATCTGGGCCGGCCATGGACCATGCGACAGTATTCCGGATTCGGTACGGCAGAGGAAACCAACCGTCGATTTAAGTATCTGTTAGAACAGGGCCAGACCGGCCTTTCTGTTGCCTTTGACCTTCCCACCCAGATCGGATACGACTCAGATCATCCCATGAGCGAAGGAGAAGTGGGCAAGGTGGGCGTGCCGGTAGATTCTCTGAAGGATATGGAGCTGATCTTCCGGGACCTGCCCCTTGCTAAGCTGTCAACCTCCATGACCATTAACGCCCCGGCAGCAATCCTGTTGGCCATGTATGTGGCCGTCGCAGAGAAACAGGGGGTTTTATCTGAAAAGCTCCGCGGGACGATTCAAAACGATATCCTGAAGGAATATACGGTCAGGGGGACATATATTTTCCCTCCGCGTCCTTCCATACGGCTTATCACCGATATCTTTGCCTTCTGCAGCAAACATGTGCCGCTATGGAACAGCATCAATGTGGCGGGTTACCACATGCGTGAGGCGGGCTGTTCGGCAGTCCAGGAGATCGCCTTCAGTTTTTCCAATGCCATCGCGTATATTGAAGCGGGTCTTCAGGCCGGGCTGGATATTGACAGCTTTGCGCCAAGGATAAGCTGGATTTTCAATACCCATAACAAGATATTCGAGGAGGTGGCCAAGTACCGTGCCGCCAGGAAGGTGTGGGCCGACATCGTCCGATACAGGTTCAACGCCAGGGACCCGCGATCGTGGATGCTTCGCTTCCACACGCAGACATCGGGTGTCAGCCTCACGGCACAGCAACCGGAAAACAATACGGTACGCGTGGCCTACCAGACCCTGGCCGCGGTATTAGGGGGGGCACAATCGATTGCGGCATGCTCCTTTGATGAGGCCCTGGCACTCCCCACGGAAAAGTCGGTCAGGCTCAGCCTCAGAACCCAACAGATTCTTCTGCACGAAGCAGGGGTCACCGATACGGTGGATCCCTTAGGTGGGTCTCACTATGTGGAATCTCTCACCCGGAAAATGGTCCGGGATATCAAAAGGCTGATTGAAAAGATCGACGAGATGGGTGGAGCGGTAGCCGCAATAGAGAACGGATATATACAGAAGGAAATCGAAGGGAGGGCATACGCCTTCCAGAAGGAGATTGAAAATAAGAACCGGATAGTGGTAGGCGTAAATGAATACAGGGTAGAAGAGCGCCCGGACTTTGCTATTTTCAGACCGGACCCGGCCCATGCACGCAAACAAATATCCGACCTTCAAAGGCTGAGGAAGACCAGGGATCAGGACAGGGTTAAATCCGCCCTGGATCTCGTGCGAGAGGCCGCCCGGGAGCATAAAAACCTTATGCCCTTGTTTATAGAAGCAGTAAAAGCGTATGCGACCCTGGGTGAGATCTGTGGTGTTCTCAGAGACGTGTTTGGAGAGTATCAACAGGCTGATACACTCAGGAAGAGATGAGTTAAAATTAGAAGGAGGAGATTATATGGCTACTGTGGGAATAAGCGCATGCGGGGGTTACATACCTTACCTCAGGCTGGATCGAGGCGTCGTCGCCCAGATATGGGGAAGACATTCCATCGGCGGGGAAAGGAGTGTGGCCAATAATGACGAAGACAGTATTACAATGGCTGTTGAGGCCTCAAGGAACTGCCTGGGAGGACAGGCTCCTGAACAGGTGGACGGGCTCCTTTTTGCCACGACCACTCCCCCCTACAAGGAAAAGATGAACGCCTCGCTGATTGCAGCCGCTGCGGACTTGAGAAGGGAGATCACTACGGCTGACTTTGCCCACTCACTGAGATCAGGGACCGCGGCCCTCAAGGCGGCCTTTGACTCGGTAAAGAGCGGTTCCATGGGAAATGCCCTCGTAGTGGCCTCGGATAGCCGCATCGGATATCCGAGATCAGACCAGGAGCAGGCCTTTGGCGACGGTGCCGGTGCCATTATGGTGAGTTCGGAGAACCTCTTGGCAACCTTGGAAGGGGGTTATTCCATCTGCAATGAGATGATGGACGTCTGGAGGAACCCGGAAGATACGTTTGTCCGGACCTGGGAAAGCCGTTTTATCTTAGGGGAAGGATATGCCAGCCATATGAAAGAGGCCGTTTCAGGGTTGCTGAAAAAATATGGTCTTGGGCCCAAAGAGATATCAAAGGCCATCCTGCCCGGCCCTGACATCCGGTCCCAGAAGACCCTGGCAAAACAGTTGGGCTTCGACAGCACGACACAGGTGCAGGACCCCCTGCTGTCGAACGTGGGGCATTGCGGTGCTGCCCATCCATTGCTGATGTTGGTGGACGCCCTTGAAGAAGCGAGTCCGGGCGACATGTTGCTCCTGGCCAATTATGCCGATGGCGCGGATGCAATGCTGTTCAAAGTGACAGACGAGATTGAAACAAAGAAAAACCAGCGCAGGGTGAAGGATTACATAAAGGAAAAAGCCCTTCTCCCCTCATATGCCCGGTTCCTGAGTTACAAGGGATTAGTTGAAACAGCCCCCGGAGAACCCTTTCGTCTGATGCCTTCGGCAACAGTAAGCTGGAGGGACCGAAAGACCATCCTCAGATGCCACGGGAGCAGGTGCAACGCGTGCGGCAAGACCACCTTTCCGATTCAACGGGTCTGCTATCACTGCCATGCAAAAGACAACTTCGATGAAGTTCCCATCTCCCACCTAAAAGGGGAAGTATTCACGTTCACCTTGGACAACCTTGCCGGCAGGAGTGATGATCCTGTGGTGGTTCAGACCATAGCCGATCTCGGAGAAGACAAGATCCGGTTTTACGGCATGATGACAGACTGTGACCCATCTGAGGTCAGGTTGGGCATGCCGGTCAGTCTCACCTTCAGACGAATCTATGACGGCGCAGGTATGCATAACTATTTCTGGAAATTCAGGCCTGTGAGAAATGGGAGGAGTGAATAATGGGGAGCATAAAAGATCAAGTCGCCATCGTCGGAATGGGGTGCAGCAAATTTGGCGAGCGGTGGGAAAAGGGACCGGAAGACCTGGCCATCGAGGCGGCATACGAGGCTTTCGAAGACGCAGGGATCAGCAAAGACGATCTGGAGGGATGCTGGTTTTCTCAGGTCATGGCCCCTGTCATCGGGGTTTCAGGGACCGTTGCCGTCGACTCCCTGAAACTGGGAAATATCCCTGTCATTCGAAATGAGAACTGGTGTGCATCCGGCCACATCGCACTCCTTGAAGCGTGCATGGCGGTTGCCAGCGGGGCATATGACCTTGTGATGGCCCTCGGGGTGGAGAAACTGAAGGATACCGGGTTCCCGGGTCTGGGTACGGGAAGGGGGATGCATCCGGTGTACGAGGCCAGGAGGACCTCGCCGGGGTCGTTCGGGTTGATCGCCCAGCGGTATTTCAAGACCTACGGACTCACTGTGGAGGAAGGCCGGGAGGCATTGGCCAAGATAGAGGTCAAGAACCATGATAACGGGAGCCTCTGCCCCAAGGCCCATTTTCACAACAAAATAACAGTGGAACAGGTCCTAAACGCACCGATTATCGCCTGGCCCTTGGGCCTCTTTGACTGCTGCGGCAACAGCGACGGTGCCGCATGCGCCATTGTTACGACGGCTGAAAAGGCGAAGGATTTCCGGAAGGACCCGATTTTCCTGAAAGGGTTTGGGATCTCCACGGACGCCATGATACCGCACTTCAGGCCGGAGTTCGGCTGGACCAGCTTTGACGCCCTGGTAACGTCTTCGCACAAGGCCTATGAAATGGCCGGGATCAAAGACCCCCGCAAGGAACTGGATCTGGCCGAGGTGCACGACTGCTTTTCCATCACAGAACTTCTGATATACGAGGATTTCGGGTTCAGCCCCAGGGGAAAGGCCCGGGAGGATATTGATGCCGGGTTTTTCACCCGGGAAGGCGGTCTCCCGGTAAATATCGACGGGGGGCTGAAATGCTTCGGGCACCCGATCGGGGCGAGCGGGCTGAGAATGACCTACGAGGTGTACAAGCAGTTGCAGGGGAAGGCCGATCTGCCTGAACGGCAGATAAAAAACCCCAGGCTCGGGCTGGCACATACCTTTGGCGGGCCGCCGCAGATCAGCGCGGTCGCCATTTTCGGGAATGAGAAGGGATAGGAAGGGATTGGCTCAAGAGAAACTCATATCCATGTCCGAGGCCATCGACCGCTATGTGAGAGATGGAGACGTTGTATATCTGGGTGGCTTCATCCAGCAGGAGCCGTTTGCAGCGGTCCATGAGATCATCAGACAGGGGAAGAACGATCTCACAGTCTCAAAGTGTGCGGCCCTGATACTCGTGGATCAGATGATCGGGGCAGGGGTGATTCGTCATCTGATCACCACCTTCACGTGGAATCCTCTGCCGGCCCCGGCACACTGTTTCGTCCGCGCCCTGACCAGAGAGGTCCCCCACAGGATCGAAATCGAGGAATACTCCATCCTAACCCTGAACCTGGCCTATTTTGCAGGGGCTCTAAATCTCCCCTATGTGGCGACCAAGACCCTGTTGGGCTCCGGATTTGACAGGGAACAGAGCGATTCCGGGGTCAGGAGCAGGTTGAGATTTGAGACGTCTCCGTTTACCGGTGAACGGGTCTGTCTGGTCCCGCCGATAAAGCACGACGTGGGGATCATGCAGGCCCAGAGATCAGACCCATATGGGAATACCCAGGCATGGGGGATGTTGGGGGAGGTTCGATACGCCCTGCAGAGCTGCGACAGGCTCATCATATGTGCCGAGGAGATCGTCGATACGGATGTTATCATGCGCGACCCCAACCGCACTCTTGTGCCGGCGTTTCGCGTGAGTGCCGTAGTGGAGGAACCATGGGGAAGCCACCCCGCGCCCATGGCCGGATATTATGACATGGACTGGCCCTACAATGCCTATTACGAGAAAGAAACCCGTACAGAGGATCTGTTTCAAGGGTTTATGAACAAATGGGTTTATGACACGAAAGACCGAAAGGATTATCTGAATCTGGTCGGGGAAGACCGGTTGAAGGCCCTTGGCCCGGAGCGGTTTGCGTCAGACCCCGTTTCCTACGGCAAACTCACCCGTCATATCAGGACGCCATATGTCTGATACAAATGAAAAGGTCACGCCCATCGAGCAGATGATCGTATCTGCCGCAAGATTGATAAAGGACGAGAGTGTCCTGATGGTCGGCACCCAGTGGCCCATCATTGTATCCCTGCTGGCCAAATCCCTCCATGCCCCCGGCATCACCATCTGTTATGAGGGTGGCGTTATCCTGCACAAGGTCCCCGAGCGTATCCCGCTTTTCACGGCGGACCCGGTAGTCAACTCGAGTTCAGTACTATTGGGCAGTTCCTTTGACACATTGGGCGCCGTCCTTCACGGCGGAAGGGCCGACATGGCGCTGTTGTCGGCCGCCTCGGTGGATCGTTACGGAAACATCAATACGACCTGTATCGGAGATTACACATGCCCCAGGGTCCGTTTCGGGGGGAGCGGCGGGGCATGTGATTTCGGGAGCCTTGCACCCAAGACCGTCATTATCCTTGAACATGACCGGCAGCGGTTTCCCGAGCAGGTTGATTTTATCACGACCCCCGGTTACCTGAAGGGAAAGGGGGATCGCATTCGGGCAGGTCTCAGACCGGACACCGGTCCCTATGCAGTGGTCACAACGTTGGGGCTTTTTCAATTTGATGAAGAAGGCGAGATGGTACTCAGGGCCCATAACCCCGCTGTATCCATTCGGGAGGTAAAGGAGGGTGTTCAATGGGACCTGAAGATCCATAAGGACGTGCGCCCCCTTGATCCCCCAAGTGAAAAGGAATTGCGCGTGTTGCGGGAGCAGCTTGATCCGGAGGGGATGTATTTGAGGGATGCGAGACGACTTAATGAAAAGGAAGGCGTCATCTAAAGGGCAGGCCATGATGGTAATGATAATGGCGTGATGGCGTAGTGCAGTACTAAAGTGGTGGAATGTTGCAATTGGATGCGGAGGGCTCATGGACTTTAAAGATATTATCTACAGGAAGGAAGATGGGATAGCCCATATCATCATTAACAGACCGGAGAAGCGAAATGCCCTTAACCGGGCCGCCAGGCTGGAGATGATGGAGGCCTTGGGGGATGCGGAAAACGATATGGCCGTAAAGGTGCTGATCCTTTCAGGCGCCGGGGAAAAGAGTTTTATGGCAGGGTCTGACCTCAACGAGCTTTCAAAATTTTCCCCCTTAGAGATGGAGAGATTCACCTCAACGTTGGGGGGCAGGTTTTATACGAGATTCGAGCAGTCCGACAAACCCGTCATTGCCATGATAGACGGTCTCTGTCTCGGCGGCGGGCTCGAACTGGCCCTGGCCTGTGATATCCGGATCGCGTCGAACGCGTCCAAATTCGGGCAACCTGAGATGTTCCTGGGCATCATGCCCGGGAGCGGTGGGACACAACGGCTCCCCAGGCTTGTGGGACCGGGGAAGGCCAAGGAACTCATCCTTACGGGGAAGACCATCGACGCAACAGAGGCGCTCCGGATAGGGCTGGTGAATCAGGTGGTTTCACGAGATGGATTAGAGGAGACCGTAATGACCGTTGCAAAGCAGATCGCCAAACAGAGCCCCCTCGCACTGAAATGGGCCAAGAAGGCCATCAACATGTCCCAGGAAACCGGTCTGGGGGCCGGGATCGCCTATGAGACCTTGGCCGATTGCCTTCTTTTTTCCGGGAAGGATCGTGAAGAAGGGATGAAGGCATTCTTTGAGAAACGAAAACCCCAATTTAAAGGAGAATAAGGATAAAGATATGATCGATTTTGAGCTTTCAGAGGAAAACCGTATCTTTCGCAGTGCTATTCGGGACTTCGCACAGAAGGAAATCGCGCCGCTGGTGGATGAGGCAGAAGAAACACACACATTCCCCAGACAACTGTTCCGGAAGATGGGGGAACAGGGATTTCTCTGCCCGAGATATCCGGTGGAATTGGGTGGGGGCGGCGGCGACAAGATAACGGAATGCATCATGGTGGAGGAGATCAACAGGGTCAATGCGGGGATTGCGGCCGCACTGATGGCACAGAGCGGTCTCGCCACCCAGCCCATCTACCGGTTCGGGTCCGATGAACAAAAACAGAAATTCCTGATCCCGGCCATCAAGGGGGAAAAGATCGGGGCCTTTGGACTGACCGAGCCGAATGTGG
The DNA here is from genome assembly GCA_014382905.1 of Desulfobacterales bacterium. Classification (GTDB taxonomy): domain Bacteria; phylum Desulfobacterota; class DSM-4660; order Desulfatiglandales; family Desulfatiglandaceae; genus JACNIU01. The sequence goes on from JACNIU010000151.1 coordinate 14,651, forward strand.
GGTCGGACGCGGCCGCCATCCAGTCAAAGGCCGTCCGTGCCGGGGACAACTACCTGATCAATGGGACCAAGATGTTCATCACCAACGGCCCGATCTGTGACTATGTGATCGTGGCCGCATACACTGACCCAACCCAAAGGGGGGTTGGTATCAATCTCTTTATTGTTGAAAAAGGCACACCCGGGTTTACGGTCTCCCGGAAACTGGACAAGGTGGGGAACTGGTCCGCCGAAACCGGCGAACTGGTATTTGACGACTGCGCGGTTCCGGCCAAGAACATGATTGGAGAAAAAGAAGGGGGCGGGTTTGATCAACTGGCCGATACCCTTGTCTCAGGCCGGATAACCTATGGCGCACGATGTACAGGCACTGCCCAGGCCGCGTATGACCTGACCGCGCAATATGCCAAGGAGCGGGTCCAGTTCGGGAAACCGATCGTAAAATTCCAGAACACCCGGTTCAAACTTGCGGAAATGGCCACCTACATTGATATCATGCGGAGCTACACCTATCGGGTGGCCCGGATGTATGATACGGGAAAGAACGTCCGTAAGGAGGCTGCCATGGTCAAGCTCTTTACCGCGGAAATCGTTCAGAAAATCCTGGCCTATTCCATGCAGATTCACGGGGGGTACGGATACATGATGGAATATCCGATCCAGAGATTCTGGCGGGATGGAAGGTTATACACTGTCACCGAAGGAACATCCGAGATTCAACGGCTGATTATCGCAAAGGAGCTGGGGCTCTGAGAGATGTGAGAGGTGTGAGAGTCGTCAGGGGGGGTTACCATGGAAAAATGGAGGTTTGTGGAAGTGGACTGGTTGAGCTATGCGGAAACGGCAATCTACAGACCGGTCCTTATGCGCGCCGTGAGCGAAGGGGCGGTCCAGGAGACGGTCTCCTTTTGCAGGTTTCCGGTACCCAGCCTGGTCCTCAATTTCTTTAACGACCCACAAAAGGAAATCAATCTGGGGCTTTGTAAGAGAAAAAACATCCCGGTGTATCGAATCATCTCCAGCGGGGGCCCGATCTTTGGAGATACCGGGTACATCTTTACCTTCCTGCACCTGAAGAGAACCAATCCAAAGGTTCCCCCGGACGTCCCCAAGATGTTTGAAAAGACACTTACCGGGATTGCACAAGGGATTTCGGATTACTTTGGAATCGAGAGCCGGTTCAGACCGCTCAACGATATCGAAGTCCGATGCGATGATGGCGCCTGGAGAAAAATTGGCCCCTCTTCCTGTTTTTATGAAGAAAAGGCAATCCAGATGGGTTCCGGAATTCAGGTGAAGGCTCCTGATGTCGATCTCATTGCCGAGGTCATCTCCGCGCCACCCGAGAAGTTTGTGGACAAGGAGGCAAAAAGCATCCAGGAGAGGATAACATATCTTGAAAAGGTCGTGGGGAGAGAGATTGATCTCAGGGAGATTAGAGATATCTATGTGGCTCAGATCGAGAAGGTATTCCAGGTAAGATTGGATCCCGGAGAACTCACAGATAAAGAAAGAGGATATTACGGTGAAATGGAGAGGGAGTATACCAATGAGGATTTTTTCATGGAGCGGGCCGAAGAGACGTTGGGTGTTATCCCTCAGGACGTTACCCGGAAAATGATTCAGTTCAAGGTCCCGGAAGGCCCTTTTATGAGGATCATTGTCTTGACAAAAGACAATCGAATCAAGGATATGATTATCTCCGGCACGATTCACGCCTCTCCTTTAAGGCCCACCACGCCGATTCACGAGATTGAAGCGGCACTGAGAGGTCAACCGATTGACAAAGATCTTTTTGAGTCCAGGATTGGCAAAGTGCTGACCCGCCAGGGCTTTCATATCGCCAAGGTTTCCGCGGAGTTCTTGGCAAAAAAAATCTATGATTGCGCACTCTCCTGACTCAAAAAGAGAAACGATCGGGGTACTCACCTATTTGACGAGGTCTGTATCTGTATAATGAGTTCCAGGCATAGTGAGGTGTTGAAATGATAAAAGAAGTCATAGAACCGCTGAGGGCGCAGCTTGAAAGGCTTAACCAGATAGCCTTTTATAAGCAGAAGATCGAAAATGCAGGGATTCACCCGTCGGACACAAAGGCCTTGGATGATTTCCAAAATATTCCTTTCACAACCACCTCCGAGCTAATGAAAGAGCTGAGGAAAAAGCCCTCGGAATCTTCTCTCTTTTCTGATGACGTGACCCGCATCAATTTTTCTCCATCAGGACACGACCTGTATCCGGTATACCACACCCATAATGATCTCCAAAAGATGCACCAGGTCTGCGGCCGTTCCTTAGAGGCCGCGGGTGTCCAGAAAGGGGATATCTGTGCGGTAACGTTCGGATACCATCTCTTTATTGCCGGGCTCTTCTACCAGGGACAACTGGAATACTACGGGGCCAAGGTCATCCCTGTGGGTCCGGGTGAATCCGAGAGGGCCGTCCAACTCATCAACGACTACCAGGTATCCGTCCTGATTTCAAATCCTACCTTCGCGATGAAATTGACCCAAAAAGGAATCCCCAGTGTGAGGATTCTGTTTGTGGGGGGAGAACCGTTTACATCAGTGGAGGGGTATCCGGAAAAGGTCCGGGAGGCCTTTGGAAGAGAGATCACCATAATAGATTCCTACAGCATGGCCTTATGCATGCCGATTGCCCGCAGTTGCACACATGGAACAGGGCTTCATGTCATGGACGATTTTGTTTATGCCGAAGTCATCGATCCTGAAACAGGCAACGCTGTCCCTTATGGGGAGAAGGGTGAACTGGTCTTGACCCACCTGCACAAGGAGGCCGCCCCTTTACTGCGATACCGTACCGGGGACCTGACCCTTTTGGAGAAAAAGAGATGTGAGTGCGGAAGAGAGTTGACGTTGCCGAAGAGCGTTTTTGGCCGTACCGACGAAATGCTCAAGATAAAGGGTGTCAAATTCTGGCCGTCGCAAATCAGTGGGATTCTTCGGGCATTTCCCGGACTCACGAGCAGATATCAGGTGGTCGTCAGAACAAAGGGCGGAGTAGATTTTCTCCGGTTGACGGTGGAAGGGGATGATACATCAAGCCCGGGTATCGATGAACTGTCAAAACGGCTGAAGCAGGAGACCCTCCTGGCCTTTAACGAGATACGCGTCGCAAACAAATTAGAGGAAGGGCCGGCAGTGGTCGATGAACGCAAGGGGAGGCGTTTTTAATAACATGAGGTAAAAAGCGGATGGAACAGCTCAGGCTCATAAGAACGGGATATAATTATGCGGATTTCTCAACGAGTATCTCACCCGCCATTGAACTTGCCTTAGAGAAGAGGCAGGCGGCAAGTGCCGTTGTCCTGAATGTCTTTCGTGGCGGCAGTTTCACTTCAGGGTTTCTCGATGATCCGGAGAAGGCCCTTGACCTGGAGTACTGCAGACAAGAAGGGATTGTGGTCAGGCGGCGACAAAACGCGGGCGGGGCTATCTGGGGTCCGGATGGTGGGGCACTGATAGTCCTGTATGTGGATACCCGGCTGCCGTGGGTGCCGATGAAAACAATAAAGGACGCATTCGGCATAACACTGAACCGGTTGGCGGAAGCAGTCCGTGAGCTGTTTGAGGTGGAGGCGGTTTACAGACCACTCAACGATGTGGAGGTGGAAGGGCGAAAGCTGATCCCCACTTCAGCAAGGCTCGAGAAAGAGATCCTGACCATGCGTCTGCTGGTCAATGTCGTTCCCACTGATCCGAACATTTTGAAAAAGGCCATCATCACACCTCCTGAAAAGACCCAGGACAAGAAAATTAAAGACCCGGGCGCCCGGTTTACGTGTCTGGAAATAGAGGCAGGGAGGAAGATCTCCCATTCAGAACTCTTGACACTTACCAGCAAGACCGTAGAAAAGATCTTCGGGACCACCGTCCAGCTTGTGCCCGGGGAGTTGAGTGATCTGGAGAAGACCTATGCCGCCGAATACCAGAAGGAGTATACATCAGAGGCGTGGTTTTATGCCAACTCCGAGCGGATGCGATTTAAGGAAATTCCTCCCGATGCGGCCAAGTGCGAGGGGAGGCACAAGGCGCCTGCAGGGTTGATTCGTGTGACACTGCTCATCACAAAAAACAGGATCCACGATCTCATTATTACTGGGGATTTCCATCCGGCGCCATACCAGGTCCTGAGAGAGATGGAAAATGTGGTGAGGGGGAAAGAATGCAACTTGGACATAGTGGAAAATGAGATCCAACAGATCTTTGATCGATCCGATGTGGAGATTGCAGGCACGGAAGTAAAGGATTTTGTTGGGGCCTTTTCTATGGCCTTTCGAGACATCGAAAAATAAACGTCAGAGGAAGGAGGTGATGTCGGAAACCCGAATCTTGGCTAAAGACCTCTCAATACGTTTGAACTAACCCAACCCTTAGAGAATAAAGGAGGCGAAGAATCATGTCACATTTCAGGTTTGGAAAGAATGGCGTCATTTTTATGGTTTGCGTTTCACTTATCTTTTTCGGCTTCCTTGCTTCGGCCGGTGCGGAAGAATCGGTTTCATTGCCCAAGACAATGATATGGAGTTGTTACGATGTGGGGGCCTCCGGCTATGTGCAGGCATCCGCCATTGCAGATGCCTTTGTCAAGAAATATGGGATCCGGATCCGATTGCTGCCGTCCGGGACATCAATAGGGAGGCTGATGCCGCTGACCACCAAAAGAGTCATTTGCGGCTTTCTGGCAAATGAGGTCTTTTTTGCTGTTGAGGGACTTTATGATTTCTCCACCATCGAATGGGGGCCGCAGGATCTCAGGGTCCTCCTGGCACACCCCACAACCATCGCCTTAGCAACCACGAAGGAATCCGGTATAAAGGCGATAAAGGATCTGAAAGGCAAACGGGTTTCATGGATCCCGGGTGCCCCCACGTTAAACATAAAGGCTGAGGCCTTTCTCGCCTTTGGCGGTATGACGTGGAACGATGTCAATAGGGTTGAATTCCCCAGTTACGGTGCGGCATGCAAGGCCCTGATAGAGGGCAAGACCGATGCATCCGTTGTATCCACCTCTGCATCGATCATGTATGAGTTGGAAACCTCACCAAGAGGCCTGTTCTGGGTCCAATTCCCTCCGTCTGACAAGGAAGGCTGGGACAGGATGTTGAAGATAGCACCCTTTCTCAGCCCCAAAAAAGAGACAGTCGGCGCAGGCATATCCAAGGAGAATCCCGTTTACCTGCCAGGATACCGCTATCCCATGATCACGGTCTATGCGAATGCTGACCCGGAATGGGTCTATAACTTCGTAAAGGCCCTGGATCAGACGTATCCCATGTATGAGAAGGCCCATGCGGTAATGCCTGATTGGAAGATATCTGAGTCAGGCGTTCCGCCCGCAGACGCTCCTTTCCACGTGGGCGCCATAAAATATCTAAAGGAAAAAGGGGTTTGGACGGCCAAAGATGACGAATGGAACAAGGCGCGTCTCGGGCAACTGAAGAAGGTGCAGGGGGCATGGGAAAAGACGGTCGCAGAAGCAGAGGCAAAGAAGATCAAATCGAAGGAGTTCCCGGAATTCTGGATGAAACAGAGGGCGGCGGCCTTGAACCAGTAAACATCTGACGATGTGACACCGCCTTTATTAGTGAGATCTGAGTGAGGGTTTCCTGTGGCAGACACGGAAGAGCATCGCAGTAAAGGAACAAAAAAAAACGGGGCGAGATTAAGCGGCACATCCTATGTTGTAACGGCCGTAATGTCTTCCCTTGGGATCCTTCTGTGTATCAACCAGATCTTTCACCTGAATATCGGCGGGTTCATGCCGATCGGGAATGCCTACTACTACTACATCCTCACCTTTTATCTCTCTATCAGTTTTCTCGTGTTTCCAGGCGCCAAGAAAGATAGTAACCGAGTCCCCTGGTATGACTGGGGATTGTTTATCCTTTGTATTGTGACCACCCTCTATTTGGGCCTGAACGCCTACAACATCCTGACAAAGGGCTGGGAATATGTGGCCCCGGCCCTGCCCACATTGGCCGGAGGAATACTCTGGCTCCTCGCCCTCGAAGGGATACGACGCACAGGGGGCTTCAGCCTATTTGTCATATGCCTTGTCTTTTCCCTTTATCCCCTTTACGCCGGGTACATGCCCGGGTTCCTCTGGGGGAGTTCGTTTTCCCTGCTGGAGACCGTCCGATATCAGTCCATGGGGGTTGAAGGGATTATTGGAATTCCCACACGAGTGGTTGGCAACCTCCTGGTCGGTTTTATTATATTTGGCGTGGCCCTGGTCTCTTCCGGGGGTGGGAAATTCTTTATGGATTTCGCCCTTTCGTTGCTGGGGCATACAAGGGGCGGGGCTGCAAAGGTCGCGGTATTCTCAAGCGCCTTCATGGCAAGCCTGAGCGGCAGCGTCATCTCCAACGTTGTCACCACCGGGTCCATGACCATCCCCGCCATGAAGGCGACCGGGTACAGCCCCAGATGGGCAGGCGCGGTGGAGGCCTGTGCCTCCACCGGCGGATCCATCATGCCGCCCATCATGGGCGCAGCAGGTTTTCTGATCGCCTCTTTTCTGAATGTCCCATACGTGGAGGTCATGCGGGCGGCCTTTTTCCCGGCGTTTCTCTACTACTTGACCCTTATCCTTCAGGTGGACGCGCATGCAGCCTTCACAGGGATCGGAGGTCTTCCGAGAGATGAACTCCCCGATAAATGGGCCACCCTAAGAAAGGGGTGGTTCTTTCTCGGGTCTCTTTTTCTTCTGATCTTTATCCTTATCTACATGCGGACAGAGTCTTGGGCGCCCTTCTACGTGATGATATTTCTCTTTGGGTGCTCTATGATCAGAAAAGAAACCCGTTACACATGGAGGAAATTTGTCGATTTTATTGTCAACTCAGGCCGTCTTCTGGGGCAGATAACAGGAATCCTTGCTGGAATTGGTCTGATCATGGGCTCTCTTTCCGGAACGGGAGTGGCCAACTCTTTTTCGAGAGAGCTGGTGCTGTTTGCCGGCGGCAACACCGCCCTTCTCCTTATCTTCGGCGCCATCACCAGCTTTGTCCTGGGAATAGGAATGACCGTTACCGCCTGTTACGTCTTCCTGGCGATCGTTCTCGTCCCTGCTCTGGTCGAGGTGGGACTCAACCAGATGGGATGCCACCTCTTTGTACTCTACTGGGGGTGCCTGTCCTACATAACCCCCCCCGTGGCATTAGGGGCTATCACTGCCGCCGCCATAGCCAACTCCAACCCCATGTCAACAGCGTTCCTGTCCATGCGGCTGGGGTCGGCAAAGTACATCCTCCCCTTTCTTTTTGTCCTGAATCCCGCTATGATTCTACTGGGGCCATGGGAAGTGGTGTTGCTGGCGGTTGTCACGGCGATTATCGGTTGTATTCTACTTGCATCCGCCCTTGAGGGTTACCTTTACTTCTTCGGCAGGCTGTCCTTTTTTCCAAGGACCGTCATTTTTGCATCCGGATTCCTATTTCTTTATCCCGATTGGCTGGCCGACATTTCGGGGTTGGGGGTTCTGATCTTGTTCATACTCTTGCTAAAGGCAGGTGTCATTAAACAGCCGGTATCAACAGAAGCAACCATGGCCTGAAGATAGTTTGAACTGGGCCTGTTATTCAAAAAACGATTTTCTAAACCCTGAGGACAGACGCCGATGACGGCCTTTATCATCCGTCGATTTTTGATCCTCATCCCCACTTTTCTCAGCATCACCTTAGGGCGCAGTCAAATCTGACACAAATCTGGGCGCCAATTCTGGGAATATATTTTTGTGCGAGCCCTTAGGCCCGATCATAGTACTTCAGCGATTCCCAGAAATCCTTGTCCTGGTCTTTCCAGTCCAGCCCGAATTTCCTGTCGTAAAAATCACTGAATCGCTCCATCCATCGCCACCAGAAGCTCTGGCCCTGCTCCTTCGCTTCCAGCAGATCATTTAAATATGTGACAATGTTTGCCATCTCCTCCTTTGGCACAAAGGATGCCGCCCCATCCTTAAAAGACTTAAGGGTATCCTCAGGGCTCAGAGCGTGGGCGGTCAGCATCACCGCAATGACCTTTCGATCGATGGCAATCTCAAGGAGCTTATACCCGTCAACCCCCATGATATCCAGCACGGCCATATCGAAATACTGAGAGGTCAACAGATCTCTGGCTTCAATGAAATTAGAGGCCTTAACAACATCACATACAGATAACAAGTCCTCCAAGGTTGCCAAGACATCCGGTTCATCATCAACAATGAGGATTCTCTTTCCATCTAACAGACTTTTGTTCATGATCATATCTCCTTACAATCATCTCAATATCTTCCGGTCCAGGGTCCGGTATTGAATGGCCTCTGCAACATGGGACGCCTCTATGTTGGGACTACTCTCCAGGTCAGCAATGGTCCGGGCGATCTTCAATATACGCGCGTGTGCCCTTGCGCTGAGACCGAATCTCTCCATGGCCTTTTCCATAAGTGAACTGGATTCCGAATCGATTTCACAAAACTGTTTGATATGGCGGCTGTTCATCCGGGCATTGATAAAGATCTTCGTCCGGACCAGCCTCTCTCCCTGGATCTTCCTTGCATTCATCACCCGCTCCAGGATCTCCGCTGACGAGGCCCCGTCGGAGACACCTGAAAGGTCTTTATAGGGCACAGCAGGGACCTCCATGTGGATATCGATCCGGTCCAGCAAAGGGCCGGATATCTTGGACCGATACCGCTGAACCTGCAATGTTGAACAGGTGCATTCCTTTTTGAGATCGCCCAAAAAACCGCACGGGCAGGGGTTCATGGCAGCCACCAACATGAACTCAGCCGGATAGGCAACCGTGGAACTGGCTCGGGAAATGGTTACCTGTCCATCCTCCATCGGCTGCCGCAGGACCTCCAAGACATTCCTTCTGAACTCAGGAAGCTCATCTAAAAAGAGGACCCCGTTGTGTGCAAGACTCACCTCACCCGGTTTCGGGTTCTGCCCTCCCCCGATCAGACCGGCGTCTGAAATTGTGTGGTGCGGTGAACGAAACGGACGGATCGTGATCAGCCCGTGATCTTTTGGCATCAGCCCCATAACACTGTAGATCTTGGATGTTTCGAGAGACTCGTCAAAACTGAGAACGGGGAGAATCGTAGGCAGGCGTTTTGCCAACATGGTCTTGCCCGAACCGGGCGGGCCGATCATAATAAGATTATGCCCACCGGCCGCCGATATCTCCACGGCCCTTTTTGCGTTCTCCTGGCCGCGGACATCGATGAAATCCATCCAGGAGACCTGCGGCTGAAAGAGCTTGTTGATTTCCACCGTAAAAGGACTTATCTTGGCTATGCCTCTCAGCGCCCCAACAACCTGGGATAAGGCATTCACGGGGAAGATAGGAACCCCTCCCACGACTGCCGCTTCAGAACCGTTTTCAACCGGCAGGAAGATACCCCTGAGGCCGAGTTTCTTTGCGGCGATGGCCATTGGCAAAACGCCCCTGACAGGCCTTATGAGGCCGTCCAGGGCCAGTTCGCCTAAGAAAAGGTGGTCTGAGTAGGATGACCTGTTGATGAGCCCTGTGGCCGCCAGAATACCGAGGGCCATGGGGAGGTCAAATGCGGACCCTTCTTTCTTGATGTCTGCAGGCGCCAGGTTGACCGTGATCCGGTCGGAAGGAAAATGATACCCGGAGTTCTTGATAGCCGCCTTGACCCTTTCTTTGCTTTCACGGACCGCCCCTTCTGGCAAGCCCACTGTGGAAAAAGAGGGGAGACCCTGCGAGATATCCACCTCTACCTCTACCACATAGGCATCGATTCCAATGACGGCGCTACTGAGGACTTTGGCTAACATGATCAGAGGTCTCCTGCTCCCGGTACTCATGCTCCTGAAAGGAATATTTTCTGAGCCCAGCAATTCTGATGGTCTAAGTTAACGCTTTACATTTAGCATAGGAAGTCTTATATTACAAAGTTTATTTTTATTTACTTTGGAGTAAACTCCAAGATTCCCACTAATCGAAACAGGAGCAAGCGATGGCACGAATAACAGTAGAAGACTGCTTGAAAAAGGTGGATAACCGGTTTGGATTGATTCACCTGACTGCCAAAAGGGTTCGCCAACTGAAAAAGGGGGCGGAACCGATGGTGGTCTGCAAAAATACGGACATTGTGGTTGCCCTCAGGGAAATAGCCGCCGGAAATGTCTTTCAGACCAGAAACGATAACGGAAATTATTTAATTGAAACCCAACCTGAAAGCCAACCGGACGCTGTCCTCGAAGAAACCCCACTCGAAAACAACATGGAACCAGTAGACCCGGGAACCGGTCAGGTTGAAGAGGCGGCCAAAGAAAAGTGACCCGGTACAAGAGAGACTATTACGAGATCTTGAGCCTTTCCAGGGATTGCGGGGATGAAGAAATCAAGAGGTCTTATCGAAAGCTGGCCTTGAAATATCATCCTGACAGAAATCCCGGGGACAAAGAAGCTGAGGAGAACTTTAAAGAAGCTGCTGAGGCCTATGCAGTCCTTAGAGACTCAGAAAAAAGACAGACCTACGATCGGTTTGGTCATGAAGGGTTAGAGGGCACGGGCTTCAGCGGTTTCAGCGGTTTTGAGGATATTTTTTCCAGCTTCGGAGATATCTTTGAGGGCTTTTTTGGCTTTGGCACCAGGGGAGGACGGACAGGCGCCATACAGGGGAAAAGCCTCCGGTATGACCTTGAACTGACCTTAGAAGAGGCCTTCCACGGGAAAGAGGATGAGATCACCTTTCACAGGCTGGAGGCCTGCGTGACCTGCAGCGGCTCCGGGGCTGCCCCCGGGAGCGCACCCCGGACCTGCGGCACATGCCAGGGAAGGGGCCAGGTGATTCGGTCTCAGGGCTTTTTTCAGGTCAGCACGACCTGCCCTGCTTGCCAGGGTCAAGGAGAAATCATCACAGATCCATGTCCGGATTGCAGGGGTGGTGGGAAAACCCGGGTTGAAAAAAGTATCAGCGTCAAGATACCGCCAGGCGTAGACACCGGCTCCCAATTGAGATTGAGAGGTGAGGGAGAATCCGGAGAATACGGGGGACCGCCCGGGGATCTCTTTGTCGTTATCCACGTCAGGGAACATACGTTCTTCAGTCGGGAGGAAGAAAACCTTGCCTGCCAAATCCCTATCTCATTTGTTCAAGCTGCATTGGGCGACACCTTGACGATCCCCATGTTAGGTGAAAAGGAAGGTCACGAGCTGGTGATCCCCCATGGTACCCAATCGGGTGAGGTAATCAAGATACCCGGCAAGGGGATGGCCAGTCTCAGGGGGTATCGAAAAAGAGGAGATCTATATGTCAAGGTTATCGTAAAGATACCCAAAAAGATGAGCCAGGACCAGAGAGAGCTATTAGAGGCATTTGCAGAGACGGAGGGGCCGGCATTCGCCAACAAAAAGAAAAAACCCAAGGGTTTCTGGAAAAAGATGGCGGGATAATTGAACAGTTCGAGGATTAGAACTCGACCCTGACCCCAGTACCATCTTCCGGAGCTACGGGGCAGGCGCAGGAATCGGGCCTCCGGTTTGTAAAGCCTGCGGCTCGGAAAGCAAAAGAGGGCCTTTTGCCAGGGCCTCTGAGCCGTCAATGGTAATCTTTATTACTTTACATCATTAGCAAATGGTGTTAAAAAATGTTGTTTATCTTATTGCGGAACGGAGAGAGCGATGTTGAGCAAAAAAAACCAGGAGTATTTCAGAGACCACCTCACTGAAAGACTGGCTGAACTCTTGGAGGAGTCCACAAAGACTGTCAGCGGTATGACCGACGACAGTGAAACCTTCCCCGATCCCACGGACAGGGCAACCCTGGAGTCGGAAAGGAATTTTACCCTCAGAATCCGGGACAGAGAGAGGAAGCTGATTTCAAAAATCAAAGAGGCCTTAAGCAGGATCGACCAGGGCACCTTTGGGATCTGTGAAGAATGCGGGGGGGATATTTCCGGGGAAAGGCTGGAGGCTCGTCCTGTGACTACCCTATGCATTGACTGCAAGAAAAGCCAGGAGAATGACGAAAAACTCAAGGGTCTATAGGATTAAAATTTGATACGTCCGCAAGACGGCAGATTTCTCGCAGAGCCATAGAACGTAAAGGTAACCTATTGAAATTGCTCATTCTGCCTTGGCGTCCTTTGCGCCTTTGCGCGAGACCAGAGGTTTTTTACAGGAACAGGCCGGCTCAATGGTGATGCCCGGCCTTTTTGTTTTCGTAACCATGTTCTGGAATAGCAGATCAGATGCTGCCACATTTAAAAGATCTCTGACGATTCCCGTAAATTTATGATATGATTGTTCCATGGGAGAAACCGCCAAAAAAAGAAGTGGGGTGAAAAAGCAACCACAGGAAACGCATGAAGAGGTCATAACTACCCATATCAATGCGGATTTTGATGCACTCTCTTCCATGTTAGCGGCCAGCAAGCTTTACCCGGCTGCCATTCTTGTATTCCCGGGCTCTCAGGAAAAAAACCTCCGCAACTTTTTCCTCAATTCCGCGTCCTATCTATTCAACTTCGCAAAGGTAAAACAGGTTGACCTTGACCAGATAAAGAGGCTCATACTTGTGGATACCAGACAGAAAAGCCGTATTGGAAAATTCGCCCGATTGGCGGGAAAAAAAGGGGTTGAGATCCATATCTACGACCACCATCCTGATTCCCCGGACGACGTGCGCGGAGAGGTGGAGGTTATACGTAAGACCGGCTCAACCACGGCAATCCTCACCCACCTTATCAAAGAGAGGGGCGTATCCGTATCTTCTGATGAGGCCACTATCATGTGTACCGGGATCCACGAAGATACCGGATCTTTCACGTTTTCTTCTACAACCAGTGAAGATTACGAAGCTGCCGCCTGGCTTGCCAAGCAGGGAGCTGACCATAACATCATCTCAGACATGCTCACCCGGGAATTGACCACGGAACATCTTTGGCTCCTGAATGATCTTACAAGATCCGCCACCACCTGCGTCATCGACGGCGTGGAGATTGTCATCACCAAGGTGATAACAGACGAGTACATCGCGGATTTTGCGGTCCTTGTCCACAGATTCATGGAGATGGAGAACCTGAACGTGGTCTTCGCCCTGGCGCAGATGGCAAACCGGATCTATCTTGTGGCCCGGAGTCGGATAAATGAGGTAAATGCTGCGGAGATCGCCCAGGGCTTAGGCGGAGGAGGCCACCCCCAGGCGGCCTCTGCCACCATAAAAAATCAGACCCTCATCCAGGTTGAGAAGTCACTGAACGCCCTTTTGAACATCCGAATAAACCCCTCCAGGAAAGCACAGGATATGATGTCTTCTCCTGTCATCCAGATCTCTTCAAGTGAAACGGTCAAAAAGGCCGCTAACTTGATGACCCGGTATAATATCAACGTCCTTCTGGTTGTTGATGATGACATCCTCCAGGGCTATATAACAAGGCAAATTGTCGAAAAAGCGGTCTTTCTTGGGCTCGGCGACCTAAAAGTAACTGAATACATGAATATTGAATTCTCTACCGTCCATCCCGATACCCCCCTGAAAGAGGTCCAGAAGCTTATCATCAGCGGAAAACTGAGGATTCTCCCGGTCGTAGAGAATGGAAGGCCATTAGGAGTGATCACAAGGACCGACCTCCTCACCATCCTGTTAGGGAGCCCTGTTGCCCCCGAATTTCTTTATGACGCCAAAGATCCCGGCCACCTTGTCAGAAAAAAGACTCTGGCCGGAACAATAAAGGAACGGCTGCCAAAAAACCTCATCCAGCTTCTTCATGATTTTGGCCATATAGCTGATACGCTTGGATATAACGCATATCTTGTTGGAGGATTGGTCAGGGACCTTTTCTTGAGACATGAGAACTTAGACGTGGACATCGTCATTGAAGGCGACGGTATAAAGTTTGCCCACGAATTCGCGCGGCACCACCAGGCCCGTGTGAGAAATCACCGGAAATTCGGTACTGCCGTGCTTGTTTTTCCGGACGGCTTCAAGGTTGACGTGGCCACCGCAAGAATTGAATATTACGAATCCCCGGGCGCCCCCCCGATCGTGGAGACAAGCTCCCTGAAGCTGGATCTCTACCGCCGTGATTTCACCATCAACACCCTTGCCATAAAGCTGAATAAAAAGCATTACGGGACCCTCATCGACTATTTCGGGGCTCAGAAGGATATCAAGGAAAAGGTATTGCGGGTCCTTCATAACCTGAGCTTTGTCGAGGATCCGACGCGTATGCTCCGGGCGGTGAGATTTGAACAGCGATTCGGCTTCAAAATCGGCAAGCTGACCCTTGCCCTGCTGAAAAACGCCGCAAAAATGAACTGGCTTGAAACGCTTGCATCACGCCGGATCTTTTTAGAATTGAAACTTATCCTGAAGGAGCAAGACCCCTTAAGCTCGATAAAAAGAATGGATGAATTAACACTGCTAAGGTTCATTTCTCCCGAAATCAAGCTCACTAAGAACCTCCAGGAGCTATTAGAAGAAATCAAGGAGGTCATCGCCTGGTACAACCTCCTCTATTTAGAAGAACCGCTGGAGCAATGGGAAATTTACTGGTACGGGCTTACCCGTCCACTCAATGCAAATGGCTTCAACAAACTGACAAAAGAGATGGGAATCAACCGCAAGATGGCGCTCGAACGAAAAACCGGGGATAGACTCCTGGATTCCCTCTTCAAGTTCGACGGAACCAATTATCAGCTCTATACATTGCTCTTTCCATATGATACAGAGACGTTGCTATACCTGATGGCAAAAGCCAAAACCGATAAGATAAAGCGGCTTATCTCATTTTACTTTACCAAATTAAAAGGGATGAAGATCCTAATAGAGGGAAAAGACCTCTTACGGATGGGCTTGAAATCGGGTCCGCTTTTTAAAGAGATTTTTGACAGCCTGTTAGAGGCCCGGCTGAACAATCAGGCAAGGACAAAGGACGATGAAATCCGTTTTGTCCAAACTAAATTCGGGGATCTATTGGATCCAAGTGAACTGAAGTGAGCTGAAGTGACTAAAGTGAACTAAAGTGACTTGGTGATTTAATTTCCAGAAAATCGGACATCCTTCATTCAGTAGTTTATACTTTCGGAAGACAGTTAAGCAAGACATGGTCAGTTCAATTGGTTCAATTGGTTTAATTGGTTGGATTTACTAACTAATTGAACCAATAGAACTAGTCAAGCTAATTAAACTGCAAACCGGCTAACATGAAAAGTGTAAACTACTTTTCGGTTGTTATGAAAGATGCCGAAAATCGCTTGCCTTTAATCCCGCCTATTCGGTGGAACTCACTTAAAATAGAAAGGGAAATTTGACCAGATGAAAAAAGGTAAAATCGTGAGTGGGATGAGGCCCACTGGAAAAATGCATCTCGGACATCTGCACGGCGCCCTTCTGAACTGGAAAAACCTTCAGGAAGAATACCAGTGTTTCTATTTCATAGCAGACTGGCATGCCCTGACCAGCGAATACGCCCATCCCGATATCATTCGTGAAAGCATGTATGATATTATCATCGACTGGATTTCAATAGGGCTCGATCCGGAGGTTTCCACCTTTTTTATTCAATCCGAAATCAAGGAACACGCAGAGCTTTATCTCCTGTTTTCCATGATCACCCCCCTCTCCTGGTTAGAGAGGAACCCCACTTACAAGGAACAACTGCGTGAACTCTCCCAGAAAGACATCTATACTTATGGGTTCTTAGGGTATCCTGTCCTCCAGGCGGCCGATATTCTGATGTATAAAGCCAACGGTGTCCCTGTGGGTGAGGACCAGGCCCCTCATGTTGAGCTGACCCGAGAAATAGCCCGACGTTTCAACCACCTGTACGGCGAGGTATTTCCTGTCCCGGACGTCCTCCTTACCCCCACGTCAAAGCTTCTCGGTATTGACAGGCGTAAGATGAGCAAGAGCTATGGCAATGCAATATTCCTGACCGACACAGATAAGGAGATCGATGCCAAAGTGGGTGAGATGATCACCGACCCGCAACGGGCCAGGAAAACCGACCCGGGCGATCCTGATATCTGCAATCTCTTCTCCTATCATGAGATCTACACGGATGATGAAACAATCGAAAACATCCGCAGCGGATGCCGATCGGCTCAAATCGGTTGCGTGGAGTGCAAAAGGATGATGGCATCGACTCTCAAAACAGGACTTGAGCCGATAAGGGCCAAAAGAAAGGACTTAGAGGCGGATATCGATAGGGTGAAAGAGATTATGGAAGAGGGAAACAGGAAATCCCGAACCATCGCCCGAAAAACCATGGAAGAGGTCAGGGACGCGGTGAAGATATAGGCTGGGTGCTGGATACTGGATGCTGGATACTGGGTGCTGGATATTGGGGGATTGTTGATTGTCGATTGAGAATTGAAGAGCAGTAAACTTTAGGCACTTCAAACTTTAGGCACTTGTAATGGAATACGAAGTCAAATTGGAAATATTTGAAGGACCTCTGGACCTCCTGCTGCACCTCATTTACAAGAATGAGGTGGACATCTTCGATATTCCGATCACAACCATCACCGATCAGTACCTGGCCTATCTGGATATGATGAAGGCCCTCAATATCAGTGTTGCAGGAGATTTCCTGGTCATGGCATCCACACTGATCCATATAAAATCAAAAATGCTGCTTCCAGGCCTGAACGAAGGAGATGATGAGGAAGATCCCCGCGATGAAATCACGAGGCCGCTTCTGGAATATATGCGCCTGAAAGAAATGGCAGAGGAACTGTCGGAAAGGGAGATCTTGGGGCAGGATGTCTTTACCAGACAGGAATCCTCGTGGCATCAGGACGAGATAGATGCTGAAGGGCCCCGGTTGGATGTCAACCTGTTTCAGTTGATAGATGCGTTCAGGCGGATCATGGAACAAAACCAACCCGGGGCAGACCTGACGTTTAAATACCAAAAATGGTCGGTAAAGGAAAAATCGCAGGTCATCATTGCTTTTCTGAAACAAAAGGGAGAGATCCTTTTCGATGAAATTTTCGGTGAAGACCGAACGGTTTCTGAATTTATTGTCACCTTTTTAGCGCTTCTGGAGCTGGTTCACATCGGTCTTGTCAGGATATTTCAGCCTTCGTACAATAGTGCAATCCATGTCGTGGCCCACTTCGATGAAAATGAAACCACGGGAGACCTTTGAAAAATGCTCAATTTTGGTCAAGGTCAAGAAAGGCGAGGATTTTAACCACCCCAGAGGAATAGGCATTCCACGGGGCAGGCAGGAATACATTAGAGTATTTCGAGGATTAAAATTTGAGCCTGGCCCCAGTACCATCTTCCGGAGCTACGGGGCAGGCGCGGAGATTGGGCAAAAGGGGGCGTTTTGCAGAGGTCTCCACGGATCACAGGGAAATAGATGGAGAAGCAGCTTAAACTGATTATTGAGGCCCTCTTGTTTGCCTCGAGCAAACCTTTGAGCACGCTGGAAATTCAGAAGTGCCTTCCGGACAGCACACTCCCCGATATCCGGGCTGCCCTGACGGAATTGCAGACAGAATATGAGGCCATGCAAAGGAGCTTTCGCCTCAAAGAGGTGGCGCAGGGATATCAGATAAGGACAAGATCGGGCTATGCGCCCTATGTCCTCACAATGTTGAGGAGGTCGCCCGCCCGCTTATCCCGTGCCGCATTAGAGACGTTAGCCATCATCGCCTACAAACAACCGATTATCCGTCAGGAGATTGAGAGTTTCAGGGGAGTGGACGTAGGAGGAATCCTGAGAACGCTACTCGAAAAGGATCTGATTCGAATCATGGGACGAAAGGCCCTCCCCGGAAGGCCTCTTATCTATGGAACCACCAAGACGTTTCTTGAGGTATTTGATCTCAAGGATCTGGAATCGCTGCCAAAGCTGAAAGAGATAAAGGATTTTGGATCTGGCGATGAAGAAACAGCGGAGATCCCGGAGGAGGATAAAGAAGTTGAAGCGGCCGGAGAAAAAGAAGCCCCGCCAATACCCGAGGAAGCGGAAACCCCTCCCACAGGAGAACGGGAAACCGGAAAGGCTTAACCGGATATTGTCTTCTGCTGGCGTGACATCCCGGCGGAATGCGGACCAATTGATCGCGTCGGGCAGCGTCACAGTCAATGGCAAGCTGGTAAAGGAGTTCGGCACTGCTGCAACATGGGGCGTGGACGATATCCGAGTGGATGGACAGCAAATCCCGTCCCCATCTGAAAGGCTCTACCTGATCCTCAACAAACCTTTCGGTTACATCTGCTCCCTCAGGGACCCACAGGGGAGGCCCCTGATAACGGATCTCTTAAAAAATCTTGGCCGCAGGGTCTATCCTGTCGGCCGCCTTGACTTTGACACCATGGGCCTGCTGCTCCTCACAAATGACGGAGAATGGGCCCATCGTCTCACCCATCCACGGTATCAGGTTCCCCGAACCTACAAAGTCACCGTTGCAGGCAGAATAACCGATCCGGCAATTGCCGATTTGAGGAAGGGTGTCTTGCTGAGTGACGGCCCGAGCGGCCCGGCAAAAACCGCGCTGGTGGCGCGCAATGAAAACAAAAGTATCATCAGGATTACCATTACCCAGGGGAGATCGCGCCAGGTGAGGCGTATGATTGAGGCGGCAGGGTTCAGGGCGGTTCACCTGATACGAATCGCATTCGGTAATATCGAGTTAGGAAAACTGAAAGTCGGAGCATACAGGCACCTCGACACAGAAGAGGTAATATCCACAAAAAAACTGGTGGGAATGATCTGATTTTTTTATTTACAGACCCATATCAATATTGTATGTTGATTTTTAATCCGACTGAGAGCAGCAAGATAAACCGGGCGGTTAACTCAGCGGGAGAGTGCCATCCTCACACGGTGGAAGCCGGGGGTTCAAATCCCCCACCGCCCACCATCATTTATTAGTTATATCAGGCTGTTATCCCTTCTTACGTGACGCTCTTTTTGGTGTCAGATGGGTGTCAGCATAGATATCTCTCACATCCTCCAATTCCATCTGAAAATACCTTTCAAATGCCTTATTGGTTGAATGCATTGTAGCCCTCTTAATTTGTTCCGGGGTCCGGTAAATCCTCAATGCAGTTGCCGAGCTGTGCTTGGTCCCCCCGTAAAGATCCACTCCCTCAATGTTGAGATTGGAACAAGCTCTTTTCCAATACTCATATAGAAGGTGCTCGCCAAAAGGCTTCGGGAAACGCATGATCTGCTGAACATCGCCTCCTTTTACGGGCGGTGATCGGACAAATGGCCGATGACCACATTACATCACCGCAGCATAGATCCCTTTCCCGGCCCCATAATACGATTCGTAGATATGTTGAAAGATGGCTTCTGTTTTCTGCTCAAAGAGTTTTTGGGTGTAAACTTCCGGCAACCCCCGGTCCAGCATTCTCTCAATGGTTACTCGAACATCAGCCCTTGACTGCTGCCTCTTTCGCCAGTCAAGCACCAGCTTCTCGCCTTTGAGTTTATTGAGCAGCTCCCGGGCTGTCTTCTTGACCTGCCCTCGCTCTTTAGGGGCGAGTTCTGGTTCCGGCTTCGTCAGGAGGTCAAAGAAGGCCAGTTCCTCCTCGGAGAGCTGCTCTGAAATGGTCCGCTTTTCCTCATCGTTCAGGTCCTGCGCAAAGTCCATCAGGCGGCGGAAGAACTCTTCAATATTGACACTTCCGGCATTGTACGCATCAATCATCTGCTGAAACCGCTCCAGATAATTCATGCGGGAGCGGTTCATACGGACCATATGACGCAGTTTTCTCGCCACGGCACCTTTGATCTTTTCAGCCTCTGTACGCTTCCGTCCCTGCTCAAACCGCTGCCTCAAGGCTTCAAAATCGATTCGGCTTAGGTCTACCAGATGGTCTGCTCCATAGGGACCGGGCGGGTCCTCTATCACATAGCCTTCTGTTGAAATAGACCTGTCCAGCAAATCTTCAACGCTGTTCATGACACCCGTGATGTCTACTGGGGGCACAAGGGAGCGGATTTTACCGGCCAGTGCCTTGAATAATCCCCGTGTTCCTGCATAGACATTGGCTGCGGGGTCCGGCAGTACCGCCTTATAGAGACGTTCCACCTGGTCGGCCAGGTTAAGAAATCCCTTCTTTATATCGTCTGTCTTCACCAGGGCCTCCACCGCATCGTCCAGCAGGCGAATTCGCTCCATAGCATCGGCCTTCTCGGCAGCCGCCACATCGATCCCGTTGTTCTTGCAGTATTCCGTGCATTCTTGAAGGGTCTTCTTCAGATCCTCCACCAGCGTGGCCTTTTCCCGGATCGGCTTTTCCCCTTCTGAAGCCACTCCCCCAGTTCCCGACCCATAAATAGCCAGTGCCTTTTCAAGGCTCCGAAAGACCCCCACATAATCCACGATCAGGCCATTCACCTTTTCCGGAAACACCCGGTTCGCCCGGGCAATGGTCTGCATGAGCGTGTGGTTGCGCATGGGTTTGTCAAGATAGATGGTGGAGCAGGAAGGGACATCAAAACCGGTCATCCACATGGCGCACACAAAGACCAGCCGGAACGGATCATCCGGGTCTTTGAACTTGGTGTCCAGGTCCTCTTCCACCATGCGTTTTCGATGAGGTCGGATATCAAGCCCTTTTTCCTTCATGTCGCGGATTTCATTCTGGGCCTGGGAAACCACCACTGCCATATCCGTCTCACCCATGAAAGCGAGCTTTTCCTTGAGTTCCTCCTGTCGTTCGTCATAGGACGTGGCCACATCGTCCATAAGCGTTGACAGGGCCTCTTTCCAATACTTCCTGACCTTTTCATACATCCTCACGGCCGTTGCCTTGTCAACGCAGACCACCATGGCTTTCCCCCAAAAGCCTCGGTTGGTGAAGTGCTTGACAATGTCCTCGGCCACCGCCTCTAACCGGTCGTCCCGGGTGATCAGGTGATACTCACGGGCGAATTCCCTTTCAAGCAGTCTCTCCTGTTCCTCGTCCAGTTCGGCATCTTCTAACAGCCGCTCCATGTCTTCGTTGAGATTCTCATTGGAAAGCTGGAGTTCCGGTATGCGGTTTTCATAGTAGAGAGGGACCGTGGCCCCGTCATCTGCAGACTGTTTAAAGTCATAGATACTTACATACTCCCCGAACACCTCCCGAGTCTTCTCCTCTTCTGCAATCAGGGGCGTGCCGGTAAAGGCCAGGAACGAGGCATTGGGAAGGGCCGTCCGCATATTCAAGGCCAGACGGTCGTACTGGCTCCGGTGGGCCTCATCGGTGATGACGATGATGTCATCCCGCTCAGATAACACGGGGTGTGCTTCATCTGTTTCTGTACGGAATTTATGGATCAGGGTGAACACATAGCGATGGTCTTCGGTCAGGAGCCGTCGCAGGTGGCGGCTGGATTCGGCCTGGGGTTTGGATTCCGTGACGACCCCGCTTGAGGCAAAGTTCTTGTAGATCTGGCCATCCAGTTCTTTCCGGTCAGTGACAATCACAAAGGTCCAGTTCCCGAGCATCTTCCGTAGGACTTTCTGCGAAAAGAAGATCATGGACACGCTCTTCCCGCTTCCCTGGGTGTGCCAGAAGACCCCCAGACGGCCTTTTCGCGTTTTGATCTCCGTCATGGCCTCAAGGGCATTGTTCACGCCTAAATACTGGTGGTTCTTGGCGACAATCTTAATTAGGCCGCCCGGTGCATCCATAAAGAGGCTGAAGTTTTCTAACAGGTCCAGCAGCCTCACGGGGTCGCAGGTGCCCCGTATGATTGTCTCCAGGCTCACCGACTCGGCTTCTGTTTCGCTCTTCACCCGTTTCCACTCCCCAAAATGCTCCCAACCGGCGCTTACGCTCCCAACCTTGCTCTGGCTGCCGTTGGATAGAATAATGAGGCCATTGAACCAGAAAAGATGAGGGATCGTGTCCCTGTAATCGCTCACGTTTCCGGTATAGGCAGTCTCCAGCCGCTGGTGGACGGCTTTGAACTCCATGAGCACAAGAGGAAGGCCATTGACAAAACCCACCAGGTCCGGCCGGCGGGTGTACATATCGCCGGTGATCCATAGCTGAGAACAGAGCAGAAAGTCGTTTTCTTCCGGATGCTCCCAATCGATAACCCGGACCACTTCGATGCGGTCATCCTCGCCGTCCGGGTCCGGGATTTCAACCCGGATGCCGTTTTTGATGAGGTCGTACACTTCCTTGTTAGCCGCTGCGAGGCTCATACGGGAGCGGTCCCGGAGGATTTCTTCTATGGCCAGGTCGACGGCCTGCGCGGGGAGTGCGGGATTGAGCTTCTCTAATGCGGGTTTAAGCCGGGATACTAACACCACTTCAGATTTGGTCTCGCGCCCCAGGGGACTGCCGCCCGTTTGCTCAAATTCATGAAAGGCGTCAACATGCTCCCAGCCCAGGTCTTTGAGCATCTCGATGGCAGGTTTTTCAACCAGCGCGTCTTCGGAAAAGTCCGACACTTATGACCCCCGTCAAAATTCTGAATTGTCAAAAAAAGACTTGACTTTTTTCCATTCTTGCCTATTATGGAAATAGCTCATCTACCATGTGTAGAAGGAGTTGGGCCGACGTTCTGCGTCGGCCTTTCCATTTTTATTTTATTTTCTTCTTGTATTTCTTATAAAGCTTCTTCCGCTTATGGGGATAATCCACATAAAAAGATGTGACTAATCGCCTTCCCCCATCGCGGTATCTTTTCATTATTACAACAAAGTCAAGTTATTTGAGCCATAGATAGGTCTTTACCGAACCATCCCCTTCCTTATAATCCCAGTTCAATAACTCAGGTTTGTCTCGATTCTCAATGACAGCCTTTATCCATGGCAGCCTTTCACAGCGTCTCATGTCAGGCAACCTTTCCCCCGTTTTTTTGTCTTCTCGGTGGGTAAGATGCCAAAAGATGCTTTCCTTATCTCCCTCCATTTCTGGGAAAAACCAGACCGGCTTACCGCTGTATAGGGGCTGATTAAACTTAAAATCTCGCTCAAAAATTGAATAAAGGATGTCAAATGTATCTTGCCCCCAGGGATCGACTCTAACCATCGGCGGCAGCCATTCAGGTAATTGGGTCATTGTTGTGTCTCCATGGCCTGCCAGCTAAAAATATTGACTTTCTCCTCTCTCAGTAGGGTAGTCTTGGTCAGAGAATATCCGGATTCTTGCCTCATGAGTGCCACTAAGTCACCTTTGGCTTTACTCCCTCCATGTATCCTGTTAGCGTGAGAAACAGATCCAATGAGCAGGTCTGCTAATTGGAGTAGTTCCACCTGCTTTGATTCCAACAATTGAATACGTTCTATGATTTCTCTTGAGAAATCATACATATTATTACACAAAACGTCGTGCAGCTTAGCAACTTTTGCCCCACCGTGCGTATCCTTAATGTCGAGATAAACTCGATAACGAGATCTCGGTGTCAAAATCACCTTAAGCATGTCAAAATACATCTTGTAGTACCAAACATCATGGTCTTGGTTAGGGAAATCCGCATGGCGAAGTTTTGACTTGTCTGGGACGATGAGTGCCCTGAAATGGAGATCTTCTTCAGCGAAAAAATATGATATAAGATCTTCATAAAAAGCGATCTTACCCGGAGATACCTTGGTCCATTTGATCTCAAAACCCGGCTTCAGTCCATGCCTCAGCTTGGTTTCACGGATGTGCCTTGAGATCTCACGGGTTTTTTCCAAAGGGCACCAAACGGCTCCCAAAACCATGGCCTTTTGGTGGTCATTTTCCATGTGGCAGGATTCGTCGCAATAAACATTATACGTCGCAGTCATCTCGCTCCCCTTCAAACCGAGTAATCATTCCCTCAATAACCCCGAATTGCCAACGATCAGATCATTCTCCAGATATTTTCCCTGTGGCTTTCAGGGACCCTTCGTCTATCAATGGCGATACCGCTCTGTTCTGTAATCCGCTGAAACGCCAAGTGCCAAACCACACTTCACCCTTTGCCTGTATGGATAAAAAGCCTCAATGTGCCTCCAGCCCAGGTCGTTGAGCGTTTGGATAGCTGGCTTTTCCACCAGTGCGGCTTCAGTATAGCCACTTGCTGCTGACAGATTCATGCGGCCTCCTCGGGGATATAAATGTCCAGGTCGGATACATCCAGTTCGCCGGAGATGAGTTTGGGGAGGAGGAGGTTTCGGGTTTGGCGGAGGTTGTAATTTTGTTCGACCAACAACTCTACACGCCGCCTTATCGGGCGTGCGATAGCTTCAAAATCATGCATAAGAGTGCCGCACGGAATAGGCACTGATAACAGATAAATACCGCGTACGTTCAAACTATCCATTATCGCTCCGGCATCCTTCTTTCTTCTTACCTCATCTTCCATATGAGGCGATAGTAGATACTCAATGAGGTAGGTAGGTGTGAGCTTCCCTGCTATTGGTCGTACACCAGTCATATTTCTGCCTAAGGCCGCTTTCACGCCAGTAGGCATCTGCGCTACGGCAGCGATTCTCCCAACATTTGTAATTACGCAGTCCCCCTCTGAAACTTCTATACGACTTGTCCATTTCACATAATCATTCTCGGAAATCATGTATTTCCTTGAAAAGTCCAGTTTCCCCCCATCCACTACATTAAACAGCTGAATCAGGATGCCCACACCCTCTTCACTTGCTTCCGGCTTCTTAGAGTGAAGACAATCAATGACCTCAACAACGTCTTTCATTAGGCTCACCTCCCACCCCTCCGGAATCTTCCCCAGCGGAGAATCCACCATCCGCACCTTCTCATGTCCGGGAAAGCGGAACTTCACAAACCACTCCCGATAAAGGGCCTGGGCCATCTCCTCTAAGATCTTGATCCGCCGCAGGTTGTTCTCGATCAGGTCGTCATAGGCGGAGAGGATGGAGGCAATTTTGCGTTGGGTAGGGAGAGGGGGAAGACGAAGTTCGATGCGCTTTAGGTTTGCTTGTGATAGCTTGGGTTGTGCTGCGCCTGTAATATATCCCGATATATTTGCCTGAGCAAACCATGCAAAAAGAAAATGATCATCTGCAACGCCATTTTTGGCTCTGACTATATGCGCGTGATTGTTAACCCAGAATTTTCTTTGGGCAAAGAATGCAACTGGTAACTTTCGGCTGTTCAAATTCTCGCCATCTTCAGCGATAAGGAGATGCCGACCGTCAAAAATGAAATCGTCTATGTAATCAATAATTCCTGAAGCACCATAGTACGGATAAGGTCCTTGACGCTGCTTACGCTCGTTTCCGCTGAGAGGTATTCTCTTATAATCGAAGATATCGACGACACCTCCGATAGTGGTATCGATCCATTTTGTTGTAGAATCAGAGCCCATCATACCCCGCCCAGCAACCTGACCACATTCTCCCCAATCCGCTCCTCCAACTCCATCGCCTCCACGTTCAGCTTCTCCAGCTCTTCATTCAACTCCTCAAGCCGCTCTTTAAAATCGAAGTCCTCCTCCTCTCGATCGGCTACGCCCACATAACGCCCTGGATTCAGACTCCAGCCCTGGGCTTTGATCTCCTTGAGGGTGGCCACCTTGCAGAGGCCAGGAATGTCCTGGTAAATGCCGTCCGGGAACTTCTCGGCCATCATATCGGCGCTGCCGTGAAGATTCTCAGGCGCTTTTCCCCGGTAGAGGCGGGCGATGTTGCCAAGGAATTCCACCTGTTCGGGGGTGAATTCACGGTGGGCGCGGTCTACCTGTTGGTAAATATCGCGGGCATCGATGAAGAGGACCTTGTCGGCCAGGTCCGTGTCCTTTTTGCCCCGGTCCAGAAACCAGAGGGTGCAGGGGAGGGTTACGGTGTAGAAGAAATTGGAGCCTACGGCCACCATCACATCCACGGCCTGGTCCTTGATCAGTTTTTTCCGGATCTCCAGTTCTGAGGCCCGGGCATCGGATGCGGAATTGGCCATGACAAACCCAGCCCTTCCGGTTGTGTTCAGGGCGCTGTAGAAGATCTGGATCCAGAGATAATTGGCATTGTCCACCCTTGGTAGGCCAAAAGGGAATCGGGTGTCATCCTTGAGCCGGTCTTTGTCCACCCGGTCCACATTGAAGGGCGGATTGGCCATGACAAAGTCGAACTTGCCGTTGTTGGCCGTGCTGGTATGGAGGTCCTCATAGTAGGTGTTCCCCTGTCGGATATCTCCTGCCAGGCCATGCACCGCCAGGTTCATCTTTGCCAAACGGACCGTTTCCGACACCCGCTCCTGGCCGTAGACACTGAGAACATTATCGGGACTGTTCTTATGCTCTTCCACAAAACGGGCGCTCTGGACAAACATACCCCCGGAGCCGCACGCCGGATCATAGATTCGGCCATGATACGGCTCAATAATCCGCACGATGAGCCGGACCACCGAAGTGGGAGTAAAGAATTCTCCGCCCTTCTGTCCTTCGCTTAAAGCAAACTTGCCCAGAAAATATTCATAGATCTTGCCGAAGGCATCCCCCTCGATATCCATGGGGATTGAGGCCATAACCTTCAGGAGCTCCACCAGGGTGGCCGTCTCCAGCCTGTTGAATGTCTTTGGTAGCACATCTTTGAGGTCCCGGTTCTCGGCCTCCACAGCCCGCATGGCATCATTGATCGCCTGCCCGATATTCGCCCCTTCAGGCAGTTTCAAAAGAGTAGAAAACCGCGCCTCCTCAGGTAGGTAAAGTACCCCTTTTGCCTGATAATCCGCAGGCCCGATCTTCCTCCGGCCCTCGCCCTTACCCTCGATCTCCTTTTGGACCACACTGAACTTCTGATCCGCATACCGCAGAAAGATCAACCCCAACACCGGCACCGCATACTCCGACGACTTCAGCTTAGAATTCGCCCTTAGCTCATCCGCCGCCGCCCACAACCGATTTTCAACCTGGTTACTGTTTCCTGGCATATCGTCTAATCTCTTTGTACGTTATTGTTGATTTTAATTAAGGTATCAAGGACGCGATGTCCTCAATTGCTAATCCAATACTCATCGGCTCATTATTCATCCCCATAGTTTTTCAACGCCCATAACGCTGCGCGTTACCGGCGCGCGCCGATCTTCCGCGCGTCCGAGTACACGCGCTTGTTAGGCCTCCGTCATCAGATGTCTCATTCATCGGCGAGAAGGTCAACGAGGTCTTTGACCTTTCCGAAGATCTCATCAAACGTCAACACCGTTACGAGACCAAGGCTGGACCGGAACAGCTCGAATGATCCCCTCTGACAAGCGTCAAGTTGGGGACTCTCAAAACTCCCTGAGATGATCAAGCAGCGGGGATTGAAGGCACAGAACTGTGCCGCGTCTCCACGGGTTAACGCGTGGAAATTATGCAACAGTTCGTTACGATAATTGAGAACCTGAACGATTGATCCCGAGAGTTCCTCCGACATCGAGTACGCGTTCGCCCTGTACTTCGATCCCACGAGTTTCGCGACGGGTGTCTTGATCTCGACCAGCGTCGCGTTCCTGTTCGACTGCGTAACAAACAAAAAGTCGACAATGTTACCACCAGTATTCTCGAAGCTCTTCCCGCCAACATAGCACTTCTGCTGGAGCAGCAAGATGTGATCTGGAACAGCTTGCGCAATAAGTCGAGGATTGTTGACAAACAAGTCCTGCCAGAACTCCTCGTCGGCGTTCGTCTTGTTTCTCTCCCACACCACGAAGGCCTCCGCTAGTGGTCGTACTTTGTTCCGGTCGGGCTGCGGTCTCTCGATCGCTCCCAGTTCAAGCGCGCGAACAATACGTTCCTCATGGCGAGCTTTGGCCTGTTTGAGCCATTCAGCCGTGTAGGTCTCGGGATCGCGATCAATGATCACGTGATGCGTCGGGCACAGGAGGATCAGATTTGCCTCGTCCCACAGCTTTTCTGTTTCGGCGGCGTCATATCTCGGGCCACCAGGGTGCATAGCGTGAATGTGGCATATCTCGCCAACCGTGAGCCCGGACAGCTCCACGGGATATGCGCAACCAGGAAACGCGCATCGTCCCCCAGATTTTGCGAAGAGGAGCTTCTTTGTCTTTGCGGGAATCATTCTGCCTCTCATTCTCCCTGCCTAACCAATCATTATACAGTTTCCGGATAATTCCATGGAAAATCTCTCATCTCACAAAAAACGGGCCAGGTCTTCCAGTTTTCTAAACGGATAACATGACAAAAGGGGTGACATCCAGAAAACTGGATAAGTTGCTATGATTCTTATTTCTTAAATTTCCAAATTCGTTGCGACGATTTTCGCTCCTGACAGGCCGGGCAGTATCCTGTCAGGAGATGGGTAAGCAGCTTTTTAGGTGGTACTCCATGGGGGACCTCTGACAAATGGGCCAGGGTTGTGCTTTGTAGGGCCAACTACGTATTGGCATGATAGTGAAAATGGCGATGAAGTCAAGAAAAATTTCGTTTTTAGTCAATTAGATTAGGGGAAATACCTTTAAAAAAGTTTAAACAAAAAATAAGCGAATTGGATTAAAATTTCACCCACAAGATAGTCCGAAAGAATTGGATCAAGAAATAAAAAATAGTAATTCAGTACTGCTGCTTTTACCACGGTCCCCCAGTTTTTTAAGCCAACCTGAATTTACCACTTGCGACAGAAAACTTTATTTGATATGGAGATTGAAAAAAGAAGGGGTCTGATTGGGAAAGCAGAGGGTTTCCTTTTGCTGGGCTAAGGCCCTACCCTTTAAGATAAACAGAGTAAATGAAAAGGAGCGCAGGAATATGAAGATCGGATGGATTGGCACTGGCGTAATGGGGGCCTCTATGGCCGGTCATCTCCAGAAGGCCGGTCATGGCCTCTCGGTTTTTAGCCGTACCAGGAAGAAGGCAGCGGGTCTGCTTGACAAGGGGGCTCGCTGGTACGATTCGCCAGCCGAGGTGGCAGCAAACTCAGAGATCGTCTTCACCATCGTTGGTCTTCCCGAAGACGTCAGGGAAGTCTACCTGGGAGACAATGGCATCCTGAGCCGAGAAACCGCCTGCAGCATTGTGGTGGATATGACAACGAGTCAACCCAGCCTGGCAAAAATCATCTTCGAGGAGTCAGCAAAAAGAGGTATCGAATCTCTCGACGCCCCTGTTTCGGGCGGCGATGTGGGCGCAAGAGATGCCAAGCTGGCGATTATGGTCGGCGGGAAAAAAGAGGTTTTTGAAAAGGTCCTTCCCCTCTTCCGGCTTATGGGGCCAACCATTTCTCACATGGGCGGACCCGGTGCCGGCCAACACACCAAAGTGGCCAATCAGGTCCTTGTAGCCGGCAACATGATAGGCGCCTGTGAGTGCCTCGTCTATGCGACGAAACAGGGGCTTGACATGCAGCAGGTCATCGATATTGTCGGCAAGGGCGCAGCCAGTTCATGGGCCATAAACATATTAGGACCGCGTGTCGTTAAGGGGGACTTCGGTCCGGGTTTTTTCGTTGAGCACTTCATCAAAGACATGAAGATCGCGTTAGAAGAATCTGCCGCCGTCGGTCTTTCCCTGCCGGGGCTCGCCCTGGTCCAGCAATTGTACATAGCGGTCAAAGCGCAGGGACACAGCCGATCAGGGACTCAGGCGCTGTTTCTTGCCCTGCAAGCGCTGAACGGCGAGGGATAGAAGCGGCTTCACCAAACCTTAATTCACTGGAGGAAGTAAAAATGGCGAAACTGTGCTGGAAGCCATCAGAAGAAAGAATCAAGAGTACAAACATGTATCGATTCATGACCTTCATTAATGAGAGGTACAATAAAGATTTTACTGAATATGGCACGCTCTACCAGTGGTCCATCGACAATATCCCTGATTTCTGGGCCTCCATGTGGGATTTCGCCGAGATAAAGGCATCAAAACCATATACCCAGGTCGTTGATGACGTCACCAGGATGCCCGGCGCCAAGTGGTTTCAGGGGGCACGTCTCAATTTTGCAGAAAACCTTCTGCGATACCGGGACAACCATACCGCCCTTATCTTTAAAGGGGAAGGCCAGGATTCTATCAGGATATCCTATTCAGAGTTGTATAACGAGGTGGGGCGTGTTGCCAAATCCCTGAAAGGGGCCGGGGTCCAGGCAGGAGACAGGGTAGTGGGCTTCATGCCCAACATGCCGGAAACCATCATGGCAATGCTGGCGGCCACGAGCCTGGGGGCAACCTGGTCTTCGTGCTCCCCCGATTTCGGAATAAAGGGCGTTCTGGACCGTTTCGGTCAGATTAAACCGAAGATACTCTTTACAGCCAACGGCTATTCCTTCAAGGGAAAGACCTTCGACTCCCTCACCCGCGTCTCCGAAATCCTAACGGACATCCCCTCCATTGAGAAGGTTGTTGTGGTTCCCTACACTGACCCGAATCCCGATATCAGCCAGTTGCCCAAGGCAGTGGACTACCGGGAATTCAAATCCACGGAGACACCTTCGGAGATCGAGTTTGCGCAGTTCCCTGCTGACCACCCCCTCTATATCATGTTCACCTCAGGCACCACAGGCCTTCCCAAATGCATGGTCCAGAGCGCCGGCGGCATTTTGGTCCACCACATGAAAGAGCTGATGCTTCATACCGATCTGAAGCGGGATGACACCATCTTTTACTTCACCACATGCGGATGGATGATGTGGAACTGGCTGACGAGTTCACTGAGCGTCGGCGCGACCCTCGTGCTCTTTGACGGCAACCCGTTCCACCCGGACCCGGGGGCCCTCTGGCAAATGGCCCAGGATGAAAAGATAACCCTCTTCGGGACCAGCGCCGGATATATTGCGGCCATCCAGAACGCAGGCGTGAAACCCGGCACAGATTACGACCTCACACCTCTGAAGGCCGTCCTTTCAACGGGTTCTCCCCTTTCCGTTGAAGGATTTGAATACATTTATCGTCAGGTGAAAGAGGACCTCCAGCTGGCATCCATCTCAGGAGGATCGGACATCAACGGATGTTTCGCCGGGGGCAATCCCATGGGCCCTGTCTATGCAGGTGAACTCCAGTGCAGAAATCTGGCCATGAAGGTGGAAGCATTTGATGAGAACGGGCAACCGGTCATCAACCAGCAGGGGGAACTGGTCTGTACCGCGCCCTCTCCATCCATGCCGATCTATTTCTGGGACGATCCTGATGGCGAAAAATATCACGCCGCCTATTTTGATGTATATCCCAATGTATGGAGACACGGGGATTTTATTGAGATCAACGACCGGGGGGGCGTGGTAATCTACGGCAGGTCAGATGCCACCCTGAATCCCGGTGGCGTGAGGATCGGAACCGCTGAAATCTACCGGCTTGTGGAAGGGATGGAGGAGATTGAGGACAGCCTCGTTGTGGGACAAACCTGGAAAAATGATGTGCGTGTAGTCCTGTTTGTCAAAATGGCCCAGGGGTACGATCTGACGGACGACCTGAAGAACAGGATCAAAGCAACCTTGAGGCAAAACGCCTCACCCAGGCACGTGCCGGCCAAGATCATTGCCACGCCTGCCGTACCCTATACACTGAATATGAAGAAGGTCGAGTTGGCCGTCAAAAAGGTCATCGAGGGCCATGCCGTTCTCAACAAGGATGCCTTGGGCAATCCAGAAGCCCTCGACTTCTACGAGAACCTAAAAGAACTTCAGGAGGATTGACCCGCTGATACAATATTCAGCACAAACAAGGAGTCTAACCTTCGCGAGCAAATACGGGGGGTGGGGGGTGCCATGGCCATATCCTTTTTCAGAGGAGGGGGAATTGAGACGACCCTTTCCAGTATTAACCTGTTCTTTCTCGCCCAACAAATGATCGTAGCGACCGGCGCGTTGTACCAGCTGGGGGCCGGGGCGTACTCCAGCCTCGAGGGGAAGGGAAAGTTTGAAAAGGAGCCCCGTCACATTGTCCTTGAAGACGATTACGGCACCCTGTCTGCCAGGATTCTAATTGACAGGGTGGTGGAACTTGCCCTGATCGTCAAGGCGGGCCAGGCGTCATTGCAAAAGAAGTCATGAGGGGGGAGAGGATTTAACAGGGTTCACGAGAAATCAACTTAACGGTAAGGAGGTAACATTCAATGAAAAAAATGAGCATTGTTGCAGCGTTTCTCCTCGTAGTCGCCTCGGCAACATGGATAATGGCCGATCCGGGTGGCAAGGGATACGGGGAAGGCTGCGGATGGGGCATGGGTCCATCTGCCCTGGCGTCTTTGAACCTGACAGCGGAACAATCCGAAAACATCCGGGCCCTCCGTGAAACGTGTCTGAAGGAAATCACTCCAATCCGGAGTAACCTTTTCACAAAACGTTCCGAACTGAAGTTGCTTTGGATACAGACCAGGCTCGATCCAGACAAGATAAGGGCCACCCAGAAGGAAATTCAAGGCTTGATCGGTCAACTGCAGGAAAAGGGCACGAACTGCCGGCTCTCTTTTCGAAATATTCTGACCTCGGGACAGATATCGAAACTGCTGGCTCAGGGATTCGGAAGAGGCGGCGGTTTCGGATGCGGGAAAGGCAAAGGTTTCGGCTCAGGCAGGTGCCCGGGCGGTTACTGAACAGGTCAAGGAGAATAAAATGGAGGGAGCATCGGACCTGGATGGAGAAACGCAAGCAAGGGATTTCAGCGACTATCATCAAATGTGAATCGGTTCATTTCGCCAGACTCCAGGTCGATATGGACCATCACATTCCTGAAAGGCTTTCCCCGCTTCAAAATAATCTTCAGGACTTCCATGGCCTGCAGCGTGGCAATGAATGAAGGCATCAGGGCGGGTACACCCAGAATGGCTTCAGGGCTTTTTGACCGATCCCCGCCCTCCCCTCTCCTTCCATAAAGACGCTTCAGCCCCGGGTCTTCCGGAAAAATGGTCATCAACTGGCCTTCGAGACCTGCCAGGGCACCGTGCACCAGGGGAATGCCCATCGATCTGGATGCATCTTCTATGGTAAAGCGGTCCGAAATGTTATCAAGGGCATCCACAATCACATCCGAACCGCCCAGTACCTCTTCCACATTTGAAGGGTCGACTCTGACCTGATGGGACGTCACCATGACGCCTGGATTAATGGCACCCACCACGGCAACTGCCGCTTCGCATTTAGACCTGCCTATCGCCGCCTGACTTGAGAGGGCCTGGCGGTTGAGGTTGGTCTCATCAAAGCGGTCATAATCTACAACCACCATGTGTCCGACCCCAACCCTCGCCAACAGGAGGATAACATTTCCGCCGAGCCCCCCTGCACCCACCACAGCCACACAGGACTTCGAAAGCTTTAGTTGCTCCTCTCGCGAAATCGTCTCCCTGTTGCGGATATACCGATACGGATAAATCCCGAGATTCAATGCCTCTTGATAAACCGCATGGACGGTTACACCGGATTCCCTGGCTATCCTGAGGGCCTGGCTGTCTTCCAAAATCTTTACTTCACGACCGGCCGGGTCATTGATTTTCTTGGAACTTGACTGAAGCAGATGTTGCATATGGACCAAACTGTTTCTGAAGAAAAGGCGAATTGCGAATTATACTGGCATACTACTACATGCGATATATGAATGCAAACAATAGTTTGCAGTTTCGGGACCCCTTCAAACGCTCTTGCAGTCTATCAAAAAAATTGTTAGAGTAACGTTTTTTGCAACCCGGTGATCGAAAGCTAAATGTTTTTCTGAAAGGTCATAATGGGTAGCCTGAATGTGGAATAAAATCACCTTGCGTGCCCGGGTATACATCCTCTTGACCGCCTTGGTCTCTGTTACGCTAATGGGCGGCCTTGTCATGGTGTGGTACACCTACCGGACGCAGGGTCTCCTCACCGACATTATCGACAGAAATATTGCGGCGTTCCAGTCTGCTGAAGCATTAGAGATCGCTCTGGTTAATCAGAAGGGGTTCCTTTCCTACTATTTCTTAGATGGTGATCCTGAATGGCTCAAGCAGTTGGGGGAACATCGCCAGGTTTTCAAAGACAGGCTGAAAAAGGCCTACTCCCTCATCGAAACCGAACCTCAAAAAGAGGCCCTCGATCGTATCGAATCCGAATATATCCAATATATTACCATTAAAGACCAGGTCATTTCACATTACATTGAAGGTGCGCGCGAGTCGGGCGCTGAGATTCACAAAGGAGTCCGGAACCGTTTTTTCAAGATCCTTGATTTGTGTGAGGCCTACAAAAAACTCTATACCAAGAGGATCATGGAATTGAGGGACCAAAGCCGCAACCAGGCCCAGAACCTGAGAATAGTTGCCGGCACAGCCATGTTTATCGTCCTGATTTCAGCCATTCTCCTGGCCTTTGTGCTGATACACCAAATCCTGTCTCCGCTCCGCAAACTGACCTTGGAAGCCGGCAGAGAAGGCGATTCAAGGGAGTCAGGCAATGAAGTCAGATCTCTCAGCAGGAGTGTACGCGGGCTTATTGAGGACGTAGACTTCACTTTAGTAGAACTGGAAAAAAGCCGTGAGACCCTGGTTCAGGCTGAAAAGATGGCATCGGTCGGGAAGCTGGCCGCAGGGATGGCGCACAGTATTCGGAACCCGCTGACATCTGTGAAAATGCGCCTGTTTTCTTTGGGCCGGACCCTCAATCTGTCATTCGCGCAGAAAGACGATTTTGAGGTGATTTCAGAAGAAATCCGCCATATCGATACGATTGTTCAAAATTTCCTGGAATTCTCCCGTCCCCCCAAACTAAAGATGCAAAGCGTAAGTCCCTCCGAAGTGGTTGATCTCGTGCTTCAATTGTTACAGCATCGACTCGAATCATACAACGTGGAGATTGAGGTCATCCGGCAACATGGCCCCCTTTCCGCTATCCAGGCCGATCCGGAGCAGTTGAAGGAGGTCCTTATCAACCTCATAGAGAATGCGTGCGAGGCCATGGAAGAAGGCGGTTCCATTGTCATCATAGAAGAAGAAACGCACACAGCACTTCTTGGACCCGCCGTCACCATAGGCGTGTCAGACAATGGTCCAGGGATTAAGGAGACGGTCCTATCAAAAGTCCTGCAGCCTTTTTTCACAACCAGAGAAGAGGGAACAGGGTTAGGTCTGAGTATTGCGAACCGGATTGTGGAAGAACACGGTGGCAAGCTGACGTTTACCTCCAAAGAGGGCGAAGGAACCACGTTTGTTATCACACTACCAACCAACCCTGTTAGGGGAGCAGGAAAATGAGCACCATCCTGATTATCGACGATGACGACCAGTTGCGGATAAGCTTTGAGAAACTCTTAACAGAAGAGGGGTATACGATTCAATGCGCTCCCTCTGGCGAAGCAGGCCTTCGACTCATCCGGGCCCAGGTCCCGGACCTTGTTATCCTGGATATGCGATTGCCGGGGATGAACGGGCTTGAAACCTTTCAGGCCATCCACAAGATCGAGCCCAAGCTTCCGGTCATTATGATGACCGCTTTCGGCACTACCGAAACCGCCATAGAGGCCACCAAGATGGGGGCCTTTGACTACATACTCAAGCCATTTGAAATTCCCGACATGTTAGAAAATATCAATCAGGCCCTCGAAGCCGGTCGGTTTATGCGTTCACCGGTGGGTATGAACGCCACGCCCGATGATGCCTCCGGTGACGCCATCATCGGCAGAAGCAGGCCGATGCAGGATGTTTATAAGGCCATCGGAAGAGTATCGCCCACCAATGCCACGGTACTGATACGGGGTGAGTCCGGCACCGGGAAGGAGTTAGTGGCCAGGGCTGTATATCAGCACAGCACCAGGGCAAACAAGCCTTTTATCGTTATCAACTGCGTGGCAATACCGGAAAATCTGCTTGAAAGTGAACTTTTCGGATATGAAAAAGGTGCCTTTACCGGGGCCTCACACCGTCGTGTGGGCAAAATAGAACAGGCCAGCGGAGGGACCGTCTTCTTAGACGAGATCGGCGACATGCCGTCAAGTATTCAGGCCAAGATCTTGAGGCTTCTCCAGGAAAGGAGCATCGAGCGGCTCGGGGGTCGGGAAACCGTTCCAGTGGATGTACGGATCATTGCGGCTACAAATCGAGACCTGGAAGCCGCCCTTTCCGGAGGTCGTTTTCGTGAAGATCTGTATTACCGTCTCAAGGTCGTCACCATCTGGCTCCCCCCCCTTAGAGAGAGGATAGAAGATATACCACAGCTTACAAATTATTTCCTCTCCAGATGTGCAGCAGAGGTCGGCATTGACAACCCCGGGATTATGAAGGAGGCAATAGCAACCCTGAAAAGCCATTCGTGGCCAGGCAATGTCCGGGAGATCTACAATATCATACAGAAGGCATTAATATTCAACCGGGGGGCCCCGGTGAGCGCAGAAGATCTTGCACAGGCCATCAGCGACAGGGGCCAGGGGGCCATCAACGATAATGAGTCAGGGGATGAGGCTATCAGGAGATGGGCCCGCGATGCCCTTAATTCCAAGACCACGGACAACATCTTTGACGCATGCGTGGACCGATTTGCGAGCCTGCTGATTAGCGAGGCGCTTACTGTAACAGGTGGCAACCGCTCACGGGCAGCCAAGCTCCTGGGTCTTTCACGGCCGACACTCCACTCCAAGATCGAAAAATATCGCCTCAAATTTGAGACGTCGGTCAGGGAAGAGTGATTGTCTCACGCTACCGCCTACGGAGGAGATAAAGATGAAAAATACCTTGGCCATCATCATGGCTGGAGGCAAAGGCGAACGGCTGATGCCGTTGACCAAACACCGGTCCAAGCCGGCCATCCCCTTTGGCGGGATTTACCTGCTCATTGATTTGACCCTCTCCAACTGTATCAACTCGGGCATATACAAGATCCTGGTCCTGCCCCAGTACAAGTCCCAGACCCTCATGCAGCACTTAGAGGGGGGGTGGAATCTCTTCAGCCAGGATCTCGGGCATTACCTCAAGATCGCCCCCCCGCAGATGATGCAGGGAGAAAAATGGTATCAGGGGACTGCCGACTCTATCCGTCAGAATGCCTACCTGATCGAGCGCGACCCTGCTGAACACGTGTTAATCCTCTCGGGCGACCATGTGTACAAAATGGACTACAGCCGTTTCAAGGACTACCATGTGGCCCACGACGCGGACGTTACCTTAGGTGTTCTGGAATTGGGCAAGGAATCGGCAAGCCAGTACGGGATTGTGGAGGTAGACGAAGATTTTCGCGTCACCGGCTTCCAGGAAAAGCCACAACAGCCCAAGGCCATCCCCGGAGACAGTGAACACGTCCTGGCCTCAATGGGTGTGTATATCTTCAAGACCCAGGTCCTGATTGATCTGCTCTCAAAGAGTGATCAGACAGATTTCGGCAAACACATCCTCCCCGATATTATTCATAGCCACCGCCTTATGGCCTATCCCTATCGCCGTGAGAACAAGATCCGGGATATGGTTTTTTACGTCGATGAAGCCGGGATGCTCAAAGAGAAGATCGTCGACCATGCAAGGGATTCAGCCTACTGGAGAGATGTGGGGACACTGGATTCCTACTGGAATGCCAATATGGACCTGACCGGTGTGGACCCCTACTTTAACATGTATGGGAGGCTCTGGCCCATTCGCACCTTCCAGCGCCAGTACCCTCCAGTCAAGACCGTCTTCTCACAGGAATGGGGCACAGCCCCCCGGGCAGGGCGAGCCTTGGATTCCTTGGTGGCCCATGGCTCAATCATCAGTGGCGGGCTGGTTCAGAACAGTGTGCTTTCGTACAACGTGTTCGTTCACAGTTGGGCCATAGTGGAAGAATCGGTCATCATGGAAAACGTGGTCGTCGGTCGTCACGCCCGGATCAAGAAGGCCATCATTGCGGAAGGTGTCCGAATTCCACCCAACACGGAGATCGGATATAACCCTGATGAGGATCGAAAACGCTTTACTGTCACTCCCAGAGGGATTACTATTGTCAGCCGTGAGAATTTTCCGGATTGATCTTCTTGCTCAAGATCGGAGGAAAGGTACATGAAGGCTAAAATTAAGTTTGGTGTTGTTCCCAACCTGCCACCACAGTTGGAAGGGCTTAGACGTCTGGCTTATAATGTCTGTTTCAGCTGGAAAAGTGATATCCGGGATCTTTTCCAACGCATAGATCCGGGACTCTGGGTAAAATGCAGATATAATCCCGTGTTCATGTTAGGGTTGGTGAGCCAGGAACGTCTGGATGGATTGTCGGATGATCAGGGCTTTCTGGCCCAGTTGGAGCGAGTAAATCAGGATTTTGAACGTTACCTCACCCAGCCCCGTATCCGGAAAACAGATTACGCTCCGGACTTCCCCCTCCAGGTAGCCTACTTTTCGGCAGAGTTTGGCTTAACAGGATGTCTCCCCATTTATTCGGGAGGGTTGGGTATCCTGGCCGGAGATCACCTCAAGTCTGCCAGTGATTTAAACTTTCCCTTAGTGGGTGTGGGCCTCCTTTACCAGGAAGGCTACTTCAGCCAGTACCTCAGCTCAGACGGCTGGCAAATGGAGACCTATCCGGTCAATGACTTCGCCAATATGCCGGTAGGGCTTGTACGCAACAAAGAGGGCAGTCCCGTTCATGTCTCTGTGGACCTCAAAGGGGAGCCGGTACAGATCCTGATCTGGCGGGTCAATGTGGGGAGGGTGCCCCTTTACCTGCTGGATACCAATCTCCAGGCCAATCCACCTCATCTGCGCGGGACCACCGGCCAGCTCTATGGCGGTGACCGGGAAATGCGCCTTAAACAGGAAATCGTCCTCGGCATCGGTGGCGTCAGGGCCCTCAAGGCCTTAGGTCTGGAGCCCGCGGTCATTCATATGAACGAAGGACACTCCGCATTTTCCGCCCTTGAACGAATACGCATTCTGATAAAGGAAAATGGCCTGTCCTTTGACCAGGCCAGAGAGGTCGTCTTGGCCAGCACCGTCTTTACGACCCATACCCCGGTCCCGGCAGGGAACGATATGTTTGATCCCGGCCTGTTACGGGCCTACTTCGAGGAATACGCCAAGGACCTGGGCATCAATTTCAAAGTGTTGTTAGGTTATGGCCGCTTAGAGCCCAGGGACGAGGCCGAAGCCTTTGGAATGACGACCCTGGCATTGAGGCTTTCAGCGCACACCAATGGTGTCAGCAGACTCCATGGAAAGGTATCAAGGGCCATGTGGCAAAAGGTCTGGCGCCGGCATCCGGTTGAAGATGTGCCTATTGATCACATCACCAACGGTGTCCATGTACCCACCTGGATATCAGAAGAGATGGCCGCGCTCTTAGATAGTTATCTGGGCCCGGATTGGAGTGAAGACCCGGACAATGAGCGGGTATGGGGGCAGATAAAAGAGATTCCAGCAACCGAACTGTGGCGCGCCCATGAACGCCGAAGGGAACACCTGGTGAGCTACACCCGCCGGCGTTTAGCCGAGCAACTCATAAACCGGGGGGCCTCTGACGCCGATGTTAGCTCTGCGGCCGAGGTCCTCACCCCCGAGGCCCTCACCATAGGATTTGCCCGTCGTTTTGCTACATACAAGAGGGGAACGCTCCTTTTTAGAGATCCGGACCGCCTGGACCGGATCATCAATCATCCCGAGCACCCGGTACAGATCGTCATCGCAGGGAAGGCCCATCCACAGGATAATGAAGGGAAGGATTACATAAAGAGGATTGTCCATTTAACCCGGCAGGAACGCTTCCGCAGGCGTATCATCTTCCTGGAAGACTACAACATCCCGGTGGCCCTTCGTCTGGTTTCAGGCAGCGACCTCTGGCTGAATACGCCGCGGCGCCCCCTGGAGGCCTGCGGAACAAGCGGCATGAAGGCCCTGGCCAACGGGAGCCTTAACCTCAGCGTATTAGACGGCTGGTGGGATGAGGGGTATCACCGCGACTTTGGCTGGGCCATCGGTCACGGAGAAGTGTATCAGGATTATGAAGTCCAGGACAACATCGAAAGCCGCGACCTCTACAATTGCCTCGAAAAGGAAATCGTCCCTCTCTTTTACCAGCGGGGCCAGGACGATATCCCAAGGGGCTGGGTAGATAAGATGAGGGCCAGCCTCAAAAATCTGGTCCCCGTATTCAATTCCCATCGGATGGTCCAGGAGTATATGAATCGCTTTTATCTTCCCTGTGCCAGACGTTTCAACGCCCTGTGCAAAGATGGTTTTTCCGGAGCCAAGGACCTTTCCACCTGGCGGCAAAAACTGATGACCAGCTGGCACGAAGTCTCTGTGGAGGAGGTTGTCTCAGAAGACAGGCTGGATAGGGCGGTAGGTCAGGAGGTAAAGGTACTCGCCAGAGTCAGATTAGGTCCTCTGGCGCCTGAAGATGTGACTGTCGAGGCGTATTACGGTGGAATGGACCAGAACGAGGACTTTGTTGAAAGGGAAACCGTCCCCTTGCGTCCTGTTGAGTCTAACGATGGTCTCCATACTTTTCGCGGTCAGATTCCGTGTCAAAAAACGGGCCGCTTCGGGTACACCGTGCGCATCATGCCCAGCCAGCAAAGGCTGGAAAACAGGTTTGTC
This sequence comes from Desulfobacterales bacterium, assembly GCA_014382905.1. GTDB lineage: Bacteria > Desulfobacterota > DSM-4660 > Desulfatiglandales > Desulfatiglandaceae > JACNIU01. The sequence continues at coordinate 54,972 of JACNIU010000151.1, forward strand.
ATGGGTCTGGTGACCTGGGCGTAACTCAATTTTGGATTTTGGATTGCGGATTGAAGGACAAAGAAAAAATTGAACCGCGAAGGCGCTAAGAGCGCGAAGGGAGATTTTTTTGTTGGTTTTGTTCTGATCCTTTAGGAAGGACTCAGGATGATAACACAACCAAGCCCTTCGGGCGGGGTTAGGATTGATGCCCCGGTTAAATGCGCCCCAGTACGATTTTTCGAACCTACGGGGTAAACTGCGCTGTCTTTTGGTCCCAGTTAAACAAGAAAAGAAGGTTTAACGGGATAAAAATTGAACGGGGTAAAATTGTTGATTGGATACTGGGTATTGGCATTGATGATTGATGCTGGAGGCGTGAATCATCTGCGCTAATCTGCGTAACCTGCCCGCTCGTGCCTCGCAGTGGCAGGCGGGTCTGCGGATGGGATTGAAGATTGAAGATGACCGCAAAATCTCACATTACGTTAAGGCCTGAAGAACTGAAGGCCCTCCTTTCAGGTGAATTAGCGGACCCGTTTGGCATCCTCGGTGTCCATCCGTTTGCGCTGACGTCCGGCCCGGGCGTGGTCGTTCGGGCCTTCTTGCCGGGAGCAAGGCACGTAGCAATCCTCGATCTTGACCCGGAAAGAGAGATCAAGGCGCCTCTGGTAGAAAAGGAGGGGCTCTTTGAGGCAGTGCTGCGGGGAAAGAGAGAGATTGCCCCTTACCGTCTCAAAGTGGATTTCGGCGCAGGCCTCCCCGCTACTTTTTATGACTGTTATTCGTTTTCTCCTGTCCTGTCAGAGTATGACCTCTACCTGTTTAACCAGGGAAACCACTACGAGATTTATGAAAAATTAGGGGCACACCCCATCAATCACCAGGGTGTTTCAGGGGTCCTGTTCGCACTCTGGGCACCATCTGCTGCCCGTGTGAGCGTAATAGGCGATTTCAACCAGTGGGATGGGCGCAGGCACGCTATGCGTTCCCGTGGCGCATCAGGGGTATGGGAACTTTTTATTCCCCACTTGGGCCCGGGCCTCCTGTACAAATTCGAAATCCGAACACCTGACGGCACTCTCTTCATCAAAGCAGATCCCTTTGCCTTCTATTTTGAAAAGAGGCCCAAGACAGCATGTGTTGTCCGCGATTTAGGCGGATTTCAATGGACCGATGAAGATTGGGTAGCATCCCGGTCAGAGCAAAACCCCCTGAGTCAACCGATGGCCATTTATGAGGTTCACTTAGGGTCATGGCGGCGGCGTATTGAAGAAGAAAGCCACGCTCAAACGTGGCTGACATACAGGGAGGCCGCTGAAGAGCTTATCCCGTATGTCAAGGATATGGGCTTTAATTATATCCAGTTCCTACCCTTAGCCGAGCATCCATTTGACGGGTCATGGGGCTACCAGGTAACCGGGTACTATGCGGCCACGTCCCGCTACGGTACCCCGGATGACCTGATGTACTTGGTGGATCGTTGCCATGCTGAAGGGTTGGGCGTGATTTTAGACTGGGTCCCGGCCCACTTCCCCAAAGATAGCTACGCCCTTGAATATTTTGACGGGACCCACCTGTACGAGCACGCCGACCCGCGCCAGGGGATCCAGAAGGACTGGGACACCCTTATTTTTAACTACGGCCGCAATGAGGTCAGGAATTTCTTAGTGGCCAATGCCCTCTTCTGGCTCGACAAATTTCACATTGACGGGTTACGGGTAGACGCTGTTGCATCCATGCTCTATTTGGACTATTCCCGCCGCGAGGGGGAGTGGATCCCGAACCGTTACGGCGGGAGAGAAAACCTCGAGGCCGTCCAATTTATAAAGACCCTCAACACCGAGGTGTTCGGGCGCTTTCCCGGGGTTGTCACCATTGCGGAAGAATCCACCGCCTGGCCAGGGGTTACCCGGCCGGTGCATTTAGGAGGGCTTGGCTTCTTGTTCAAGTGGAATATGGGCTGGATGCACGACATGCTCACCTTCATGTCCGAAGACCCGATTCACCGCCGTTTTCACATGGACAAACTGACCTTTGCCCTCCTCTACGCCTTTCATGAGAATTTCATTCTTCCGCTGTCCCACGACGAGGTCGTCCATGGGAAAGCATCTTTGTTGTCCAAGATGCCGGGGGACGACTGGCAGAAATTCGCCAACCTCCGCCTCCTTTTCGGATATATGTATGGAGAGCCGGGGAAAAAAACCCTCTTTATGGGCGGGGAGTTCGGCCAGTGGTCTGAATGGAATCACGATCAGCAGCTCGAGTGGGACCTTCTCCAGCATGAAACACACTTGGGGCTTCAACGGCTGATACGGGATCTCAACCGGCTGTATCTCTCCGAACCGGCCTTTTACGAACTCGATTTTGACCCGAAAGGATTTGAATGGATCGATTTCAGGGACACGGATGCGAATGTGGTTTCGTTCATCCGAAGGGGCAGATCCCCCGATCATACCCTTGTTTTTGTCTTCAATTTCACGCCGGTCCCGCGGATCGATTATCGCATAGGGGTGCCAAAGGAAGGGTTCTATCAGGAGTTGATAAATTCCGATGCTGAATGCTACGGAGGAAGCAACATAGGGCTTAAAGGTGGCGCCACCGCCGACCTCAAACCCTGGCACAATCAACCCTGTTCCGTCAGCCTTTACCTGCCCCCTCTTGGGATGATCATCCTAAAGCCCACAGCGGCGTAAGCGCTTTTCTCGGCTTTACCACTCACCGGTACCGGATTTCCCTTCGATATTCTCCAGTTCGGCATTCGCCTTCTTTTCACGCCCTCCCGTATGTCCGGGTCATTCCCGACAATTTGCGTTCAATGTCAGGCGCGATCTGCTCAGATAAGAGCCGCCATCTCCAGTTCCCGGAAGTCGTGGCCGGCTGGTTCATCCTGGCATCCTCACCCAAGCCCAGGATGTCCTGCATCGGAATAATTGCAATATCTGCAACAGACATCATGGCAAGCCTGATGATTTCCCAATGGATCTCATTAACCGGTTCTTCCCGATACAGATACCGAAAGATCCTCTCTCTCTCCTTGGGGGATATTTCATTTCGAAACCATCCTATCAATGTGTTGTTATCGTGAGTCCCGGTATAGGCAATACAGTTTTTAGGATAGGTGTGAGGCAGAAACGGGTGCATGGGGTCGTCATCGCCAAAGGCAAAGAGGAGCACCTTCATGCCCGGAAATCGAAAATGCGCCATGACCTCCCTGACATCATCGGTGATGTACCCGAGGTCTTCTGCAATTACCGGAAAATGGGGCAAGTGTTTGATCATCGTGTCGAAAAAATCATGCGTTGGGACCTCTTTCCACTCCCCATTCATCGCCGTTTCTTCATACGCCTGGACCTCCCAGTACTTCACCAGCCCCCTGAAATGGTCGATTCGAACCATATCAAAGCAATCAAAGGTATGCGCCATCCGCCTGATCCACCATTCATACCCGGTTTCCTTCAGTATATCCCATCTGTAGACCGGGTTGCTCCACAACTGGCCGGTCTCACTGAAATAGTCGGGCGGGACACCGGAAACAGCATACGGGGCCCTTTCCCTGTCCAATTTGAAGATATGGGGATTGACCCAGACGTCGGCGCTGTCGTAACTCACATATATGGGAAGGTCCCCGACGATCTTTATACCTTTCTGGTTGCAGTAGGATTTGAGTGAAAACCACTGTTTGAAAAGGAGATATTGGAAGAATTTCTCTTTCTCCACACTTTCTTCCAAATCCTCCCTCGCCTTTTTTAGTGCCTCCGGTCGCCTGTCCCTCAGGGCTTCGGGCCACTTGTTCCAGACGTCCCCGTTGAATGCGGTCTTGAGGGCCGTGAAAAGCGCGAAATCGTCCAACCATCCGGAATGTGCAATACAAAATTTTTCGTATGCCTCATCATCGAGGCCTTTCCTGAATTGCCGGTAGGCCTTTTCAAGGAGGTTCCCCTTATATGCGACAACGCCGTCGTAATCGATCCTTTCCGGGATAAACTCCGGCAATCCCTCCATCTCTGTCGCAGATATAAGCCCGTCATCCAGCAGGTCGTCGATGCTGATAAAGAGAGGGCTCATGGCAAACGTTGAGCTGCTGAAATAAGGGGAATTGCCGCACATGGGATCGGTGGGGTTCATCGGCAGGATCTGCCAGAAGGTCTGCCGTGTCCGAACCATAAAATCCGCAAACCTGTACGCCGCAGGACCAAAATCCCCTATCCCGTGGGCAGACGGCAACGAGGTTATATGAAGCAAAATGCCGCTTCCTCTTGTTGTCGTTTCCATCCTTGATTCCTTTTTTACTGGCTGCCCGGTTACAGCCCTACTTTTTTTTGACAGGATACACAGGATCTACCCCTGTCACCCGTCTACATGAGTCCACTCAGGAACCTGTCCGCAGAAAAGTGCCAGGCCAGGATGACAAACACCACTCCTTCAGACAGGTCGCTAAGGACAACTTTTTTCAAATATCTATCCTTAAGCATTAAAGCATTGTGCGTATTCAAAGGCAGGGGTCAAGAAGTTTTTTCTATCAGGCAAATAAATTCGCCAATATTTTTGCTTGATAGCAAAAATATCACAGGTCCCCCATCGCTCATCATAGCCAGAACAAGACGATCGATCTGGACTCAATCAAACGGTCCTTTTGATAGTGCGGACCGCACTATTTGCAGTCAGACCTATGGCAATGGTATTGTGACGGATGCCACTACAGGGGGGCGTGGGGGACCTCCTGCTTCATGCCGGTTTTAACCGGCGCTTTCTGGGCGTCCCCCTTGGCCTACCCAGGATGATGGCCGATATCAGTGGTCGAATCATTTTTTCTCCTTTTGTTTGATGTTTCCGTATCTTGCATCAGATTTTAGAAAGCAACAGATTTCAAATTGTTATCCAACTACCTGACCGGAAATTGCGGTCTGTTGCCTCTGTCGTCGGGTCTCGCACCTATGTTTCTTTCCCCACTTCCAGAGGGTCTCCTTTGCAGAGGCTCGACCGTGGGATCCGTTTTGGGGGCCTTGTAACGATCCGGCGGCGCCTTTTTGGTGGGTGCCGGACCGGTCGGTCTTGACGGATCGGCGGGTGGTTTTGACGCACTCGGGGATTTCGGTAACGTATTTCTGTTTGTCTCAATTCTCTTTGAAGCCCCTGCAGGCGGTTTGGCTAACCCCGGGGATTCCAATTTCAGCCGCTCATTGCTGAGGTTGCGGACCTGTTTTCCACGTTGTTCAATCTACGCGCGCTCATTTTTGCTCAACGGCTTGAATTTTGCCATACCCTCTCTGCTTTTTGTCACAGGAACAAAAGGTTCTTTAAAAGGGCGGTCCAAGGCCTTTGAGACCATTGGTTTCTGGTGGGGTTTCTTGGGATCGTAGAGGGTCCGCGGCGGTCTGGCCGCCTCATATTTGCGACGCCCTTGATACGTTGCATGCAGATTTTTTTCCCAATTGCGGTCGCGTCGATGCTTCCAACGCTGATGAGCATAAATGGGATCGTAACCATGACGCCTCGCATGGGGTGAAAACCATGGAAATATGCCTCGTTGATAATACCTGGCGGCATAATAGTCACCAAAATAATAGTGGTGATATCGTGGACGCAAGAAGAGACAGTCGGAAAAAACCCTCAGGTCGATCATAAACGATGGCATGAAATAGAAGCCAGGTCCCACGGTCACACCGATGCCGAAGAAAACCGGTGCAAACAGCACGCCTCGATTGGCGACAGCGACATCCCAGTAACCCCCGACAAAGATATAGCCCCGAGGTGACCACACGTAATGGGCGGGCACCCAGACCCAGTCCGGCCGCATGACCGCCCAATAACCGGGACGCCAGGCATACCGTCCATAGGACCATATCCAACAGCCGGGTATCCACGTATAATCCGCTGAGGGCGCAGTGACATTGGGACCCACTTCAACCGATTCGGGCGGCTCGGGCAGGTATGCCGTATCACTTTGGTTTTCGGGGGCCCAATAGCCTGAAATCCATTGAAAACCATCTTCAGCCCTGACCCAATACCCCGGGATCCATTGCCGATCCGGTGGAACAGCCCGCCAGACTCCGCTGACCCAAATGAAATCGCTTCGGTCATCATCCCAGGCCCAGTAGCCTGGAATCCACTCCACGTCGCCCTCGGGTTTTTGCTCCGGGGGGATCTCGTTGATGGCATCCGGCGGCGCTTTTGGGACAACGATCCCTGCTTCAGGGTCGAACGAGACGGTTTCAGCAAATGCCTCGTGTATGGGTCCGTACGTGAGCACATCGACTCCTTTTTCAACACCAGGCGCGTCTTCCTGGGCGGCCACAGGCCGGAAGGAGCCAGGCCCCATTCCCAGCAACGCCAGGACCGCGAACATGCACATATGTCTGATCAATCGCGGATTCATAGTGTTACCTCCTCTGTCTTTAGGTTCCTGTAGAAGATGACCCTCATTTCATGTGGAGCCTGCGGCTGACTTGCACCATGAGACATTCTCTGATTCATAGCACGTTGTTTTCCGCTGCTTCGTGGTGTGATGGCCATCCGTGACAACACCCTGCGCTCTATATCTTATATCGATTACTATAGAACTAAAGTTTCACCGTTTTTGAAGTCTTTCAGGCCTGGCCATCAAATTTCGCGATTTTTTTCACGAAGCATAAGAAATTAGCACGTAATCTGAAATTTTGTTATAACCAATATACCCATAATCTCAATTAGTTAAATCACTTTTTGCTTAAATCCCATTCTTTTTCGTGATAGGATGTGTTCATAACTTTTAGACGTCCCATCGGAAAGGAGTAACGCGAAATGTATTCTCAGTCTGGTTGTCATGTATTGATACCCCGATAGGTGAACCATTGTTCTATCAGTGGTGCCTTTGCCGGTAGCTTGAGAGCCATCCCTACCGGCATCAGCCATTGCCAAATGATTATGTATCGAGTTGATAGCAACCGATTTATTCGCAATCAAAGCCTGGCCAACATGGCAGATAACACAGGTTCGCCAAAATGCCATTTGCTGTTTGGGGGTATCAACGATTTTCAACCCACCCAAGCACTGTTAGAGCCATGACGTATCTCAACCCTCGGTCCGCTCGGCTGAATGATGATATCACAGCTCTTCCGAGACTTGGCCTTATTCAGGCATCTGCAATCATTGTATATCCGAATTTGGTTCGTATCCAAAATACTTTTAGCACCGATTTTCGCAGAGCTTGTCTTGTATAAGAAAAACTATATGTACCAATGGCC
>JACNIU010000289.1 GCA_014382905.1 Desulfobacterales bacterium
GGACCACAACACTTTGGGACTCTCTTTTATTTGAATGTACAGCCTTAATGGTATTATTAATTTCACAAAACCCCTTATATCACTCAATAAGATTTCTATTCTTGCTGCTTTTCCAGTTCCAAGGTTTTTCTTTTCAATTCATCTATCTCTTTTTTTAGCCCCCTTATCTAATCTTTTCTGTCTTTTTCTCCCCCACATGAATTAATGTACCAGGTGGGAGCCCTATCTTTTGTGAGATTTTTTTCACAAATCTCGGCCTTACGCCACCTGTTCCTCTTCCCATGCTGAAACCTCCTATCATCTTCAAATGATTAAAATTGTCCATGTTATCATCTTAAGAAAAATGATCAATCCCTCTGGGTCAGTTGACTTTACAAGGTCATTGTGGTATTTTGAGGTGTTTTTTAATTCTATTCCTGCAATTCTATTATCTTAACATAGAGTTAAATTTTCCTGCAATTCATTAAAAGATAACGAGAAAAAACAGATAAAGGAGGAGGTAACGATGAATTATGATACTGCTCTTCGGGCTTATCCTTCAAAACGGCTCGAGGAGATCGAATCTGCCGATATCTTGGTGGGTATCCCCTGCTATAACTTTTCATGATAGGATATCAACAATTCTCACCTCTCTGGAAAGACATCCTCAGCAAGGAGTCCTTCGATCAGGTCACCGAGACAAGCCAGATGGATTCAAGCCAGTTTCATCGTGAATCTTGAAATATGGAGGTGACGCCAATAACACGTTTGTTGTTGTTTCCGGTTATCTCGATCTTATGAGTGGTTTATAAGAATCGTTTGCTGGCCTTGTAGCTCCTTTCTCAGAGACCGACGAGATTTTTGAGCTTGCCCGATTATGGGCCTTAGAACACAGGATCGCCCAGTCAGGGGGACCGTTTGGTGGTTACAGCCAGCGCCGCAGGTAAGCCAGGGACAACCGATCTCTTGAAGGTCATAGAGATTGAATAACATTTAGCATAGAAAGGAGGAGATCCTATGGCAGACTTTCACCAGGATGTTTCCCCGGACGATGGGAGCAAAGGACTCCACCGGATGGTGGTAGACATTGCTAAATTCTACATGAACTACATGCGGTCTCACGGCTTTCCATTGGATGATTCTGTTGTGGATATGATCCTTCACAGTTACTATGAAAATGCACTGGGGTGTATCAAAAGTTACAGCGATGATGCCGAGGTGAACGATCTGGCTTTTGACCGGCATCAGGAAGAGCTTACGCTCAGGCACTTCCGGGGCTTTTTGTGGACCGCCTGGGAGCAGATCAAGGGGCCCCATGAAAGCACCCTCATCCCATCATGGAACCGTGTACTCTACAGTATTCCCGGGATCTATTCTCAGCTTCTGGAGGCGGTGGAGAAAGATAATTCATAGAAATCTATAAGAACCAATCAAGTATGGAGTATAAATGTCAGAAGAAAAGTTAAAGATCCTCTTTCTCTCTCCAGAAGTGGTCCCCTTTGCCAAGACCGGGGGTCTTGCGGATGTGGCCGGTTCTCTGCCTGGAGCTTTAAAAAGGATGGGCATAGACATAAGATCAGTACTTCCTTTCTATCGCACTGTCAGCGAAGGAGATTTTGAGATACGCCCGCTACCTGACGAACTGGAAGTTCCTCTGGGAACGGAATTGCTCAAGGCAAAAGTACTGGAAACCCGAACTCAAGATGATGTCCCATTCTATCTCATTGACCGGGAAGACCTGTACGATAGGCGCAATCTCTACGGGAATCCAACAGGAGACTATTACGACAATCTGGAGCGCTTCGTTTTTTTTGCCCATGCTGCGTTGAGACTGGCTGAAAACTTAAGATTCAAGCCTGATGTCGTTCATTGTCATGACTGGCAGACCGGACTGGTTCCTGCCCTTCTTAAAGGCCCGTATAGAAACAATCCAAACCTTTCTGGAACGTCATCGGTCTTTACAATCCATAATATAGGATACCAGGGGATTTTCCCGGAAGAGAAGCTTGTCATAACAGGACTTCCGAGGGACGAGTTTTTCCGTATTGATGGTCTGGAGTTCTGGGGAAATATAAGTCTGCTCAAGGCCGGTATCGTTTACTCAGATGCCGTCACCACCGTGAGCCTCAAGTACGCCCAAGAGATTCAGACCCCTGAATATGGTATGGGCATGGAGGGGATTCTTCAAGCACGTCGTACATTCCTTCACGGGATTCTGAACGGGGTTGATTACGGCCTTTGGGATCCAAGGCATGACGCTCACATCCCGGCCAGTTACTCTCCGCAAAAAATGGCGGGTAAAAGCCGTTGTAAGGAAGCCCTCCTCAAGGAGATGGGCTTGGATGAATCTCTAAAATCACGTCCTTTACTGGGAGTGATATCCCGTCTTGACAGTCAGAAAGGTTTTGACCTCCTGGTGGAATTATTAGAAGATATCCTGGCACTGGATGTGGGGCTGGTGGTACTGGGTTCAGGGGATGAGACCATTCAAAAGGCCATTGAAGAGGCTGCTGAGCGCCATCCGGGACGTGTGGGACTCTTCATCGGCTTTAATGAGCCCCTGGCCCATCGCATCATGGCCGGTGCGGACATCTTTCTGATTCCTTCCCGGTATGAACCCTGTGGGCTAACCCAGATGTACGCTCTGAGGTATGGAACTGTTCCCGTGGTTCGGGCCACAGGTGGTTTAGAAGATACCATTGTTCAATTTGATCCTAAGACAAATAAGGGAAATGGATTCAAATTTGGTCCGTTTAATTCCAAGGCCTTTCTAAATGCCATAAAAAAAGCAATTGACTGTTTTCGTGTTCCTGAAACATGGAAGAGGCTCATGCTTAACGGGATGAAAGCCGATTTTTCCTGGGATCGATCGGCCCGACAGTATATTGAACTCTATCGGTCTATTATTAAAGGGTCAACAAATAATATAAAGGTTTCTTAATTATGAATTCTCAAAAGCCCGTTCTATACAATACATCCCTCATAACGGATGATGACATCTATCTTTTCAATGAGGGGAGTCATTTTCGCCTCTACGAGAAACTGGGATCCCATCCGGTAAAAAAGGGTAAATTAGAAGGAACACATTTTGCTGTTTGGGCCCCTGATGCAGTAGAGGTCTTTGTCATGGGTGACTTCAACGGCTGGAATAAATCCAGCCACCCGCTTCGTCCCCAAAAAGAGTCAGGCATCTGGGAGGGGTTTATCCCAGACGTTGGTAAAGGGTCCAACTACAAATACCATGTCGTCTCTATCTTCCATGGTTACCGAGTGGAAAAGGCCGACCCCTTTGCCATCTATAATGAAGTGCCGCCCAAGAC
>JACNIU010000473.1 GCA_014382905.1 Desulfobacterales bacterium
CACCCCAGGTAGCCCCTGCGTGGCCGTCTCCGTACATCCCTGTAAGAGGAGACCTTGTTGTAACCGTTGTTCTGCTGGCTGAAGGTGCACCGGTACCATGCAATGCCCCAGGGGAGAAAATCAGACGGTTTTCCGGATCAAAAGGCATTATCTCCGGGGGAACCTCATCATATAAAACCTTGGAGGCAACCCCTCTGCCACCTATATAGAGATCTGATAACCGGGAGTCAAAATCTTCCGTGGTAATAAACCCGTTGGTCAGATCAACTCTCAAAATCTTTCCAACATAGCTGCTGTTCTTAATGGCCATGGCAACTATCCCCTCTTCTCCAGTTTCTTTTGGATCGGTTCTTCACCCCCCGGCATGTAGCGCTGAGCCTCGTCGTCCATGGCCAGCACTGCGGCAAATCTGCGCCTGTTGTACGCTGCCGTGCCCCCGTCGTCCAGGGCTGACAGGACGTTTGAAGGGCAGATGGCCACGCAGACCGGCTCCTCACCTCCGCACAGATCACACTTGATGGCCTTTTTGGTGGCCGGGTCAATGGTGATAATCCCATACGGGCAGGCACCTACACAGGCCTGGCAGCCGGTACATTTTTCTTCATCCACCTCGACGATCTTGAGCTTCTCATTATACACGATCGCCTCGAACTCGCAGGCGGCCTCACAGCTTGGGTCTTGGCACTGCTGGCACGTGACCGGGATATCGATGCCCGTACCCAAATCCACCACCCTGACCCTGGAACGGTGTGGGTTAAAACCACCATTTTTTGTCACGGAGCACCAAAGCTCACACAGACGGCATCCGCTACAAATGCCTGTGGCCTCCCCTGGGCGGTTTGTATATACAATGCGTTTTTTCTTTGCCATCGAATTCTCTCCAAGATGAGATTAATTGTAAAACACTAAAAAGAGAAGAGCCTGCAAGTCATGGTCTTTGATTCCCCGATTTACCATTTCGTTCTTCTCGACCGGTCATTTTGTAATACCGTTCCAAACTTGTCAAAAAGTCGGACATGTGTTTTTTCATGGAGGTCCCAGCTTTCCGGGGATTCTTGTCTCTAATGGCCTCATAGATGGCCTTGTGATATTTTGAAGACCGATCCATCAATCCGGGGATGACGGACAGGGACTCTTGTGTCCACTGCTCCATAAACCCTCGTATGGTAACCAGAAGATGTACCATAAACCGGTTGTGGGAAGCCTTGGCGATCAAAAGATGAAATGCAATGTTTTTTTCAGTGTATTGGATTGAATCGTCCTTTTGTTGCATCTTTGCCATATCCGCAACAAGGGCTTCCATTTCCTTGATTTGCTTCCCTGAGGCATTCTTTGCAGCCAGTTCCGCCGATCCAACTTCAATAATACGCCGGGCCTGGATGAGTTCTAAAGTTGCCCGGTTGTCAGATATCAACGGCGGGATCAGGTGAGCGGAATACAATAAGGCGGCCTTGGCACGAATCACTGTGCCATATTTCGGCCGCTGCTCGATTACCCCCAGTTGATCCAGGATTTGAAGTGCCTCTCGAAGGACAGTACGACTAACCCCTAGCTGGGCAGCAAAATCATTTTGGTTGGGAAGTTTGTCTCCTTCCTTGAGATCGCCCCGGTCGATCATCCCTTTGATTTCATCTATGACCGAATCCGCCAGTTTTCTTCTGCTGATTGAGATCATCGCTCATTCCTGCAGGACCTGCGATGGTAATATGATAGTACAATAGACCGTGGACATATTCCACCACCCGAAAAAAGACCATCACTTAAGTCTAGAGTAAACCTCCGGCCCATAGGGCTTGCGGCCGGTGGGAGGACCAGGGTCTCTGTTTTGAATTAAATATGGTTTTCGTTTTCGCTGATGCCCAGGTAGAAGTCCTGCAAATGCTTGTTTTGCCTCAGTTCCTCAGCCGTTCCCTCAAGCCTGATGAAACCTCGTTCGATGACGTAACCGTAATCCGCCACCTTCAGGGCCATTCTAACGTTCTGCTCCACCAGCAAGAAGGTGAGTTGATGGGTTTTTTGAATATCGGAGATTACGCCGAAAGCCTACTGAACCAATATGGGTGATAATCCCATAGACGGCTCATCCATGAGGACCAGCCTGGGATGGGCCATAAGTGCCCTGGCTATTGCGAGCATCTGCTGCTCCCCGCCTGAAAGATATCCGGCCTGGGTATTTGTCCGTGCACCCAGGACCGGGAAGAAGTCCAGCCAACGCCCAAGGTCTTCAGTGATGGAGCTTCTATCTTTGATGGAATAGGCCCCCATCAGGAGGTTTTCTTTGACCGTAAGGTCAGGGAAGACAAAACGCCCTTCCATGACGTGTATGACGCCACGCCGAACCATACGAGAGGCCCCCTGCCGGGTGACATCTTCGCCTTCGAGGACCACTTTGCCGGTGACAATGGCCCCGTTATCCGAGCGGAGCATACCGGATATGGCCTTGACGGTGGTGGACTTGCCGGAGCCGTTCGCCCCGAGCAGGGTGACCGCTTTGCCTTTCGGCACTGCAAAGGAAATCCCCTCAAGGACGCGAATGACTCGGTTATAGGCTACGCGAAGGTCGTGAACCTCAAGCATTTTCTTCACAATCTCGGGCTACACCCTTTAAGGGACCACCCAAAAACAGAGCGTCCCGGCTTTCCAAACGGAACCGGGCACATTTGGCCCGCCTTACAGATGGCCCGCCCCGGAAGCCCCCTCCCACCAGGGTGGGAGGGGGCCGGGGCTGTGGGCATCAAGAGTAACTTCCCGCGAACTTTTCTATTATTATTTTGACGGTTTCCAGCTATCTTTTACTGCTTCCCACCCGACCTTTGCCCGGTCCAGCGTATTGTCCCAGAACTTGGTCCACTTGCCGTCCTTGACCACATAAACCGGAACGACCATGCTTGCAAAATGGTCGTCTTTGGTAATGGTGATGGGTGGCACCAGGCCTCCGGGTGAAATGTCTTTGAAGGTCTCAAAGGCCTCTTTGAGGTTCGGACCGGTGATCTTCTTGTCAGCCTTGCAAAGCCGGTTCATGGCCTCGGCCGCCATCAAGGCCTGGGCCCAACCGCGAATAAAGGCCGTGTAGTTCTTGTTTTTATAGTCCGAGGCCATGACGGCCTTCAGGGCCGGGGCACTCATGTCCCCATAAGCAGCCGTCGTGTACATGCCGTAATGGCCTTCCGCATCCGGACCGGCAAGCTCGATAAACGCTTCGTCAGCGGCGTAAACATTGCCGATGATCTTGGCATCTAAGCCCTGTCTCTTGAGGTCTTTTGCCAGAACAGTCATGGCTGAATTGGTGTTTCCC
>JACNIU010000178.1 GCA_014382905.1 Desulfobacterales bacterium
GCATTGGATGACAAAGGGGTACCTATCATAGTGGGTACAAACATGAAGGTAATCGAGATTGTCCTGGAAAAAACCGCCTACGGGTGGAGCCCTGAAGAGCTGTATTTTCAACACCCTCATCTTACGCTTGGCCAGATATACTCTGCATTAGCCTACTACTGGGATCATCAAGATGAACTTGATAGGGATATTGAAAGAAGGCTTGCTTTTGTGAATCAGGCTCGGAAAATCGCAGGGCAAACACCTCTTGCTGCCCGGTTGAAATCCAAAGGATTGGTCTGATTGTGATTGCGCTCTATATGGACCATAATGTGCCACGAGCCATAACCGTGGGTCTGCGTTTGCGTGGCGTAGATGTCATTACAGCCTATGAAGATGGCGCCGACGATATGGATGATTCAGCATTATTAGATCGAGCGACTGAATTGGGTCGAGTGCTTTTCACACACGATGACGATCTCCTCGCTGAGGCAACCAAACGACAACAAGAAGACATTCCTTTTGGCGGGGTGATTTATGTCCACCAAATGGGGACGACTATCGGCGCTTGCATCAGCAATCTGGAACTCATTTCAAATGCTGGCGAACCTGAAGACCTGCTGAATCGAGTTCAATTTCTGCCGCTTTAAAATACACCCATATCCTCATCAGCTTGCTAACTGTCAAATATTTCCGAGAAATAGTATCCGAAAACGTAGCTTCAAATCTCATTTTCCTGAACGCATAATTTCATGACCGTCCCCCGAGGCCCTCATGTGCCATTACCAGCACGTCACCAGCGAATTACACCGGAAAACCGTTGCCAAAGTCCCCGCCCTGGGGATACGAAAATATCCCTAAAAAACGAAAGGGCCGGTCATCGCGAACCGGCCCTAACTTATTGAAATTTCATGGTAGGCACGAAGGGATTTGAACCCTTGACCCCTACCGTGTCAGGATATAAAAACCCGAAAAACACACAATAAGAAACAAAACCAACTAAGAGCATAATATTAATGAATTCAATAAAATGCTTGATTTTGTCATCATTATATAATAAGATATAAGACCGTATAATAAGGAGGTGTTTTCTCCCGATTGTTACCTTTTTGTTAAACAGCTTCAAGTTTCCGGGGATAGGGTAGCTCCCGAAAAGTCGGATATCCTGGCCGGCCTTCCCCGGTTGCCACCAGGACCGCACAGGAGGCGGGGGAAATGAGTGTTTCGGATGTAGATGGAACTACGGTGGACCTGGACCAGATCATGGCCGAGGCCAGGAAGATCGAGGGTATCCGCAGAGAAAGAAAGAAATCTGGAAAACACATAGCAGCCGATGTTACTCTCAGAAGTCAGCACTTGGATGGCATCCAAATGACGATAAGTGCCTTACCGGAAGCATGGAAATCCCTCTATGAGAATTTTGACCCTACCAATGACGAAGACATGACCCTCTTGGGGCGTCTTGTATGGCTGAATGCCATCCAGCCGGTCTGGGATGAGGAGTTGGCACCCTGGCCCTCTCGATTAGACCCCTTTACAAACAGAAGTTGGAGATTTGTCGCGGCAGCATGGGTAATCACAAGTCATTGGCTTGATTGTGATCCTTGGCCGGACCCATTGGAAGAGATCGTCAGACGGTTTAAGAAAAACAAGGCAGATATAGATGATGACAGGGCAGTTGGACCTCCCCCTCGAACCATTGCTCTCAATAAGTTAGTTTTTAACCTATGGAAAGAGGCATTCGCCCATGAGATCGAAAAACCTAAACCGCGAGGACCCAGAAATTCCCATAGCTTTCACACACAATACGTACAAAAGAACCCCTACATAGAGCAAGCGCAGGACATTCTAAAACAATCTCCCGCCCCTCCGACCATTGAAACTATTGAAAAGCTCACCGAACTTATAATCTAACAATCCCTTACTTGAGAAACCACCTTTCCGGTGTATCGTCAACAGCATTTTTACATTTTTGTATTTTTGGTGTTGGAGATAACCTATTGATTATGCTTATGTTTTTGTTGACAGGCAAGCATCCTGAATATATCTTTCTTCGAAGGGAGGTTGCTATGGAAAAGGGACTGTTGAAAACAAATCTGCGTGAACTGCGCAAAGAGCGGAAACTGCCTCAGTGGATGGTCGCTGCGGGAAGTGGTGTTGATGCCGCTCGGCTTTCAATATTGGAGCGTGGAGCTCCACCGCGACCCTCTGAGATTGGAAAACTTATGGCATATTACACCATTCAACATTGCGATATCTGGCCTGATATGTCTGGTAAAGAGGTTTAGGATGGAAGAAAAAAAACAGAGGACGATCGAACCATTGTTGACCGTTGAGGAATTAGCAGCTGTCCTGAAGGTGCCACGGTCATGGATTTATAGGATGACTCGTTTGAAAAAGATTCCCGTTATAAAAGCTGGGAAATATTGCAGGTTCAGATTGTCGCGAGTGCTTGAGCACCTGGAGCAATAGACTGATGAGACTGCCAGGAGGTTTCCAATGGGGAAGATAACGTGTGTGTATGGGGAATTCCGACGGACAGATAAGGGCGGGATCGATGCTTTTCGCGAGCGGTGCCAAGCCGAAGAGGCCCCGGCAATTTGGATCGAGAAACGCCGTAAGTTTGCAAACTTGTACTGGGATTGCGTATCAACGCCCCGGGTTTTGGATATTTGGATTAATGATGAGCGGCGAGCGCGTGTGGAGATCCTTCTCTTGGGAGTGTATGAAGTAGTTCGCCGGCGCGGGTCTGAATTATTGCTTTCTTATTTTTGCGGGGGGATTCGCAACATTTCAATTGACTCTGCAAGGCTTGCGGCGGCGGCAGTGCTTCGGCTGCTGACCCTCGAGGTCGGTCGCGCTCGGAGGATTACTCGTTATGTCGGGTGATGGGGAAGCCGTTTACCAGCGATTCTTTCGCCCTGGGGAAGTGGTTGAGATCCGGGGGCTCGGTTTACGCGGTAAGAATAAAGCGTGGGATGGTTACTGCACAGGTGCGGGCGTAGTAAGCGCCTATTGCGATAATACCAACCCATTTAAACAGCTCGCAAGGGTCTTGGATGAGGCAGGGGCAAATGGTGTCTATTTCACTCTGAACCCGGTGAGCCCTGCCCTGCTGGCGAGGGCAAAAAATCGGCTCATAGCTTCGCCTAAGTATCTTACCCAGGATTCCGATATCGCTTGCATAAGGCAATTACCAATCGATCTTGACCCCATCCGTCCAGCAGGGATCAGCTCCACAAAAAATGAACTCCAAAAAGCAGCTCAAGTAGCAAAGAAGATAACGACATGGCTTGAAAATGAGCTGGGCTTTCCCAAAGGCCTGCGGGCGTGTTCGGGAAACGGTTACCATTTATGTTACAGGTTACCGGATCTTCCCACTGACCCGGATCATCGAGAGATGGTCAAAAAGGCCATTGCTGCGGTTGAAGCTAAATTCCGAAATAAATATGTCGATATTGACTTAAAGGTTTTCAACCCCTCCAGGATTTGGAAACTTTATGGCTCCACAAGCCGGAAAGGCGATTCTACAGAAGATCGGCCCCATCGAATCTCGTACTTGTTCCCAGACCAGCCGGAGACATTGGATGAAATCGGAATTGTCTCGATCGAGAAACTTCGAAAATTGGCTTCTTTGGCCCCGAAAGATGAGAAAGGATCCCCCCATCAGAAACCTACCGAAAAAAAAGCCCAGGGTCATAAGCAAAGGTCGGACCTGGGGGCTTTGGACCTGGATAAATACCTGACAAATTATGGTATCGAATACAACGAAAAAGCCGGACCAGGCGGTATTACGATGTATCGCTTGCAGCAATGCCTCTTTGATCAAAATCATGGCAGAAATGAATCAAGTATCAATCAGGCCCCGGATGGGCTCATTACTTTTCAATGCTTTCACCGAGGATGCGAAAGCCGGACATGGCGTGAGGCGCGAGAGGTCATAAGCGGAGATGCTTCGCTCGCTGAATTCTGTGAAGGGTACGATCCTGACTGGAAACCTTCGAAAAAAAAGCCTGTGTCTGTGCAGACAGGGGGTGATGATGGGTCGGATGATCCGGGGTATCTGGTCGAAAACGAGCGAGGGCGGGTCAAATTTATCCCTGCGCTGATGGCTAACCATTTAGAGACTAAGTTAAAACCTTTAATCTTCGAGGGAAATGATTTTTCAAAACAGTTTTACAAATATCACGAATCTGGTGTCTGGAAGCCTTATCCGCGAGATGCCATTCGTTTAATTGTGAGAAATTTGTTAGGTGATCATGCAAAGACGGCCTGGATTGACGGGGCGATTGACGTGCTCGGCGCTCAAATTTTTAAGGCGCCGGAAGAACTGGAGTTTGACCCAATGCTTCTGAATCTAAGAAACGGAATGCTGAATATAGAGAGAATGGGGATGAAGACCCATGCACCAGAGTACAACTCACGCGTTCAACTGCCTATCTCATATCGCGAGGATGCGCCGTGTTCAAGATGGATTGAAGCAGTGGCGGAGATATTTGCCGACGATTTGGAGAAAGGCCGGGTACTTCAAGAATTTTTTGGTTACTGTCTTTACCCGCGAATTCTTTTCCCTTGTGCCGTTTTTCAAATCGGAAATGGAGCCAATGGGAAGGGTCTCATCGAGAGAATTCTTTGTGCCATGCTTGGGAAGGAAAACGTCTCCCATATCTCTCTGGCAAGGATGGAGGAAAATTTTGGACCCGTGGAAATTCGAGACAAACTTTTGAATAGCTGTGGGGAAACAGAAGCGAGACCCCTTGAGGTTACCAATTTCAAAAAGATATGTGCCGGCGATGAAGTACAAGCGCAGAGGAAATACCTCCCGGATGTGAAGTTTACGCCTTTCGCTAAACATATGATTTCAATGAATGCCTTTCCTGGGGTCAAGGAAAAGACAGACGCGTTTTTCCGGAGGGTCATTGTTCTTGAGTATCGTCAGAAGTTTGAAGGATCGGCAGATGATAAGCGGTTGGCCGATAAGCTTATTGCAGAGCTCGATGGAATATTCCACTGGTCACTGGAAGGGTTGAAGCGCGTCCTGGAGCGGGAAGAGATCGCAGCCCCGGATTGTGTAGCCCAGGCGAAAGAGCGGTTTCGCGAAAAGGTCAATCCCGTTCTGGCCTTCGTCAGTGAGGCTTGCCTTATCAGCGATGATCCGACTGATGATGGCGTGAGGGCTTTGCCAGCCGATTTATACCAGGGGTATCAAAATTGGATTGAGGATGCGAAATTGAGACCCCTTGGAAAAAATAATTTCTACGAACAGATCTATCTCAATTATCCATTAGTGCGGAAGCGGCGACATGGGTCGCGTGAATTTTTCTTTGGTATCGGGCTGCGTGCCCGAGAATAGCCAGGCTGGGGGTGTCCCCTGTACCCCATTTGATGCTGTTGAGCACCTTTACATGTTTTTGACCGGGGTTTTCATGCTTCCTTACATGGTTTTTTCATGGTTTTTTGTGGCTTAGCCTGTTGATAACAATAGGCTTTTCATGGTTTACATGGTTTCAAATGAAAACCTTCTTTATATTTTTTCACTACATTACTCTCTATTCTTTCTTTCTTTTTTTCCCTATTAAGGTAGAGAGAAAAACCATGAAAACCATGTAATATGAAATGATAACAGTATGTTATCCCATTTCAAAACCATGTAAAGTTTCAGTAATTTGGATTTCAGCATGGTCAAAACCATGTAAAGCCGGGTGAAATCAATAGGTTGCGTGTCAAATTGAGGCTCGTTTGGAGGCATCGAGCCCGAAGCCTGGCGGCGGCTGTCATGCGTCAAAAGTGCTTCAAACCTGATTCACGTGGGAGGTTTCCCAAGTTTTTGTGGCATTTCCCGAATCCAAAACGCCACAGCCGCTTTTCCGTTTCATACTTCCTGAGCTGTAAAGGGAATAAAAGAAAGGGGGCCGGGCGGCAAGCATAGAAATAATGCTTCTGCTGTTCAGGATCGGAGATTGATATCCTTCGGGTGGTATATAGGGACCATGGGAAAGCCCCGGGATATGTTCACCACACAGGAAATGAACCGGCATGAAGGGCTCGAAAATGGATATCGGAGGAAATAGAAACTCGTTAACTTTAGTATAAAAGTTAACGAGTTGAAAAATAGAGTTTCCCTTTTTCAATCAAGAGGTTATCGCCTTTTTCGTGTTTCTCTCAAAAATAATGCTTGACAGCTTGTTATCTTATGGTTACTTTATAGCCAAAAGTTAACGACATAATCAAGGGGGGGATATCATGAAAAAAGGTGCGAATTTTAATCATCCAAGGAAAGGGGCCCGGATCAAGGTGGAACCGATTAAGACTCTGAAGGATCTTGCGACTATCAAGAGGCTTTTGAAGGATCGGCCTCGTGATCTGGCCTTTTTTGTAATTGGGATCAACACGAACTTGCGCGCCTCGGACCTGCTGGCTATAAGGGCGGGCAATGTTCGGGGCCTCAAGGCAATGGGTGAGATCGAACTCAAGGAGAAGAAGACCGGGAAGCTTCGACGGATCAGCCTTAACGGGGCTTGTATTGATGCAATCAAGGGCCTGCTGGCCTCCGCCCCTTATACGGATCAGGACTTCTTTTTTAGAAGTCAGCGAGGCGAGGTCTTGACGGTGTCCTCGGCAAGCCGCCTGGTCAAAGGTTGGTGTCGGACAGTTAACCTGAAAGGAAATTTCGGAAGCCATACGCTGCGCAAAACGTGGGGATATCATCAGCGGGTGACCTTCGGGCGGTCTTTGCCAGAACTCATGATCTGTCTCAATCACAGCACGCAACGACAAACGTTGGATTACCTCTGCATCCAGCCTGAAGAGATCCGCAGCGTGTATGAAAATCAATTGTAGCCTGATCGGGAGGGTTTCGGCTGCTGGCCGGGGGCTCCTGAGAAGGAAGAGAGGGAGAGAATGGAGCGTCGAAAAAAGGTTGAAACCCTGTATTGGTCCTTCCTGGATCTGGCCGGGGCTCCGTTGGCGGCAAGCATCCTGTGTGCGGCTCAAGTCGTGGCCGAGGCGGTTGACCGGCTTGATAGTCGGTTTGCCATGGGCATTCGGCATGGGCTGTTCAGGTCGGGTGCGAGCCCAGGGGCCTCGATTGACATAGCAGTGGCCCGGATCGCGGAAGGGCTGGGGGCGTTGGCCGGGGCTCTTGACGATCTGGAGGGCTTCGGGCGGTGACTATGCTGGCGAATCTGGAGGGCCTGGGTTGGAAGAGATCCCGGTCTCCGGGCCGGGCCTTCCTCCTGGGCTGGCGCTCCCATCGCTGTGTTGACGGTCGGGTTGATGTGTGGCGGGAGAGCCGGGCCATGGCGCGGGCGTTCCTTCCTTCCCTTGTCAAGGCGCTTGAGGCCGGTGGCCTGTGGGCCTGGGATAGAAGCCGGTCAGGGGGATCCCGGCGCGAGTGAAAGGGGAGTTGCGGAATCTGAAAAAGGCGGAAATCCTAAACCCGGAGACCGGAGTCCCGTCCCCCCTGGCTATATTGGAGGGTATGGGATTTTTGAAAGTTTTAACCTTTGTTTTTGACCGTAGGCTTGAAGTGGGGCACGGGGTAAAGACAGATAATTTTAGCAACGAAAGGAAACAGATTATGGAAAATTCAGAGATGAAGTGCCCGCGTTGCGGGCTGGAAGCGTTGAGAGATGATTACCGGTTCTGCCTTAAGTGCGGTACCGACTTGGGCCGGAACGGTATCAAGGTTGAATGCTGCAATCGGTATATTTTTGATCCCTGGGCGCTGAAAGAGGGGTATGTGCCGGTTTGCCCGTATTGCGGAGAGAAGACGGGGCAAGCGAGCCCGGCTGTTAAAGCGGCAGAATGGGCTGAAGTACAAAGCCGCTGGAGGGATGAGGAAAAACAGCGGAAACGGGCATTGAATCCGCCGAAGCTTTTTGCCGTAAAAATCCGGGCAAAGCGCCTGGCTGGTCTTGAACTGGCTCAGGCGGTTGCTGGGGATGTTGTCAAGGAACTGAACAGCTATGACACACGATGTGTGATTGTGGGAGAGGGCACTAAAGAGACTGACGAGCTGTTTAAGGCATTTCAGGGCCATGCAAAAAGACTGGCAACGACCGTGGGGCAAGGGATCATTGACGAGCCCCCAGATCAAAAGAAGGCGGATATCAATGATAAATTCGAGAGAGGTCAACCGGTCTTTACCACGGCGGAGATCCTGCCGGGCCTTCGGCTTCAATACGCGAACCGTTTTTTCTTCTGTGTACCTACCGTATCGGATGAGCTTCTAAAGACGCTGGGGCGGCTGGCAAGTACTGTGAACAAATCGAAAGGCCCTGTGATCTTCGACTATTTGGGAGATGCAGAGACCGGGCTGGCCTCGTTAACGGCGCATAGGGCGCGGATCAAACGGTATCAGGCTGAAGAGGCCATAATTGAAGGAGGTGAGGGCTAATGGACGACTTTGAGCGTGAGGCGTTATGGAAGGACGCCAGGGAACAGGCGCAAATCGCGGGCGTCAACCCGGATGATCCGGCGTTTCTGAGACATGCGCGTGAGGCCCCTCGGGATCTGGAGTTTTATGATCAACTGACCTATGCGATAACAAAGGTGCGGGCTGAGATCGAGGGCCGGGACAAACCGGCGGCGCCTGTTGAAGGCCGTATAACCACGGTTGAAGATGCCTTGGACGCGGCTATGGAGACGAACCGGATTGGGTGAAAGCCCGATTTTATCAACAATGCGGAGAGCCCCCTTGACTTCGTTGCTGGTTGGTGTATCATTCGAGTTGGGAGATGGTGAAGGGAGTCCCGTCGTTGCCTGGACGGTAAGCACCGCTTTGCTGTCTCCTAAAGGTCATCGAGGGACCGCCCCCGCATTGCACGCGGGTCTGCCGTTTTTTTCGGTGGCCTTCCGAAGGCCCTTCAGACCACGCGCCGACATCGCACGTCGGGCGCCTGGTCTCGAAGGGCCTTTTTATTGTGCACAAAGGTAATGCCAGGAAGAATTTGGTGACAATTGTCACCAAGCCGGCAACGAGGGCCTTTTTGTGTTTTGTACATTTGTACAAAGATAATGCCAAGGTGAGAGTTCGGAACCTCCATCCCCGGCGAGAAGTCCGAAAAAGGAAATATCATCCGGGAGCCCGCCCATGCCTTCCGACATGGGTCACCCTGGTATGGAGTGGCGGCGAAGGATGTATCTTCAAGGCCTTAAACCGGTTGAATCCCCCCTCACAGACGTCCGAAACGCTCCGCCACTCCTTATCTGCTTTGGGAAGGGAGTGCATCTCCTTCATCTACCACCGGCCAGGAGACCCCTGGTGCAGAGACCCCTATAAAACAACCGGAAAGGACGCTCTGAGATCACACAGGGCCGAAGAATTGAGGTTAAACCCCTACCGGTTCTTGCAAATCTCCCTCCTATCATTCCTTGATTTTCAGTAAACCTTTTTGCAATAGATAATAACCATTCCCAGTAGTTGAATAGGCAAGGATAGCGAATTTCTTTAATGTGCCATCAAGTTTTTTATTGCCACTGATTTTCCCTGACAGTTCCTTGATGATGCCAATAAGTTGCTCAATTTGGTCTTTAAGTAACGGGACTACCAAATCTCCGTTCTTTACAGCTTGAAGCCTTTGTAGGAATGCAACATGAGTATGCTGAAGAATGACTTGTATAAACACAAGTTCCGAATCATATTCAAGATTGAAGATCCTTTGAAGTGTCCCTTGAATGGCACTGAAAAAATAGAGCTTTTCTTCAACATCTTTGGCCTTATTCATCATGCTTTCAACATAGTCAATTTCATCTGTAATTATTTTCCTGTAAGATTCACTTATTTTCATTTTCGCACTCCGTTTGTTAAAGGTTTTCAGGCGGCGTCTCTCAATTCATGTCCCTCGGGCGCCGGCACCACGCCAGAGTCCGCCGTATTAGCGAGAGCCCCTCTTGTTGCTATTCTTCCAATCTCTCTCGGCACCTCAACTATATTGAAATTTGCGGTGGCGTATGAACCGCATGTTAAGACATTTTCGCTATCTGGAGAAAAATAAGTAGCAACAGTGTGATCGCTATATAGCCCATCAGATACAGCGGTCTTTTCATCAAAATACATATGTTTTAGCATTTCCTGGGAAGCAGTTTTTATATGTATTTTTTGAGCTAAAGTATAATCGTATTTATTTTCGGCAACTTGTAATAACCATGGGAATATCCGCAAAAATTTAAATAGAGCTATTCCCGATGAGGAGGGTTTCGAGGCTTTATTCTTCCATTTCGTTAATGTCCTTTGCGGCAATTCCAGAGCTCTTTCCATAGAAGCCAAGCTAATCTTATTCTGAGAAAAGTCTTCCAAGATATTAACTATGGCATCGCTTTTTAACACTGACAGACAATCTTGTATTGAAACCTCGTTTTCATTAAAAAAATCCCCAGTTGAACCGCATGTTTTGCATGAATATTCATTCAATAATACTGTTTTCTGTCCGCCAAAAGACTCCCTGATAATTTGTTCCTTTTCAATTTTTTCTATATTATCTCCGCCACAGGCAGGACAAATCTTATCATTATTCATTATCTATCTTTCCCCCGAAGTTAATAAGCCCGCTTTTTGCAATGCAATCATCATTGTTGGATTCATATTTTTTGAAAGATGGAAAGATTTAACAATCCAGTTTTTTGTCTGGGGAATATACATAAAAGCTATATAGCCTAATTTAAACATCGATCTAAATTCATAAGCATAAACCTTTATTGAATTACTTTTATCAGGATTGTTCTCCCAATCTTTTGTATTAACAAATTGTAAATTTTCTAACCCATTGTTAGAAATAAAATCCAATAATTCTGTTTTTGTACGCAAATTAAAAAATTCTTCTGCATCTTTCAAAACATCTCCCATAGGAAAAACACTATTCTTGTCCTCATCACAAGCTCTTTTAAACTCCTCGAATTTATAATAAGGCATTTTTCGCCCATCCGCAAGCATTTTTATACCTAAAGGATCATCAATGTCAACATATTGTTCTCTTATGCATCAAGAAATAATCTCCCCACCCCGTGATTCACGAAATGGGGTCTTGCCCGCCGGCGCATAGCAGGTTCCGGTAAAGGGGTTATTCCTCAGTCTCCTTTTTGTATTTCTTAAGAAGATCCTTGATAGCCTCTTCAAGCAATTGATTGAGGCGGACACTTTTTTCTGCAGCGAGTATTTTTAGGGATTTTAAAAGGTCAGTGGTTATAGTCGTGTTGATATAGCTCTTTTTAGGAATATCAGTCATTCTATATCTCCTTCAAGGAGAATAAAAACATTGTTGATAGGTTGAAGTCAACAAAAAAGCTTGACACCTCTTTTCTTAGTTGATAGGTTGAAATCAACGAATCAACTAAACAACCTCTAAACCATAGATAATGACAACAGAATGTAAACATTTTGCGCCCAAGATCCCCCATGCGGTGACGTGTGAGGCCGGTAATCTATGCCGGGGAGAGATCTTGGGCGTTTTTTTATGGAAAGGAGAGGTATAGCATGGAGATTAAAAAGGAAGTGGTGACGGAACCTGAACGTTTTGGGGCGGTTAATATGTATTTAGGGCATATCGACCGGGCGGCTGAGGGATTGATCGGTGTCGGGATGGTGCTCAATGAGTTGCAGATCGGAGGTGACTTTGAGACGCCCGAGAATCGGCTGATTGACAATATGCGGCTGACAGGGGGGTTGTATGCGTGCATCGAGGCCTTGGCGTGGGCTATCTCCATGGAGGTGGCGAATATAGAGGGGAGTTTGGAGTTGTATGAGGAAAAATTAAGGGAGGGCCAAGATGATGGAGGAAAGGCAACCGAGAACCATGAGAATTGAAGGGAGGCATGACATGGGAATCAAAGCTGGGATGAAGTTGGTGACGGAAGAAGTATACGACTCAATCATGAACGTGGGGCAAGTCACTTTTGAAGTTCTTCACAAACTGCACGTCGTACACGCGGCGCTTATTTCTTACGATGAAGGCTCTATCCGCGAAGAGGACAAGGATCTCACTGTGCGTGGTTGTGAATTTCTCCTTCGGGAGGCTATCGATGAACTCGTGAAGCTGACAGGTGACAATTAAAAGGGGGTATAATATGGAGATTAAAGAGGAAGTGGTGACGGA
Source organism: Desulfobacterales bacterium (assembly GCA_014382905.1). Lineage (GTDB taxonomy): Bacteria > Desulfobacterota > DSM-4660 > Desulfatiglandales > Desulfatiglandaceae > JACNIU01. The sequence goes on from JACNIU010000178.1 coordinate 12,072, forward strand.
AGAGACGGCTTTCGGGATTTTTGCGTTTATAGGAGGTGTAATATGGGCAGACCCAGGCTTTACAACATTCCCGTTTACAAGTTGAAGATGGTCAGGACCAATGAGGTGTTCAAGGCCCCGGTGAGACGGACCACCCGGATCAATATGTCGGACGTGGCCGCCCCTATCTTTCAGTATTACCTGAAGGATGTAGACCGGGAACATCTTGCTATCATGCTCCTGGACCATCACATGAACCTGATAGGGATCAACACGGCGAGCATTGGGAACTTAACCGGGGCCAGCTTTGCCCCGAGGGAGATCTTCAAACCTGCCATATTGAGTAATTCACCGGTGATTTATTTGGGACACAACCACTACAGCAATAAAGCCGAGCTGAATTCAAATGATATTCGCATAGTTCGGGAACTCAAAAAAGCAGGTGAGCTTATGCAGATAAAGATCGCGGACAGCATCACCGTATCCAAATCGGGCGATTATGTCAGCATGTTCGATGAGGGGGTGTTGTGAAGGACTATCAAAACCCGGAGACGGGATGCTACTGCTTGCGAGTATTAAAAGTTTGAGCGTTCAGGAAAGGACTGGAGGAGAGAGAATAACCTCACGATTGCCGGGAAGCCGTGAACGAAGGATGCTTAAGGACCATGCGCGGTTGTGAATTTATGATCCAGGAGGCGATTGATGAAGTTAGAAAGTTAAGAGGGACAAAGAATTAAAGGAGGTGTAATATGGAGATCAGAAATGAAGTGGCTTTCAAAATTGACGAATTATCGAATGGCCTTAACCTGGCAATTCTTAAACTGTCAACCTTGAGCAATCTTCTCATTGAGTGTAAGAATGAGAATATGATATTCATAAAGGATTTTAATGGAGCGGGAGAGCTTTTGGGCGACATTGTTCACGAGATGAGGGGGATACACAAGGAGCTTTCACCCCTCGGGGAGATCCAGAAGGATAAGGCATGAACAGGCCACAGACGAGCTGGAAGACATCATTGACGAAACCCCGGAACTGGGGGCTCCCACTGTAACGACGAGCTTCTACAATGAGGGTGCCCGGATGTGCAGGACCTACCGCTTTAAGAAGATAACCATCGATATCAGGCCGGGCGACAGAGTTCACCCGGAGTTGTTGCTTTACAACAGCTATGACGTGTCCTGGCCGTTGATCGTGCTCCTGGGGGCTTTCCGTCTCATGTGTAAGAACGGGCTTATCGTTCGGAAACAGCTTTCTCAGTTCAGAAAGCGCCATGTGGTGGAACTTGAGCGGATGGATTTCACAGAACAGGTGACCACTGCCCTGGCCCGGTTTGAAAAACAGGTTAAAACCTGGCGGAAATGGGGAGCGCGGCCTTTGTCGCTGGAGACATACCAGAAGGTTATGAAGGCTATGGAATTCGGCAAGCGGGCTACTGACGCAATTGAGGAAAAGGTCAACGATGATGTTGAACGTTTTTTGAGTGACGGATCTCCCCAGCCGACTGTTTGGGTGTTCTATAACCTGATTACATGGTATATCACGCACAGGTCAGTTTCGTTGAATCATCGGGTTGAGCTTGAGGGAAGGCTCAGGCGGGCTGTCAGCTTTTTTGATGCTTGATAAAGGAATGACGGGGCCGCACCAGCCCCGTCATCCTCAAAGATTAGAACCCATCAGGCAGGTCATAAGTCTAACCGATAGCTTTAGGGCCTGTCAACCATGGGGAAACATCAGCGGGAGATAATTTTCAGGGACATGTACTGCCCGAGGTATGAGACATGCCTTGACCGGGCAGCCCGTGAGGATTCGGATCTTGACTGTCTGGCTTGTGCGGAAAGATCCGGGGGCGGTGATGGGGAGCTGGCCGTAAGTCTCCTTGATATCGAAGGGTGTAAACGGCTTCTGAAGGTTCTCTTTTATCGAGCCCAAGGGACGCAGGCGCAAAGGGGTGATAGATGGCGGAAATGATCCATGAATGATGAGTAGCACTTTTTTGAGAACGGCGATTGTCGTCGATCTCACGAGGTTTCGGGGGTTTGAGATCTTAGATTTATTCTCCACGCACGCGAGGAAGCCGTGCGACCCATGGGTCGTATTCCCGCACGTTCGCGGGGGACCGTTCCTTGGCGGGAACCCGACCAATTGGTCGTCCCATTCAACCCTTATTCCCCACGCGCAAGGAACCTCTGATTTGTGCGCAATTGCGCACATTTTCAACAATCCACATTCCCCACGCGCGAGGAACCTCTGGTACCTGTCATTAGATCAAGATTGACAGATGGCCTTATTCCCCACGCGCGCGAGGCAGACTGGATATCTGGGGAGCTGGATCCCTCCACCGCCCTATGGTCCTTGGGATGAGGACAAGAAATATGCCGAATGATAAATCTCAGAATGACCGTAAAATGTGGGAGATTAAAAATCCGACATTAGAAGGGCTGCGAGAGATGGCGAGGAAAGTCTACGTCAGGCAGATGAGGGAGATCATCGAAGAGATGAGGAATACTCAGACGCCGACATTAGACGGATTGAAAGAGATAGCGAGGAAAAGGGCGTACGCCAGGCGGATGATGAGCTTGAGGACAAGATTTCTCGCCTTGAAAGAGAAGGCAGAAAAAGCCAAGAGCCTTGAAAAGGAAGGGGGCGACAAATGACAGAAGTACAGGGCAGCTATTTTGTTACCTATAAAGAACCTATCGAGGGTGTTGTGACTAAGCGAAAATGCGGGCATTGTGGTCATTATACCGAAGTAGGGGTAGAAACGAAGGAGGGTCAGTTTATTCCCCTGAATGGTGGGGAGAAGATTAAGATCTTCGGAAGGGAGACGCTTGGCTATGGCTATGTGGAGCAACCGGCCTGGGAGATAAGAATGCCAGGCTGCCCTTTATCCGAGGCAGGGAAGGCGTCGTTCAAGGAGGATCCGGAGGATACGCTGAATTAGAAGAAGAGGCCGGAGATACGGCGGCTGGTTCTATCTACGGGCAGCTTGGCCTCTTCGGATCGGGAGTTAGATGAATATAGCGACGACAGATTGGTCATGCTTACAGGCGGTGAGAAAATGGATAAGCGGTTGACAGAGCATAACTTACCGAAAATGTATAAGGGCTACTCGACAAAAGCGCTGCTCAAGATCTGGGACCAGGTGGGGGGCGACGGGATAACGCCGGGCACCCCGGTCGAAAAGATCAGGGCCATGCGCGATCTGCTGAGGGAATACAAGCTGGGCGTCCACGCGGCCTGGGTAGAGAACCAGATTGGGTAGCAGGCCCTCGGTGTGCCGATACATGCCCAGGACAGCTTTCTAAGCTAACACCGGAGAGCCTGGCCGGTTCTCCCGGGCGTTCACCAAACAGGGAGAAAGTGAGGGGACTTATGGGAGTTTTGGCACAATGCCCGGTTTGCAAGACCAGGCAGTCAGTGAAAAAGAAAGTCTGTAAAAGATGCGGAGAGGATTTTGATAAGGCGAAGGCTGCTAAGCGTGTCAACTATTGGATTAGCTACAGGTTGCCAAGTGGAAAACAGAAACAGGAAGCCGTCAGGGACTCCATAGAAGATGCACGGGCGGCTGATGGTTGGGATTGTCGTGGGGGTGGTATCCGTGGTGATGTTCCACGTGCATGAAACCGCGGGATTGTTAACGTTTTTTATTGGGTGCGGCCTTGGAGGGCTTTATTCATGGAAGACTGAGCCAAAACAACCATATGCAGGATGGATGGAATGGTCGATGGCTGTGTTTACCGTGGCAGTGCTTGTAGCGCTGGCCTTGGCTATACTGGTTTATCTGTGTTTAATCTTTTCCGGATAGGATAGGGCGCTTTTTTTGTGCCCTAAACCAAAAAGATCTCCCGCAGCGCAAGGAGGGCATTATGAAAAAGATGGTGATGGGATTGGTGGTATGGTCGATGGTGTTCGGATTTGGTGTGGCCTGGGGATATCAGATAATGTTGATGGATGCGTCCGGGGGGATGAAGGTCTATGAGGTCTATGAGGACGCGGACCTGCAAATGATCCTGAATTATGACGGCAAGGACCTTGCTTACGGTTACCGGTACGGGAATCATTGGGTACTGATGGATAATGGGCAGGCGCAGAATTATCAGGGCCAGGTACCCGCGGCCGGAGCGGAGCGGAGTGAGCAGGTTACAGTGTTGGATGATCAGGGCCGGCTGCAGACTTATAGGGTCAGGGCGGATGGGGATCGGGTGGAGATCTTTAATTATGAGACCGGTGAGTTGACCCATGGTCGGTGGACTGGAGACCAGGGGTATTTTCTTAATATGAATACTGGCAAGTCGCAATGGATCCGACGATCGGGGGAGGGTAAGGGGTATCTTCCCTTGGGGAGATGAAAACAAACTTGGCGCGAGTGCAGGAGACAACAAAGGCCATGGGCCGGGCTTTCTTGAGAACAGGCCCCCTCGTGGCTCTTGTGGGGTTGGCTATCAAGATGGTTTCGGAGGATGTAGAGGCGAAAGGTGGTAAGAGTAGGTTTCTAAAGGAATTGGGATAGAGCAAAGGTACGACCTATTTCAATGTTAGCCAGAGGAGATCGCCATGGAGTATGTAATCGATGTTCTTGTTAATGTTCTTTTATACCTTTCTATTCCAATTCTCATCCGTTATGTGATTTTGCGCAAGCCATTACAAAAAAAATGGATCACTATAGTGATTTTGATACCCATTTTTATTGGCTTCTCTTTTCTAATCAATATCCAAAGACACTGCTGTCCGGTTAACTATGTAATAATATCAGCCACTTATATAATTACTTGCC
>JACNIU010000311.1 GCA_014382905.1 Desulfobacterales bacterium
CGCTCCCACGGAAAAGCTGGTACCACAGCCTTGATTCAAAATCATTACGCCACGCTTCCCCCCCCTTTCGTAGATCCCGCTGCAGGGGGTAAGGCTACGATGGGACCTGCCCCGTAGTTGGAGCGGGGATAGCGCTGGAAGTGTTTTGAAAGTGTTTCAAGATTGACTTCAAGGCTTTTATAGCCAAGTTTAAATAGATACAATAGCAAAAAGTTCGAGAAGGAGCGGAAAATGATTCAGGCCACTATATCCGAGATAAAGAACCGTCTCAGTTACTATCTCAGGCTGGTGTCGCTGACCGGTATTATGGAACCACCCATGATCGGGGTTATGGAGCCAGCAGTAAGAGGCCAAAAAACAGGTCTCAGCAAGTGGCCAATTTAGCTTTTTTCACCTCCTTTCGCAAGTATAGATTTTGAGAGTTTAGAAAGTGATTTTTTTGGGTTTTCGGGATTGTCCCTGGGACTTCTGAAGCTTATTCCGTCCAACACAACTTTATAAGCCCCATGTCTAAGCCGGTCGATGGTTGCGGCCCCCAGGAGCTTATTGGGGAATGCTTCGCCCCACTCGTTAAGATCCAGATTGCTGGTGATAATGGTTGATCTCCGTTCATAGCGCTCGGAAACGATATCATGAAGGTCCTCATCCTGAGGAGGCCGTAGGGGCTTAAGGCCGAAGTCATCGATAATGAGAAGTCCTACTTTTATCAGATTATTAAATTGCCGGTCATAGGAATGAGTAGCCCGGGCGGCATTGAGTTTGGCGAGCATGGCGCTTTGTGTGGTGAAGGCCACATCGCAGCCCTTACGGATAGCACAATGACCAAGGGCCTGAGCGAGATGACTCTTTCCTGTTCCGCATGGACCGACGATAAAGGCCGAGACCTTCTCATTGATAAATCGGCAGGAGGCCAGATCCATGATAAGTCCCCGGTTGATGTTGGGGTTAAAGGTAAAGTCAAATTCCTCGATGGTCTTTTGATTCCGGAAGTTTGCCCGTCTAAGGGCAAGGTCCAGCTTTCTCTGAGCTCTCCGAGCGATCTCATCCTGGATGACCATGGCCAGGAAGTCAGTATAGGCCATTTTCTGGTCAATAGCCTGACGGTTTCGTTGTTCAAGGGAATCGAGGACTCCTGAAAGCCTCAGCTCTTTAAGCATGGGAATGAGTTCGGGCATGGGATGCATAGTTAAATCTCCTTTCAGTTGGTATTTAAAAGTCGGATATCTCGTCCGAAGCGGGCCTGGCCGGTATATACATCGGCCAGTGATTCGAACAAGAGGGTCTGTTCTGGTAATTGGTCAAGACCTTTCTTGAGGATGGTCTTGACCGAGCCGTAGCGGGGGTTATCAAAGAAAAGGGCGCGCCGGCAGGCGTCTTCCAGACGCTTATGACCGTATTTATCACCCAGCCGGATGATACCCTGAGCGGCTCTGAGGTTGTCCAGGACCCGGTCGGCAAAGAGGATTTGGATCAGCTTGGTGCAACAGGGACCGATAGCACGGGCCTGTTTGAGACACCATTGCGGATCTCTCATTTTGTAGGCCAGGGCATTGGGTGGCAGGTGATCGTCCACAGTGGACCTATCTCCGGGTCTGGTCAGCCTGGGATGGCAAGCCACAAGCTGATATTCGTAGAAAATCCGGACGACCTCATCGGTGGCTTTCAGCCAGAGGGTGTTTCCACAGAGGCGAAAGGGAGCGGAGTAAAGACAATTGAGAAAACGAACATGGCAGTCTCCATGGAGCTTTACCTGAGCCCACTGAGCTTCCTCAGGGGGCCTGTCGGGTAGAGATTGGAGCAGGTGGTGTTCGGTTTCAGCAAACATGGACAGTGGCCGTTGCTTGGTGGTGCCGTGAAGGCGATTGCCTGCCTCTTCCAATATCCATTGTTTAAGCTGGTTATTGGCATCGGTTAGGGTTCGAAACTCCCGTAAAGGCATGAAGCCCCGCTTAAGATATTTGACTCCGGATTCCACTCTTCCCTTCTTTTTAGGGTCTCTTACGGGACAGGGAGAAATGAGGAAACCATAACCCTCGGCATATTCAGCATAGGATTTTTGCACAGCCGGATCATGGAAACAGGCTTTGACAATAGCGCACTTGGGATTATCGATGATGATTCGCCTAGGGACTCCCCCTATAAATTCAAAGGCCCGACGGTGACATCCAAGCCAGGTTCCAATCTTTTGATCGGTAACGATTTCAGCGTATTGGTGGCGGCTGTGGGCAAGGGTCATGACAAAGAACCATGTGGAGATGATTTCGCCGGTGAAGACGTCAATGATAGTGGGTCCTTTCCCGAAATCGACCTGAGCGGCATCCCCGGGATCAAAGTCCAGGATAGTCGTTACCTGGGGATGATCGGTTTTGAGTTGGGCCAGAAAGCGACGGACACTCGAATAGCTGCCCGGGAAGTCATATTTTCGGACTAGGGCGGCGTGGATGGTGGTCCCCTGAATGCCGTCCTGCCACCAGGTGAGGACCTCATCACGATAGGGTTCGACCAGTGAGGGTTGTAGGTTGTCGTCTTTTTTGGGGTGAAGATGGCGGGCCAGATCCATATCATTGGGAATAGGTAGATCTGGATTAAGCCAGTTACGTTTAACGGCGATGTGACGCAATTCTGTAACCTTGGGGCGGCCCATGATCCCTGTGCGGGCGATGGAACGGTCGGATTCTCCCAACCGCATATGGGCTAATACTTGTCGATAGTGGTGCATCTCGAACCTCCTGAAAGTCATTTATCGCTTCCTCCTTAGAATGATTTTTTAAGGAGGATAGCAAAAGGTTTAGGATATTCGAGACCTTATTTTGGGATCTTACTGGTTTAATGAAGATAAGTGGCTCCAAAACCCCGATCACGAGGTGGTACCATAACCCCGATCTTCAAATGGCTCCATGGTGGCGATCATTAACAATCCGGGTGGAAGTAACGGATGAATTGAATGCTGTCATTAACAGAATCGTGGCTGATTATCCGCTGCGGGGTTTTGATGCCATCCACCTGGCCTCGGCCTTGATAGTCCACGAAAGGTTACCTGAAGAATTGCTTTTTGCCTGCTATGATCATAAGCTTCTCCAGGCCGCACAAATGGCGAATCTGAAAACTCTGCCAAAAGCAGTTCCATAAAAAAACACAATCAAGTCATTTTATCTTTATCAATAGCGAAATAAACATAACGGGGGTTGTCACCCTCCTTTTTCTGTATTGACGCGATCCGCGGTGTACCAACCTTCCTGAAACACGTCCGAAATACAAAGAACCGGCGTATTGATAGCCA
>JACNIU010000459.1 GCA_014382905.1 Desulfobacterales bacterium
GCCAGCAAGGGGAGCAGTTATGACCGGCTGTCCGATCTGGTGGCAGGGATCATCAAGATTGAAGACCAGCTTTATGGCATGGAGATCGAGCACTTGCTGGAGGTCATGACATTCCAGTCCGCGGAAAAGGCGATCGCACAGGGTCTCAGAGATCGGGTCGCATCGGGGGCTAATACCATTAACGTGGGTGACATCCGGGCCGTGGCCACGCACCGGCAGGCCGGCCACTGGGCCTCTCCCAACGTAGTGGGGTCAGCCCACATCCCTCGGGCGGCATTTCACGCGGTCTATGAGGCCCTGGTTGCAGCGGCCGAGTTCTTCGCCCTGAAGAATACATATTCTCAAGGCTTCGACTATAACGACGCCCAGGAAATGTACCGGGCATACGAGCGGGAACTCTTCCGTTTCGACCAACTGTACCGGCAATTCTGCGAACAGGCCGATATGGCTGAAGCACGAATATGGGACGTGCTCAAAAAGCTTCGGGAACAGGTGGAAGCCTGCTACGCGAACGGGTACATCCAGGATCTGGCGACCTGTTGGGGAAAGCTTGTTGACCCGAAGGGCAGCACATCCCTCTTGTCGGCATGGCGACTGAATGATATCCCGAATCAGCAGCGCTTCTTTGAGAAGCATGTGGCGCCTCGATTGAGAGAGGCCGAACGGCGGCGGAGCTTTGTCATCATCAGTGATGCCTTCCGGTATGAGGCCGCCGAAGAACTCACCCGGGAACTCAACGGCAGATACCGGTTTGAGGCGGAGCTTGGCTCGCAATTAGGCGCCCTTCCATCCTACACGGCCCTTGGCATGGCCTCCCTTCTCCCGCACAAGAAATTGGAGTATAAACCCAACGGGGACGTGCTGGTGGACGGGCAGCCAATGGCCTCTCTGGAACAACGAAGCCAGATCCTTTCCGCTGTGGAAGGAGTGGCCGTCAAGGCCGATGACCTCTTAGAGATGAAGAAGGACGAGGGCCGTGAGTTTGTCAAGGATAAACGCGTCGTCTATATCTATCATAATGTGATCGATTCAGCCGGAGATTCTGCAACCACAGAAGGCCATACATTTGAGGCGGTGAGACGGGCCATCGGGGAGGTGGCATCGATCGTGGTCTACGTCATCAATAACCTCAATGGGCACCATGTGGTGATCACAGCGGATCATGGTTTTTTCTTTACAGAGTCGGCCCCTGGGGAACCGGATAAAAGCACTCTAACAGACAAACCGCCCGGAACCGTAAAGACAAAAAAACGATATCTCATCGGGCACAGTCTTGGGGATCATGACAGCGTATGGCACGGTTCAACCGCTGTGACGGCCGGCGCCGATGGAGATATGGAATTCTGGATTCCCAAGGGGGCCAACCGGTTTCATTTTATGGGGGGCGCCAGGTACGTCCATGGCGGGGCCATGCTTCAGGAGATCGTGGTTCCCGTCGTGACGGTACGGCATATCAAGGGTAAGGAGGTTGGGGCCACAAAGACAAAGCATGTGACGGTCCACGTGTTGGGGACCAGCCACAAGATCACGACCTCGCGCCACCGTTTTGAAATGATCCAAATGGAGCCGGTCAGCGACCGGGTAAAGCCGATTACTCTGAAAGTGGCCGTATACGAGGGGAATGACCCGGTCACCAACATCGAAGCGGTGACGTTTGAGAGTTCCTCCGACAAGATCGAGGAACGGAAAAAGTCGATTACCCTTGTGCTTCAGGACCGCCAGTATGACAAGAAAACGAAATACCGGCTTGTCCTGCGAGATGCGGAAACAGGGGTGGAGCAGGAGAGTATGGACATCATTATTGACAGGGCATTTACCGATGACTTCTGAAAATGGACAAGACACATTAGACCAAGGCTTAGATGAGCTTCTCAACCGGCATTTTGCAGGCCGGGTCGTTCGCAAAGACCTCACCAAATTAGTGAAGGAGGGGGCGAACGTGCCGGTGTATGTCCTGGAATACCTCCTGGGACAACACTGTGCCTCAAACGATGAGGCCATCATCCAGGACGGTCTCAAGACCGTAAAACGGATCTTAGCTGAAAACTATGTGCGGCCCGATGAGGCCGAAAAGGTCAAATCGATTATCAGAGAGCGAGGCAGCCTCAAGATCATCGATAAGGCCACAGTCAAACTCAATGAGAAGCGGGATGTCTATGAGGCCCTGCTTTCCAACCTGGGTACTAAGGGCGTAGAGATCAGCACGGAAACAGTGCGGCAATACGAAAAACTATTGGCCGGGGGCATCTGGTCGATCATCACCATGGAGTATTTCTATGAAGAGGGTCAGAGAGGCTCGCCCTTTCTCGTTCGGGAGTTGAAGCCGATCCAGATGCCCAATATGGACATGGAGGAGCTGTTTGAAGGGCGGCGGCACTTTACTGAAGTCCAGTGGCTCGATGTCCTGATCCGCTCCACCGGGCTGGAACCGACCCAATTCGAGAACCGCGTCAAGTGGCACCTGCTGACCCGGATGGTCCCCCTGGTCGAGAACAATTACAACGTCTGCGAATTAGGCCCCCGCGGTACCGGTAAGAGCCATATTTACAAAGAGATCAGCCCCAACAGCATCCTGATTTCCGGTGGCCGGACGACCGTCGCCAATCTATTCTACAACCTCGCGAACCATACCGTGGGGCTTGTGGGCCTGTGGGACGTAGTGGCCTTTGACGAGGTAGCCGGGATCTCCTTCAAGGACAACGATGGCGTCCAGATCATGAAGGACTATATGGCCTCGGGCTCCTTTGCGCGGGGACGCGATCTGATCAACGCCTACGCCTCTATGGTCTTTGTGGGGAACCTCAATCAGCCGGTGGATACCCTGGTCAAGACAAGCCATCTCCTGGCCCCCTTTCCCGAGGCCATGATCGATTCAGCCTTCTTCGACCGTTTCCACGCTTACATTCCCGGTTGGGAAATCCCCAAGATGCGGCCCGAATATATCACGAACCAGTATGGTCTGATCGTGGACTATTTAGCTGAATTCTTCCGGGAGATGCGGAAGCGCAACTTTGCCGATGCCATCAACAGATATTTCAAGTTAGGCCGTGATCTCAACCAACGCGATACCATTGCCGTGAAACACACGGTATCGGGCCTTTTAAAGCTGCTCTATCCCCATGAGGATTATGACAAAGAGGCGGTGCAGCGCTGTCTGGAATATGCCCTGGAAACCCGCCGCCGCGTCAAGGAGCAACTCAAGAAGATCGGCGGCATGGAGTTCTACGATGTGCATTTCTCCTACATCGATCAGGAGAACATGGAGGAGAAGTTCATCAG
>JACNIU010000493.1 GCA_014382905.1 Desulfobacterales bacterium
TCGAGGATTAAAATTTGAGCCTGACCCCAGTACCATCTTCCGGAGCTACGGGGCAGACGCAGAAATCGGGCGAAAGGGGGCGTTTTGCAAAGGTCTCCAAGCGTCGTTTGAGGCAGCATAATGCCCCTGCCTCCTTTCAGTCGCGGTGTCGTGCCAATCATTTCCCCTATCCCCTCCATAGACTTTGATCCCCAAGTTAGACCCCCAGAAGGGTTCTCTTCCCGTTCCCAATCGTTAGGGTCGATTTCTCTTGATTTAAGTCCTTTTTTGTTGTTTGGTGCGAACAAGAGCTTCCTTTCGATTATTTAACATACTCAGTTATTGCGATTCGCATAGAAACCAAAATCCTATGCAATCTCTGGATAATCTCCAGGTAATTATCTATTTCCACAACGCTTAAACCAATCATGGAGGTCAATTGTGAAAATAAGGAGCATCGTCCCAAAGAGTATAAAGGGTAAGCTCATCTTCTATTTTGGCACAGCCGTAGCTTCAGTGGTATTCTTAATCGTTGCGGTGTTTTCTCAAAGCATGTACAGCAGTTTGGTCAAAGATAACGACCGCCTCATTCAGACCCACACGCAGGACATAGCAAATAAGATCGAGTTGCGGAATCTTGAAGCCGTAACGATCGCCAAAACCATGGCATTGGCCCAAAAAAGTGCCCTTTTCGGTAAACGGGAAGCTTCCACTTTATACGCTCTGAATGTTCTTTCAGAAAATCCGGGACTTACCGGTTCCTATTTTGGATATGAGCCAAACGCAGATCAGGATGACAAGACCTATCTGCTCCAAGCGGGAGATGCACACAAAGGTCTGGGGGAAAACGGGCGGTTCCTACCTTACTGGTTTGTTGATGGGACCGACAGAAAAAAATTTAAGCTCAACCCTCTTGTTGACATGGAAAAGAGTCTTTATTACCAGGGGTCCAAGGAAAAATTCCATTCAGATAGCAAAGAGAAACATATGATCACTGAACCTTATTTCTATGAAGGCAAGATGATCGTAGAACAGACTTTTCCTATAGCGGTAGAGGGCAAATTTGTGGGTATTGCAGGTGTTGACCGCGCCCTGACGGACATACACACTTATTTGGAAAGCTTTAAGCCTTATGAATCGGCGGCATTCGTGTTGCTTAGCCGAAAAGGCCGGATCATTTCTTCGACTACCGATCTGGCATCCGAGAATACGTTTGGCCAGCTCGGAAGAACAGGTGCAGAGGCAGGAAAAAAGGATGCGGCCCAAATTGACAGGCGCATGATGACTCGAAATATCGAGGAAACCGACTACAAACATCTCTTACAGCTTTTCTATAAGCATTCTGGCCCCCCCCTCTTGATCCGCCATACCGACCCTTTGGACCATAAAACCTATATCTTTTCTGGAGCTAAGATTGAAACGGGAGATTGGACGGTTGTCATGCGGGTTTCTGAAAGTGAAATAACAGCACCCATCAGAAATACCCTCGTCAAGGTCTTACTCCTTTCACTTATAGGCTTGTTCATCACCTTCATGATCCTAACTTGGATAGCGAGGAGGATTAGCGGGCCTATCACAGAAGCCGTTGACATTGCCAGGAAGGTTGCGGACGGAGACTTCACAGCCAAGGTGAAAGTTAAATCCGAGGATGAAACAGGGCAGCTCCTTTCAGCCTTGGCCATTATGAGCGCAAACCTTAACTCGTTGGTGGGTCAGGTTCAGAGGTCGGGGATACAGGTTGCCTCTTCATCTACAGAGTTGGCGGCGACGGCCAAGGAGCAGGAGACGACCATGGCGAACCAGGTGGATTCTGCCAACCGGGCGGTGAAGTTGGTAGAGAATATCTCCCGGGTTGCAGCAGACCTGGTAGAGACAATGCAACGGGTGGCATCCATGTCTCAGGAGACGGCGGTCTTTGCGAATAGCGGTCAAAAGGATCTATCCAGAATGGAGGAAGCCATGCGCAATATGGAAAGTGCCTCCAAGTCCATATCCGGCAGGCTGGAGTCCATCAACGAAAAGGCGGAGAATATTACCCATGTGGTAGACACGATTACCAAGGTAGCCGATCAGACAAATCTGCTGTCATTGAATGCGGCGATTGAAGCTGAAAAAGCCGGGGAGTACGGACGCGGTTTTCAGGTGGTGGCCCGGGAGATCCGTAGACTCGCGGACCAGACGGCTGTGGCTACCTTGGATATTGAGCAGATGGTGCAGGAGATGCAGTCCGCAGTCGCTGCCGGTGTTATGGAAATGGACAAGTTCATAGATGAAGTCAGGCGAAGCGCAGAAGACGTCAGTAAGATCAGCGCCCAACTGACTCGCATCATTGAACAGGTTCAGGCCTTATCTCCCAGTTTCGAAGACGTCAACGTGGCCACAGGCCATCAATCGGAGAATGCCCAGAAAATCAACACCGCCATGGTAAATCTCAGTGAGGGGTTGCAGGAGACAATGGAATCCCTTGGGGAAACCTACTCAGCTATTGAACAGTTGAATGAAGCGACAAAGGCGCTCCAGAAGGAGATATCACATTTTAAGGTGAAGTGAGAGGTCGAATGGGGTGATGTAAACCGATTGGACACAAGATTTACCAGGTCGTGACCGATTCCTAACCGCATGGGGCCTGGCAGGAATTTCGGACCGGGCCAGGGGGATGACCTACATCCCCGAGGGTTCAAAAGGTGTTTACAAGTCCAAAGACGGGAAAGAGGTGTCTGATCTCTAACTTCCGGCAGCAGGGCAGGACGGTAGAAGATATGCTATTCAAAGTGGGAATAATTGAAGAACCCCGCAGCAAGCTGTGGGGAATCTCCCAAATTTAAGGAGGATTTCTTCATTTTAAGTTCGCGCGCTGTGAATTTTCAACAAAGTCAAGATGTCCCCAAGGCCACACGAGACAAGGTTTTTCATAGGAATGCTTACGATATTTATGCAATGGTAATATGTTAACAGAAAAGTGGGAATTTTATAGACGTCCCGGTAACCACAAAAATCGAGAAAGATCTTCAACAAAAAGAACCGATTCCCAAAATCCACACTGGCACAAGATATAGTGGTAGCCCTCCAATTCGCGTATGTCAGATGTCTTACCCAAAATCGCTCAGGAGTTGGAAATGCTGAGGTAATGAGCTCATATGTCAACATGGTCTTCAATTGGGGTAACAGCTTGATATCAAAAGATTTATTTGCGCTTTAAGCCTGAGCTTAATAGCAGATAGCACAGGTTTTCGTATTATTAAAATTTCGGATCCGGACTACGGTCAAGGATAAGAAACCTTTCAGGATATTTTTC
>JACNIU010000494.1 GCA_014382905.1 Desulfobacterales bacterium
ACATCAACCCAAATAACCGGTCGTTCGTGGAATACGAACAGCATCCTTGAGGATATTCACTGCCAGCTTGTAGCGCTTGTCCTCTGCCGAACCCTCTGCAATACGCTGTTTCATCTGGATTCCACGTTGTTTGAGTGAAATCTTGTCAGGTTTTTTGAACACCAACGCCTCGAATTGACACTCGTTGACGCAGGCCGGTGCGCCGCCGCAAAGATCGCACTTGAACGCATTTCCAGACCCGTACTGTTCGATCATGCCATACGGGCAGGCTGAAACACAGTCACCGCAACCATCGCATCTTGAAGCGTCGATAACCACTACTCCACGCTCGTTCATAAAAATGGCACCCTCTCCGCAAGCTTCCAAACAATCAGGCTTTGGACACTGAAAACATATGCTGGGCACCGAGTAGCCCTCAAGAGGAAAATTGTTAATCCTGATACGCGCCTTTGAAGGCATGAACATCCCTTCTTTAACCGCAGCGCATGCATAAACACAGCGGTTACACCCTGTGCAGCGATTTGGTATGGCAAGTAGATGCTTTTCCATTTATATCCTCCATCTTGGTAAAAACTCGAAATTCGAATATCGAAACCCGAAACAATTTTCCAATTTTTAAAATTCAAATGACCAAAACAAGATGCAGGGTGAGTTCTTTGTAAAAAAGGTTTCCATCTTCATCGTTTGGAACATTTGAGAATTCGTATTTCGGATTTGTTTCGTGCTTCGTGCTTCGGAATTCGGATTTTAGTTAATCGTTTTGTATCATTGAAAAATGTTTATCCGGCAGTCTATCATCAGAAATAATGTTCAATTACAGGTTCTGAAGACCCAGTTCGCGCAGTTTCGCTTCTCCGGGTCGGCCCTCCTTATCCCAGCCACGGAGATGATAATAAAGCGCCTTCATCTTCTCGAGGTCCTCCTTGTTCAGAACACGACCTTCGTGTGGCCCATTTTTTAGAGCCTTTTTTGTCATTTTTTCGGACAACACGTCGTCGGCAGCGGTAAAACCTGCCTTGCAGTTGTAGAGTCGTATCAAGTTCCAGATCCGCTCTCCAGCTTTGTCCAGATCCTTTGCTGATATCTGCCTGTCCAAACCGGCGGTCAGCAGTTCGGCCATAATCACCGTGTCCACAGATCCCCAAAAATCACAAAAACACATGGACCATTTAACGGCACTACTGTTCTGACCATCGATCACATCTTTTGCCATGGCATTCAGCTTGAATGGATCATCGGCGAATATAGGGAAAGCCCTCAAATGGCACGCCCCCCGCTCACTGGTGGCATACGCAAGCCCCATGCCATAGCTGCCTCTGGGATCGTAGGCAGGTATCTCAAGACCCTTTACATGTGCCGCCTCGTCGGGCACCCCATACTTAGCTGCGAGTTTGGCCGATCCTAAAGCCAGATCCCGGCCCCGATCCGTTGATAAATTGGCAATTTCTTCCACCACGGCCAAATATTCCTCAACGCTGCCAAACCTTAGCCCGAAATCATGGACTCCCGATTCGCTCAGATCCATTGCCAGTCCTATAGTGACGCCCGTGGACATGGTATCCAAACCCAAATCGTCACATAGACGGTTAAAGCGCATGACCTGCTCCAGATCGTTTATCTCGCAGTTAGATCCTGCCAAACACAGGGTCTCGTATTCCGGTCCCTCCATCTGGACACCATTGACCGATGTAAAATTGCCACAGCCCAGAGGACATGAGGCGCAGGCCCTATCTCCTATCTTTACCGAATTGACGGCTTCTGAATCCAGATTGTGACGGTTGGAATTGACGCCCAAGGTAAAGTTCCGTGTGGGATGAATTCCTAGTGCATTTGTCACATCAATAAGCATCGGAGTGCCCTCACTTTGGGCCCAAAGGTTACTCTCTGTCAATAAATTCGACTCCTTGGCATTTGTCACTTTCCCCCAGAATATGCCCATATCTGCCACCTGAACTCCACCGGTTCCCTTGCAGGCAACGGCTTTCAGCTTCTTGACGCCAAAAAGCGTCCCGGCGCCACCCCGCCCCATCTGGCGGTAAGCTTCAGAACCTATACAAGCATATGGGATCAGGTTTTCACCTGACGGCCCGATGGACAGACTCTTGACGCCACGTCCCATTGCATCTCCAAGCCATTTTTCGGTCTCAAAGATACCCTTGCCCCATATCGGACCCGCATCTTCAATACTTACCTTGTCATCCTCAATCCTCAGATACACAGGACTATCCGCCTCACCGGTGATAACAATGCCGTCATATCCTGCAAACTTGAGTTCCGGTCCAAAAGCGCCTCCTATATTAGACTCAAAAATAGTACCGGTGCAGGGCGATTTCGAAACAAGGCACGTGCGTGAGGCAGTTGGCGCAAGAGTCCCGCACAAAGGACCGGTCATAATAACAATAGCATTACCCGATGACAGAGGATCTGTCTTGGGATCAACAAGGTCATATAAATATCTCACTGCAAGCCCCCATCCCCCTACGTAATCCTTCAGCCATTCCCGGTTAATCGATCTGGCCTGAATCTTCCGTTTTGTAAGATCCACATGCAACATCTGCCCGGCGTAAAGGTTCATCTGTTCCGGTCTTTTCGGTAACTCAATGGTCTTGAAAACATCTTCTATACGATTAAGTATCTCATCCAAAATGTCTTGAGGAATATTAAGGGCAGGTTCGAAGCGGATATTCTTTGCATTTGTCAGAGTGCCGGCTGTCAGTACTCCTCTTGAAAAAAGACCTGCCGCAACTTTGTAGCCTATCCCGTCGGTCGGAAACTCCATACCGATCAACAGCCCCAACCCGCGAATCTCTGCCAAAACACCGGGATACCTATCCTGGAGCTGCCTTAACTGACTCCGCACATATTCACCTTTTGCCTTTGCCTGTCCGGCCAGATCTTCTTCAAGAAGAACGGTGATCGCAGCTAAAGCAGAGGCACAGGCCAGAGGATTCCCACCTGTGGTGGTCGTGTGTATGAATGGATTTGGCTCCATGCATTCCCAAATCTTAGCCGTAGACAAAAAGGCTGACATGGGAATCACACCGCCGCCTAAAGCCTTGCCGAGACAGATAATGTCCGGAGTAACGTTCCAGTGATCCACACCGAAGATCTCGCCGGTACGACCCATTCCGGTTTGAACTTCATCGGCGATAAGAAGAACGCCATAATGGTTACAGATTTCGCGCAGGCGCGGCCAGTAATCATCCGGCGGCACCACGGCTCCGGCTTCACCCTGGACAGGTTCCGCCACCACTGCCGCTATATCGTCACCCAC
>JACNIU010000495.1 GCA_014382905.1 Desulfobacterales bacterium
GTGAAAGCGGACGTTTGCCATGGGAACATTGGCTGACTAACAGTTTTTTATACAGGTCGTTTATTGTGAGGAAACTTCATCGTATGTTCCGTGTTTGGAGGATTACTCATAACCCCGACCTGAGAAACCGTTTTAAGTGGGGACGTCTGTTTGGCACAAAAAAATATAGGGAGAGTGAGACTTCATGGCAGAAATTGGTTGAAGAGGCAAGATACGACTGGGGGGCGGCCTGGCAACCGGAAAGCTGGAAATCCGTCCAATATTATGTGGGGAAAATTTCGGAACTGTGTAAGGCAAGAGACATCAGGCTCCTCTGGTTAAATTTTCCGGCTAGCCCACAGGCTGAAATCAAGAAGCCATATGATAATCTGCACTACCCCCAGAGGATGGCACAGAAGATCGCAGAAAAGTACAACATTCCGTATCTAGATCTTTTGCCCGCTCTGAGGAAACACAAAATCAAAGATGTATTTAATGATCAGTGTCATCTGAAGGTCTTTGGAAACAGGGTGGTTTCTGAGGCCGTATTCAACTGGCTCGGGGATGTCGTTCTTACCCCGGCCCCCTCGCCAAAATGAGGGTTCACTTTGATCTTACCACGCCAATTTCTTATCTGGTGGGGCAAATTGAACCGTTCACCTACGGCTACTTTTCACAGCGATAAGCACGTGCACTCATTTGAGGTCCATAGCCAAAGGTATCGCCGCTCCAGACAATGTTGGTGGCACCAATCTCCGCTGCATTCTGCATCACTTCGGTATATGCATCATGCGTTTGAATTCCAACCGATTCCGCCTCCGTATTAAAGGAGTGTGGATCACCCTCCCGGTTGGAACTGTGTAATTCCCCCACATAGGTGCACTTCTTCAGGATTGGAGAGTTTGCCTCAACAACCTTCGGAAATACCGGGGATTTGGGGGGGCAGCCTGCCAGCAAGCTTGGGATTGCCGCCAGGCTGAACAGCAGTAAAACGGTCTTGAATGCTCTCTTCATTGGGAGGCTCCTATGAAGGTTAACGTTGTTACATATCCCCGTAGAAGTAGCTTAGTTTTCGTTTAGTTTTGTTCTACTCTTGAGCAATATTATATTATCAAACCTCCGTGAAATGGCAAGATCAAATAATCAAACAATAAACACGCCAAATGTTCCAGCACCCTCCTATAGCTTAACGACATAAACACCAAAGGCCCCGCCAACCTCTGGAACGAACACGGCCACACAGAAATTTAATCCAAAATAGAAATCCTGGTCCTCAGGGCCAGGTCAGAAACAAATGGCTCTGCCTGAAAGGATTGGACTGGAATATTGGAGAGTTGGAGCAGTGGAGTATTGGAAAAGGATAAGCGGCCGTCAGTTTTTCAGGAACCGCGTTTGATTACTGTCACGGTACGTGATCAGGGAGCTTTTTCAACACTCCATCACTCCAGTACTCCATCACTCCATGAGCCACTGAAACGCCAGTAGACTAAATCCCCTCTGGGGATAACCAAAGCCGGGCCCTCCGGGCACGGATCTTTACTTCCCAGGAGATCTCAAAATGACGGATACCCCGGAATTCAAATTTTATAGTGAACTCGTGGAATATCAGGCCGAGACGTTGGGCGATAAACCCTATGTCTTTCACGATGACCAGGTCATCACTTTTGCTCAATTCAACAGGGCCACCTGCAGGGCCGCTAACGGGCTCTCAGAACACGGGGCAAAGCCGGGAGAAGGTGTAGCCATCCTCATGAATAACTGCGTTGAGTATTTATATCTTTTCTATGGGCTGCCCAGGGCGGGATTTTACAGCGTTCCGGTCAATGTGGCCTTAATAAAAGAGGGTCTGCGTTTTATACTGACCAACTCCGATGTCAAGTACCTTGCAGTTGACGATACCCTGTACCCCAAAGTCGCGGAACTGGGAGAACAGGTGGGTGGCATCGAAAAAATATTTGTGCGCCGAACCTCTGAGGCATCTTTACCGCAAGGAGTCGTTGATCTGGAGACCTTGTGGGAGGTTTCTCCTGAAAAACCCCACCACACGCCCGATCCGGATGCCATTACCTTCCTGATGTATACCTCTGGGACCACAGGCTTTCCAAAAGGGGTTGTGAACAGAAACCGCAGTGCAAACATCCAGGGCATGATGGGGCTTTGCGCCTTTATTTACAAACCCGATGATATCCTCTATACCGCCCTACCCCTTTTTCATGCCAATGCCCTCATCCTCACGGCCTGCTTTTCCATGGCCGCCGGGGTTCCCTTTGGACTGGAACACAAATTCTCCGCATCCGGGTTCTGGGACTCTGTCAGACGCTATGGCGGGACTGCCTTCAACGCCCTCGGGGCCATGGTGCCCATCCTTATGAACCAGCCGGAAAGATCGGCCGATGCCGATAACCCCGTCCGCATGGTGCTGACCTCGGCCTGCCCCGCCAACCTCTGGGAACCATTTGAAAAACGATTTGGTGTGAAAATCATGGAAGGTTACGGGGCAGTGGACGGAGGCGGGGTCCTCATCATGAATTTCGGTGACGCACCCGTGGGTTCAATGGGCAAACCCATCAATGTCAGTGAATGGAAGCTGGTGGATAACAATGGTAAAGAGGTCCCCCAAGGGGAGACAGGTGAACTGATAACCAAGATCACGGACAAGAAAAGCGGTGGGGTGGAATACTACAAAAACCCCGAGGCCTCAAGAGAAAAGGTCCGGGGCGAATGGGTGCACTCCGGCGACCTTATGTATGCCGACGAGGAGAGCAATTTGTATTTTGTCGATCGCAAGAGCGACTCCATGCGTCGAAGGGGTGAGAACATTTCATCCTTCGAGGTGGAAAACGTTGTGGAGAAGCACCCGGACGTAGCAGAATGTGCGGCCTTTGGCGTCCCGTCGGATTTGGGAGAGGATGAGGTGATGATTTGGGTCAAGCCCAGGCCCGGGAAAGATCTTGATCCCAAAGACCTCATTCGCCATTGTTCAGACAATATGGCCCACTTCATGGTGCCACGATACGTGGACCTTGTTGATGAAATCCGAAGAACGGAAACACTGAGAGTTATAAAGACAGAGATGAAAAGAGAGGGGGTAACGGAAAGAACCTGGGACCGGGAAAAAGAGATGCCAGGTTTCAAACTCAAGTAGAAAATCTCATGGTCTGTTGAATGGTTGTCCGGATAAAGGTTCAAAGCTGGAAAAACAGTGGCTTTTTGAAATTTGGAGGGGGCCTTTCTTAACATCAACAAGATTTTTGAATAAGATTGGAGGTAACCTGATGGCACAGTTC
>JACNIU010000241.1 GCA_014382905.1 Desulfobacterales bacterium
ACTTCAATTATCCCACGCCGGGACGGATCGAAATCCAGTTCGATCTCCCTTTGGCCGAAGTGGTTTATGATTTCTATGATAATCTCAAGACAGTCACCCAGGGCTACGGCTCATTCGATTATGACTTTCTCGACTACCGCGAGAGCGATTTAGTAAAGTTAGATATTCTGTTGAACGGAGAAAAGGTGGATGCCCTTGCCCAGATTGTTCATCGAGAGGGGGCGAGGCCGAGGGCGCTTCAGTCCTGCAAGAGACTCAAGGAAGAGATCCCGAGGCATCTCTTTAAGATCGCCATCCAGGGGGCAATAGGCGGCACAATCATTGCCCGATCCACGATCACTCCATTCAGAAAGGATGTGACTGCCAAATGCTATGGCGGGGATATCACAAGAAAGCGCAAACTCCTT
This sequence comes from Desulfobacterales bacterium, assembly GCA_014382905.1. GTDB lineage: Bacteria > Desulfobacterota > DSM-4660 > Desulfatiglandales > Desulfatiglandaceae > JACNIU01. The sequence continues at coordinate 408 of JACNIU010000241.1, forward strand.
GAAAAACAGAAAAAGGGCAAAAAGCGGATGAAAATGGTCGGATCGGTCTCTATCCCCCAAAGCGCCTTTGTGGCAGTTTTGAAGTCTGACATAGGGTAACAGAAGTGCCTAAAATGCCTAAAGTTTAAAGTGCCTAAAGTTAAAGATTGTATCTGAGAGTTTCAAATAGTAAACGGTTCCAGAACAAGGTATTTGTCGAGCAACCTGCTTGCGTAAATCGAGGTAGACAAACCGGTCGGAATTCTTGACTTTCTGTTGCGAGTGTTTTTTTGCCTGGTTTATCTTGGAGACCCGCCTGCCTCGCCTGTCATGTACGGAAGCGGGCATATCCCAAAAGGTCGGCAATGGCGGGCAGGCCTTGATGAAGGCAGGCCCCTTTAAAAAGTCACGAAGTTCCTTAAATTTAGGCACTTTGAACTTTAGGCAATTTAGGCACTTTAATCCCGCCTGAGGCGGGTTTAGGCAATTTAGCTCACTTGTTTAAAGGAACTCAAATGGATCCAATATTAATAAAAATGGCTCTCGGAGGCTTAGCTGTATTAGGATGTATCGGCCTTTTCTTCGGGATCGGCCTTGCCCTTGCTGCCCACAAGTTTGCAGTGGAAGCCAATCCCAAGGTTGAAGAGGTATTGGAAATCTTAGCCGGAGCCCAGTGAGGGGGATGCGGCTTCCCAGGGTGTGAAGCCTATGCTGAAGCGGTCGTGAATGAGCCGGACGTTGCCCCCAATCTCTGTTTTCCGGGTAAGGCGGAAGTGGCCGAAATGGTTGCCGAGATTTCAGGCAAAAAAATGGCTGCGGTAGAGGATTTGGTGGCCGCTGTCCGCTGTTCAAAGATCGAAGGAAAGGTCCAGGAAAAGCTGAAATACATCGGCTACGGCTCATGCACCGGTGCGACCTTGGCCTTTGGCGGGCCTTCTGCATGCCGTTTTGCATGTGTGGGCGCCGGAGAATGTGCGGAGAGCTGCCCTTTTGACGCGATAACCATGGTGAATGGTTTTCCGGTTGTTGCTTCCGACCTCTGCGTTGGCTGCGGGACCTGCGTCCGGGTCTGTCCAAAGAAGATTATCGAATTGATTCCGGCAAAGGCCAGAGTCTGGGTTCCATGCAGCACTAAGGATCCTGGCAAAGTCGTAAAGCAGATTTGCGAAGCCGGCTGCATCTCTTGCAAGATGTGCGTCAAGGCATGCCCCGCAAAGGCAGTCGCTTTAGAAGAGAATGTGGTAAAGATCGATTATGAGAAATGTATTGAATTTGGCCCTGAATGCGGTATGATATGTATTGAAAAATGCCCCGGGGATATATTTAGAAGTTACTTGGGGAGTGAGGACTCAGTCCAGCAGACAGCCGTAGCGGGGGCCTAAGTCAGGCATAGTTAGTGCCTGAATGAAAACGCTGTTCAGGCACGATTTTGGATTTTGGATTTTGGACTAATAAAATGAGTTTTAACTCATTTATGCCTCACGACTAAGGTTGCATTCTTTTTCATTTCGAGGTTTTCGGCCAGAGACTAGAGATGTAGGCCTAAGGCGTAAGGCGAAAGGAACTCAGCGAGAATCAAATATCCAGCATTCCCGCTGAAGACGGGATCTTGGACCAGCATCCAGTATCCAGCATCGAGTAAGAGAACTTTCGAACGTAGTGTCGAATAATTGGATCAAGTGGCCGAAGTTAGATCCGACCCCAAGATCTCTGTTTAGATAATGGAGGAATATAATGGAAAAACAATGTTTTTTTGAGCATGCATCGGGAGTTATAAATCGAAGGTCTTTTTTGAGGCTTTCAGGGATCCTCGGTATCGGTCTTGCCTCTGCCACGGCCATTCCCACGTGGGCCGAAGCGGTAAGGTTTAACCGCAAGCTATATAAGATCTCCAAGACCAGGTTGGCCATGGGGACGTTTGTCTCCATGACACTCCTGCACTCATCGAGGGATCAGGCCGAAGATGCAATGGGAGAGGCCTTTTTTGAAATTGACCGTTTGTCACGGGCCATAAGCCGTTTTGATGAGACAACGGCTGTTGCACAACTCAACCGGGAAGGCTTTTTGAAAGACGTTCCCCCTGAAGTTGCAGAGGTGGTTAAGAGGGCGTTGAAGTATTACCGGGTCAGCAATGGGGCCTTTGATATATCCGTAAAGCCGGTGGTGGACCTGTTTAAAGAAAAGTTTTCTCAAGGGCAAAAGATGCCCCCCACTGAAGTTGAACTGCAGGAGGCCCTCAGGCTGGTCAATGCGTCCAACATCGAATTTGAGGGGTCTACCCTCCGATTCAAACACCCTGGCATGGGCATCACCTTGGATGGAATTGCAAAGGGTTATATTGTGGACAGGGCCTCCCAGGTCTTAGCTAAGCACCGGATCAAGAATCACCTGATAAATGCGGGTGGTGATATCCGGACCATGGGACACAGGCGCGACAAAAAGCCGTGGACCATTGCGGTGCAAGATCCTCAGAAAAAGAGACATTACCCCGACATTATCCATATGACTGATGGGGCTATTGCCACCTCAGGAAATTATGAGATCTACTTTGACAAGGAAAAGATGTTTCACCATATCGTAAACCCCAGCACTGGCCTGTCTCCTGACGAGAGCACAAGCGTATCGGTCTTAGCTGAGACGGCTATGGATGCCGATGCCCTTTCTACCAGCGTATTTGTAATGGATCCCGAGCGTGGTACCCGGTTTATTAACTCACTTCCAAAATGTGAATCGCTCGTGGTGGCAAAGGGTAACAGTAAGATCAAGTCGTCGGGATGGAAAAACGGGGCGGGTTAAGAAATGGGGTGAATGGTTGATTCTCCTGGATTCCCGCGTTCGCGGGAATGACAAAAACGGGTTATCTCTG
>JACNIU010000069.1 GCA_014382905.1 Desulfobacterales bacterium
CATGAACCGGACATACCACGAGACCTTTGAAAAATGCTCAATTTTGTTCGATTTCAAGGAAGGCGAATATTTTAACCGCAGGAATACCTTGAGTATTTCGAGGATTAAAATCTGAGCCTGACGCAGAAATCGGGCAAAAGGGGGCGTTTTGCAAAGGTCTCACCACTACGTAAAAGGATATGTGCATGGCTGGTCATTAACGCCAAGGCATAGATCAACGTGCAGGCCTCTGGGCAACCCTTCCATGCGTGAAACAAAATCTTGTATCTCTTTATCGTTCTGCACGATATTTCTCTTCTCGACTCCTCTGACAGTAAAGAATCCACGCCCAGCCTCCGGCCCATAGGGCCTACGGCCCGGAGGGAGGATGTAGCTTTGATTTGCCCCCTGGAAGGGGGTTACAAACCAGTTCTCAGATCGCGCAGCAGCTGGAGTAATGGGGGTCCGGAATTGTCCTGCTTTCAAAAGTGTTATCAAGTTCTTAGAAAGCCATTATACCATTATATTATTCTATATTATTGGTTTAGTTTGATCCTCGTATTCCGATGGCTAAGGATTTCATACCGCATCTGTCCGCCACAGAACCGTGCTATCAACCGCATAGCTTCTTGGCAGATGTCCTCAACTTCAGACCCGGATACAGGCGGGAGCCCATCAACGTTAAACTCAATCGCCGCAGTCTCCGGCAATACCAGTGTGTGATTGGCTTGACGCCAGCTCCATCGTCTTGTCAATATAGTGTTGCCCTCGACAAAGATTATTTCTCCCGGATTCGGATGCTCAACCTGCTCTGATCCAAATGGTACAAACTCCTCTTTACCTGTAGCTGGGCGTAAAACGAGGTCCTGTTTAATAACATCAATTGCGTGGCCGCCCATCGGCACTAAATATTGTAAAGATAAAACATTTCCAATATCCACAAGTGCATTTATTGAAGGCAACTCATTATTGTTGAGGACGCGACGGGCCATAGCTTCAATGGAGGATCTATACTTTCCTGGCTTTGCACCAAAGGATCGAAACGCTTCCCTCCACGATGAAATACGCGGATGGTTGGTTATCTCGTCTTTGCTAAGTTGATCACGAACATGTGCTTCCGCCTCGCGCAGCAACATAATAAGATCAAGGGGGGACTCCCTGTTTTTAACACCATAAGCCAACACAACGCCGCGAACATACCCCGGGAATTGGCCGAACACCTCTTCGGCTATTGAATAGAACAACTCACTCATCTTCTCTCCCTTTAAAAGTAGGTTTGTTAGTAAAAAACCCGGTATTGAAACGAGGGATTCTTTACTACGGTTAATGACAAAACTTGAGGTTTAAACGCGATGGATAATAAGAGACCTTTGCAAAACGCCCCCTTTTGCCCGATTTCTTAACTTATGGACGATTTCCTCGATGGTCCTCTCTGCTTCTGACAAATCTCTGCTGTTTAGGATTCCCCCCACAAAAGAGCCGTACTGAAATACTGACTTTCCTTCTTCTCCTTGTGTGAAAAACAGCTGGTAATCGTCTCTTTTTGAAAGGGAGATCTTTTCATCCCGGGATCTCAGAAAATCCTGGTATTTTCTGAATGCTTCCGTTGCCTTTTCCGGGGAATCCGTTTGGATTAGAAAAATCTGATAGGTAGTGCCTCCGCCAGTGTATTCCACGCGATAGCCGTTCTCCAAAAACGGCTGCCCCAAAAAATTCCTGGGTATGAACCGCTCACTCATTTTCACCCTGTTCTTATCGGGGAAACAGGCGAAGAGCGCTGGCTCAGAAAAACTTCCCTGGATCTTGTTCGCAATCGCATTTCCCAGCCTCATAAGGGCTATTCTGGTATCTGAGGAAGACTGGGACGCGGTGAGCTTGACGTAGTAGGGGCCCTTCCAGAAATTAAGGACATTTTTCCCCAAATACCCCTGGGCCCCCATCTTGATAAAGAGGTCATCAGGGGAGCGTTCAGCAGCATAGATGCCGAAAGCATGGATTGGGCTTTGCATCTGAAATACGTCTATGATCATGGACCCGGGACCGTCTGAAGAACTGTATTCAACGGTCACCACACATCTGAAACCGTAATCGATATACATCTCCGCCTGCCCGTTGATGTATTCCCACAGGTTCCGGGACTCAAAGAATTCCGGGCGTGAAGCAGCTCGCCAGCCCGGCCGTTCACTATCTTCAGGAAGCAAAGACCTCAGGACTTCCCTGTCTCCGGCCGATTTTTCCAACGGAACTTCGTGAGACCCCTCTGCATTTAAAAAGGGTATGGCTAAAAAGAAAACCATTGCAGCACAAATGCCAAGTTTCCTCTTCATAGATCCTCCTCACCCATCAAGACAACAGCGACCTTTCCTCAGTAGCGTTCATGGTCATGAGGAAATTCAAACGGTCACGGATCCCTATCCCATGACGGCACACGGCCGTGCATGTTTCACAATTCCGGCAGGCCGCCAGCCCTTTACCTGCCGGAAGCGAATCGAGGGTCAACCCGGCATGGATAAGATTGCCATAGCCTTCTGCATACATGTAGGCCCTCATCAGCGTCGGAATCTCCACCGCCTGCAGGCAGGATGAGATGCATGATCGGCACTGCTGGCAGTACAAAGGACCGCTCACCATTGATGATGCCTCAAGATCCCTGTTCTCGCCATCTGAAAGTAATAGATTTGACATTACCCTGAAGTCCAGATCCATCTGATCAAAGGTGGTGATTCCAGGGATCGTTGTACACACATTGCTGTCATTGAGCACCCATTTGAGGGCGGCCTCGTGGTTAATCTCCATTTTTTTCTCCCTGTTCAACCTTACGCCACCCTGGGTTTTCATTGCGATGACACCCACCCCCTTTTGCGCCGCATAGGCGATCGCCCTTTTCATCGCCTCCTTATGATCCTGCATGAAGTTGTAGGAGGTAAGGACGACATCCCATGGCCCTGCATCCACGGCAGCGCGGATTGTCTCTGGCTCGTTGGCATGGGTGGATATCCCGATAAGCCTGACTTTCCCCGATTCCTTGGCCTTAACAAACGCCTTTATCATTGGCTCGAAGGCCGGCATCAGGGGGCCCGAACAGTTATGAAGATAGAGGATATCGACATAGTCTGTACGAAGGCGCTTCAGGCTCATATCCAGCTGCTCGGCGAAATTACCCTCAGTCGCTCCAGCATATTTCCCGCTCCCCTCGCTGCTAAAGACCTGTTTTTCCCTGTCCCGGGCAAAGAACATCTTGGTGGCAATATAGACCTTATCTCTGCACTTTTTTTCCTCTATGATTTCGCCGATAACCTTTTCGCTGTTACCCCGCAGATAGAGATGTGCGGTATCCAGGAGTTTAATCCCCATATCAAGCGCCTTTCTGATCAGATCGGGGCTGTCAGAGTTCATGACCCCGAAGCTTACTACGGGAATCCTCAGGTGGGTCTTCCCGAGCGTTCGATACACAATCTTTGACGATTTGCCCGGATCGGTATTGGCCGCACGAACCGGGGAGGCACCCAGGCCTGCTGTTGCCAGACCCAGTGCGGTTTTCACGATAAAATCCCTTCTACTCATACCTTCATGTCCCATGGTTTTCTCCTCAAGAGGTTGGGTTGTGATCAATCATAAGGATACCGGGGTTCAGATAAAAAACGGCTACCGGAGGGGATTGCCAGGTGGCCAGGCTCGATGATAAAATAGATTTAGTGTTTTCAGCGAACATACCATATAATGGCAGGCAAAATCATCCCTAAAGTCAAGAAACGGCTTAAAAGGGCATTTTTGTTTAGTAAGGAACTGGAATGTACGCATTGCTCAGGAAGTGGCTGAATATCTACGAAGATGAACTCGCCCTTTTTCTGTGGTCCGCCCTTTTACTCTTCCTCATCCATGTCGCAAATATCCTCTTTAACAACATGGCGGAGACGGCCTTTCTCAAACGCTACGGGGTTCAGTATCTCCCCATCGTTTACATGATCAATGCGGTTTCCACCTTTTTCATTATGGGCGTGCTCACGGGCATCATGGCCAGGACGCCGGACAGCCGACTCCTCTCCTATATGTTGGTGGCGAGCGGGGCGCTGGTGGGGGCACTGCGGTTTGTTATCCCCCTTGGCATTGATCTCCTCTACCCTGTCCTGTTCCTGCTGAAATCACAGCTTGAGGTCCTCCTTGCCCTCGTGTTTTGGAATATGGCCAATGACCTTTTCAACACCCGCCAATCCAAACGGATTTTCCCCCTTTTGACCGCAGGTGGGGTTGTCGGCGCCATCTTGGGGAGCTTTGCCACGGCCCCCCTGGCAAAAATTATCCACCTGGACAACCTCCTCTTGGCATATTTTGTGATCTCCGTGATTTCGGCCGCTGTTGTCAGGCGGATGGGACATCTTTATCCCACCCTGCTGGTGCAGGAATCCGCACCGGTGGAGAAAGGGGGCAAAAAGGGCGGGTCCCGACCCAGCATCATTCAAGAGTTCATGAAGGTGGTGCCTTTGATAAAGGAATCGACCCTTGTCAAGGTGCTCATTGCTCTATCCCTCATGGCCAATGTTGTGATTACCATCATCAATTACCAGTTCAACTTTGCGGTAAACCAGAGCTACGCCACAGAGGGGGGGATGATCAAGTTTTTTGCGGTTTTCCGTGGCTTTCTGAACATTATCAGTCTCGTGATCCTCCTTTTTGTGGGGAAGATCTATGGGAAATGGGGCCTGCCTATTTCCCTTTTGATACACCCCTTCAACTATGTCTTGGCCTTCCTTGCCTTCCTGTTTCGTTTCGATATCTACTCGGCGATGTACGCGAGGATATCGACCAATGTACTCCGAACGACCATCAACAATCCAGCTATGGCCGTGTTGATGGGGTTGTTTCACTCCTCGCAACGTGCCGTGGTGAGACCCTTTTTGCGAGGAACCGTAGTCCGGATCGGCACGCTGCTGGGGTCGGGGATCATTCTGTTTTCCGGAGATCTCTTCCATCCCCGTTATCTTTCCATCGTGGCCATCTGCTGTATGGGGGTGTGGCTTACCTACGATTTCATCCTCAAAAAACAGTACCCAAAGATCCTTTTGGATCTCATATCCAGAAACATGCTGGATTTGAAGTCTCTCGAGGACAAGGATGTCATTCAGGTCTTCAGAGACAAGAAGATGCATGCACATCTGATGGACAAGCTCCTCTCTTCCCGTGGAGAGGATTGCCTCTGGTATGCTGATCTCTTGCGGGGCCAGGATATACCTAACTTTGACGACACTCTGTTAAAAGTACTGAAAAAAGAGGATGACAGGACACGGATAGGCCTGATGGCCCTCCTATCTCCTGCTGAAGGCAAAGCGGCCATCCCGGTTTTTAGAGAACTAACTGATTTGAACAAGCCCCAACTCCTGCTGGCCATGGTGAAAGCAGCCAACCGGTTTCCCTCTGAAGTCAGCCAGGATTTCAACAGGGAAATCCTTGAAGCGACCCAGGATCCGGAAGTAAAGGCCTATTCTGCGGTTGGGCTTTATCGTGACAATCCCGAAAGGCTCTTCGCGATTATTCAATCGATGCTTGGCTCCGGCGAACTTAAGGAGAGAAGGGCCGGCGTGATTGCCGCAGGGGAGTCCAAGAAGGAAGTATTCGTTAAAACCCTGCGGGAGATGGTCACCATGGAAACAGACCCTTCCATCCTTTCTGCGATCTTTCGCTCCCTTCGCCAATTGGCAGATCCCGAACTCAATGCCGTCTTAGGAGGCTATTTCTCCCATCCCTCGGATCTGGTTCGGCTCGCGGCCCTGGAAGCCTTTGATATCCAGGACGACCAGGGTCTTTCAGCGGTCATCGCATTTATTGGAGATCCCGTCACGGAAATCAGAACAAAGGCCATGGAAAAGATTCAGAACGGGGCTTATCAAAATCCCCTGGTGCTGGTGGAGTCCCTCAATCTCCCGAGACGAAAGGTGCGAGAGGGTCTCTTTCAAATCCTGGAAAAGCTAAATATCAAAGACCTGGATGTCTACCGTTTCGCAAGATCCCAGGTTGAAAAGAGCTATATTTACTTTACCGAAGTAGAGGCACTTCAGAAGCTGTCTGAAAGTCCGGAGCGGGATTTGCTCATGGATCACCTGACCCAGGAGAGGAAGACCAAGGTGGAAAACATCCTTCGCGTTCTTTCTATCCAGGACGTGTCGGGCCAGATACGCATCATCTGGAGGGGACTTTCCTCCTCGGATTCACGCCAACGTTCCAATAGCATCGAAGCCCTATCTGACCTGTTAGACAAAACCCTTACCAAAATCCTGGTGCCGCTTCTCGATGAAATGCCGTCCGAAGAACGGCTCAGGATCGGAAGAAAGAATTTTACCCTTCCCGCCTTTGGTGGGAGCAATGCGGTTCTGCTTTCCCGTTTTCTCACAGAAGCGGACTGGGTGACCTCTCTGCTGACCCTTTCGCTGATGGCGAGGCAGGGACTTGACGGTGTAGTGCCCGACATCCTGCACACGCTGACCAAGGCTGAAAATACGTATGTCCGTCAGATGGCCCGACGAGTTCTGTTCACAGTGGAACCGGACATGGCTACGGGAATTGACGAACTGGAAAAGGGAATAGACCTTTCTGAGAGGATCTTGCACCTGAAGAAGATCGCCATATTTGAAGGGCTTTATGTGGGTGAACTGGCAGTGATCGGTTCGGTTACCGAAGAGGTGTCGCATCCGGCAGGAGATTTGGTGATAAAGGAAGGTGATCACGGGGACACCATGTATCTGATCATTGAGGGCGACGTATCGGTCAGCAAGGAGGCGAGAGCGGAAAAAGGCCCTGTCGTAGAGATTGCCCGGATGAGGACCGGGAACTGTTTTGGAGAAATGGCGTTGTTTGAAGAGGCTCCCCGTTCTGCAACGATTCGAACCATAAGTCCATCTCGGTTTTTGGTCCTACACAAACAGGATTTTACAGAAATCGTCCAAGAATATCCTCAGATAGCCCTTCATATATGCAAGACCTTGAGCGGACGGATACGGAGTCTGCACGAAAAGGTCAAAGATTCTGAATCGAGTTCGACTGGGACCGCAGGCTGAACAATATATAGGCCTCGAGACCTTCTTCCCTGCTACACACCATTTTTTCCCCATCATAGTCTTACCTTTGTCAGCGATTTTGTGGCGGCACATTGTCATCCCATCCGGATTACCATTTTTTCTGTTGACTTTCAGTAAAACATACAGTATGCTGCTTAAACCAAAAACAAAGGATTTTCCGATTTTGGCGAGGAGATAAACATGAAACTAACGGACAAACAAAAAGCGTTTTTGGCGTATATCTCCCGGTACATGGAGGAATGGGGAATGGCCCCGTCCTTTGATGAGATCTGCGCTCACTTCAATTTTAACTCTTATAACACCGTGACCACCTATCTCAAAATCTTAGAGCGGAAGGGCTACATCCGCCTCCCAAAGGAGAAGAATCAAAAACGGGCCATTGAGGTCATCAGCCCCGTGGAAACCAGGCGGTTCGAGTTCCCCCTGTTGGGAAAGGTGGCCGCCGGGAAGCCGATTGAGGCCATAGAAGATAGAACGGTGATTGAGGTCCCGCCCTCCATGGCGGGCAACGGCGAGTGCTTCGTGCTTCAGGTAAAAGGGGTGTCCATGGAAGAGGACGGGATTTTAGACGGGGATTTCGTGGTGGTGAGGCGACAACCCACGGCACAAAACGGGGAAATCGTGGTGGCCCTTATAAATAATGAAGCAACGGTCAAAAGATATTACAGAGGAAAAAATCACGTAGACCTCCGGCCCGCCCATGCGGGGATGGCGCCCATCCGGGTCAAAAAGGGGGATCTCCGTATTGAGGGAAAGGTCGTAGGGGTGATGAGGTATTTGTAGTAGGCGTAAGGCGCAAGGCATAAGGCACAAGGAGCAAGGAAGATATAATGGGGAACTTTCAAGAGCTCAAGGTTTGGCAGCGGGCTAAAGAACTCGCTGTGTTTATCTACAAAATCAGCGGGAAGGGTGCATTTGCCAAAGACTGGGGCCTGAGAGACCAGATTCGCCGTGCCGTCGTGTCTATTCCGAGCAACATCGCGGAGGGTGATGAACTGGATACAGATCGGCAGTCCGTCAAATTTTTTTACATCGCAAAAGGCTCTTCGGCAGAACTTCTTACGCAGGCCATCATCGCCCACGAGATTGGGTACCTGACAGGGCAGGATTTTGATCACATCAAAGATGAATGCGAAGCCATTTCAAAAATGCTGACAGGACTCATCCGGGCCAGAAACACCAAAGAAAAATAGGTGGCACTTGGGTTTGTTTTATTTCTTGCGCCTTGTGCCTTGCGCCTTACGCCTTTCTCAGGAGTTACACCTTGCACCGCCATATCATCCATCTCCATATACCGGCCCTCCCCATTGCCGTGGCACGGATCTCCCGGCCCGAGCTGAGAGAAAGGCCGGTGGCCGTGGCCCCGACCCGGTCGGAACGCTCCCTGATCCTCTCCGTCTCCCATGAGGCGCGCAGCGAGGGCGTTTTTAAAGGGATGCCACTTGAAAGGGCGAAAAAACGCTGCCCGGGCATGATGGTTTTGTTTCCTGATCCCGAGGGTATCAAAAAGGCCTGCCAGAACATTGTCCGGGCAGCGGCTCGATATACGCCCTGCTATGAGCCTTCCCGGCCCGGACATATCTATTTAGACCTCACGGGCACGCAGCGACTCTGGGGGAAAGTCAAAGACACTGCCTGCCACCTCAGGAAGGAGATCCAAAAACGCTTATGTCTGACCGGGACCGTCGGCGTCGCAAGCAATAAAATGGTCTCTAACATCGCCCCCCTGAAGGTCGGCCTCATGCCCGGCATAGGGCGTATCCGCCAGAAGGTCCTTTTAGAAGAGCTGAATATCATTCGCATCCGGCAGTTGGCGGCCCTGGATATGGGGAGCCTTAAACTCATCTTCGGCCAGCAGGCATATCTGATCCATCAAAGAGCGGTCGGCATTGATCCCACGCCGGTTTATCCATCCACGAAGAAGCCTGCAGTCGGTGAAGCTATCACGCTTTCCCAGGATGAGAACGATGATGTAAGGCTTTTAGGGCATCTTTACAGACTGGTGGAGACATGTTCCTATCGGATGCGAAAAAGGGCCCTTATCCCCCAAAAGGCCGGCCTACTGATCAGGTATGCCGACCAGGTGGAGGCGAGACGCCATCTCAGACTACCTGTACCGGAACGACAGATATCCGGTTTACGTTTTTCAGATGTTGATCTTTACAAGCCTTTAGAAAAACTCTTTTTTAACGTATGCAACCGGAGGGTTGGGGTTCGGTCCATGAAGGTATGGTTCTGTGAGTTTTCCCGGCCAAGCCCCCAATTAGCGCTCTTCCATACCCTGTCCCCGGATGAAAATAAGTTATCGACGATCACCCGTGCCCTCGATCGCATCAGGGAACGGTATGGAGCGAATGCCATTATGTACGGGAGGCTCAAGGCGTAAGGCACAAGGCACAAGGTTGGGGAATAGGAACCTTACGCCTTGTGCCCTGCGCCTTACGCCTATATACCATGTCTTTCATCCATCTCAACGTCCATTCCGATTATTCTAAGGGCTGGGGGGTCGGCACCATAACGGAACTCTGCCAGGCCGCTAAGGATTTAGGGACCAAACGCTTTGCCTTAACCGATACCAACGGGCTCTACGGGCTGGTCTTCTTTGTCCAGATCGCCAAAGAGATGGGTATTGCGCCTATCTTTGGGAGTGAACTCCTGCATGAGGGGCGACGCGCGGTCCTGATCGTCAAAAACCGGGAGGGATATGCCAACCTGTGCCATATCATCTCTGCCCGCCACTGCCACCACGATTTTGACCTGATCCGGGCACTCAGAGAAAGACGCCGGGGCCTCATCATTTTTTCCGACGATTTCAGCTTGCTCACAGCCCTTAAACGGGATTCAACAGAGGATCTCTTTGTAGAAATGTCTCCAGGCTACCAGATGGGTCGTTGCTACGCCTTTTCCCGTAAAACCGGCACCCCTCCCTTGGCCACCAACCGGGTGTATATGGTCCATAAGGGGCAGTTCCGGCTCCACCGGATACTGAGGGCCGTGTCCCTGAACACAAAGATTTCCAGACTTACAGGTGAAGACATCTGCCGGGAGCACAATTTTTTAAACGCTCCTGATGACATGGTCGACCAGTATCCCCACGCCCCCGAAGCTATCTCGAACACCGTCAAGGTCGCCGAGGCAGCTCTTTCAGACTGGGATTTTGACCGGCTTATTTTCCCTTCCTATGAAAACCTGGACGCGGATGAGGCTTTCAATGAACTCTACCGCGCGACCATGGATGGGTGCAGAGAGCGATACGGAAGGATCACCCCGCAAGTCAGGGAGCGGGTGGAACATGAGATGCAAATTATCCGGAAAAAGCGGTTTGCCCCATATTTTTTAGTGGTCGCTGACATAACAAAAAAGGCCCGCCGGTCCTGCGGCCGCGGAAGCTCTGCGGCCTCCATCGTCTCCTATGCATTGGGGATTACCCACGTGGACCCGATCAAACACCATCTTTTCTTTGAGCGATTCCTGAATCCCGGCCGGATGGATCCACCGGACATCGATGTGGATTTTGCATGGGATGAACGGGACCAGGTCATCGACTATGCCTTTGCCAGATACGGCCCCCGCCGGACCGCCATGGTGGCGAATCACAACACCCTCGGCCCCAGATCCGCCATCAGGGAAGTGGCAAAGGTTTTCGGGTTGACAGACCAGGAGATCGGTCAGGTGACAGGGAACATCGGGTTTGGATGGCGTCTAAAGGCGGCGTGGCAGGAACTGGCCCGTCATCCCAAAATGAGGGAGATAAAATTCCACAAACCCTGGGATGAGATCCTGACCGCCGCGTTTCAGCTCCAGGGGCATTTCAACCACCTTTCCACCCACTGCGGCGGTGTGGTGATCGTGCCGGACGAGATCCGCAGGTACTGCCCGGTAGAGATTTCCAGCAGCGGTCTCCAGGTCCTCCAGTGGGAAAAAGACTCGGTAGAGGAGGCCGGCCTTGTCAAGATAGACATTCTGGGCAACCGGAGCCTGGCCGTCATCCGGGATGCCCTTGACCTGGTGGAAAAAAACCATGGCCGGCGCATCGACTATGCCCGTCTGAATCCCATCAATGATCCCCAAACCGTAAAGGTCTTTTATGAAGGAGATACCTTCGGTGTCTTTTATTTTGAAAGCCCGGCCACACGACAGGTCCTCACCAAGGTCAGATCAGGATTTACCTTTGAAGCGTATCTGGCCCTGGACCATTTTCTCCTTAATGTGGTGGTCACCTCCATTATCCGGCCTGCTTCCAACCAGAGCATACACATCTGGATATCCAGACTCCAGGGAGAGCAATGGGCCCCTCCCCATCCCCTTTTAAGGCCGGTCCTGAATGAGACATTGGGGGTGATGGTATTCCAGGAACAACTGAGCCAGGCTGCCGTTCACCTGGCCGGTTTTGACCCCTCCGAGGCCGATACCCTCAGGAAGACGGTCAGCAAAAAGCACAAGGAAAAAAGGCTCCGGGATTTTTATGTCCGGTTTGTCCAGGGGGCCTCAGACAGAGGGGTCGACCGTGAGGTCATCGAAGAGGTCTGGCAGATGATGATGGGATTTGACGGCTACAGCTTCTGCAAACCGCATTCCGCCAGCTACACCATGGTGGCCTACAAGTCTGCCTACCTCAGGGCCCATTATCCGGCCGAGTTCATGGCCTCGGTCATCTCCAACGGCGGGGGCTATTACACCCCCCTCAGCTATATATCGGAGGCGCGGCGGATGGGGATCACGGTCACACCTCCTGATATCAACCTGAGTGACATCAAATATACGGGTAAAGGCTGGCATATCCGGGTCGGGTTTATGCAGCTCAAAGGGCTCTCCCATGAGGCGAAGGAGGGTATCATCCATGAGCGCGTCAAAAACGGCCCATTTATCTCTCTTGAAGATTTTCTGGGTCGAACCGGGCCCCATCTCCATCTTCAGGATGTCAGGATCCTGATTAAAGGGGGTTGTTTTGACGGTATTGCCCGGGGTGCCTCCAGGCCCCGACTCATCTGGGAAGCGCTCCGCTTCTTTGCCCGGGAAGAGGAAAAAACAGCGCCCGGCCTGTTTGCCCCTGCAAATACCACTGTCCCATTACCCGGCGTCACCTATCGCAACACTTCATACCCCAGGCATGTCATGCTCAGACATGAATCCGAGGTCTTTGGCTTCATTCTTTCGGTCCATCCTCTCGCCCTTTATGGCGATATCTTAAAAGGCCTCAATTATGTCCGGGCGAAGGATCTCCATTCCCGGATCGGCAGAGAAGTAACAACTGTCGGATGGCCTGTCACCGGCAAGACGGTGCATACCAATAAAGGCGAATCCATGAAATTCATCACTTTTGAGGATCTCAGCGCGGCTTATGAGGCCGTATTTTTTCCAGAGGTATATCACAGGTTTTGCCACATGTTGAACGCGACACGTCCCTATATCCTCAAAGGGAGGGTGGAAGAAACCTTCGGCGCCATAAATATAACGGTGACCAAAGTTGGGTTTCTGGACAGAGGGAAAACAAAGCCGACCTTCCTTGCTGATTTTACTTGAAGTTTTAAAAATATTCATATATATGATCTCTATCGTCTAAACAGCGGTATTCTTCCTGTTCCATTTATGGCGAAAAGTAAATTAGATAGTGAGACCTTTGAAAAATGCTCAATTTTGGTCAAGATCAAGCCTCCGGCCCAGAGGGGCCTACGCCCCGGAGGGGAAGGCGATAATTTTAACCACAGGAATATATTGAATATTTCGAGGATTAAAATTTGAGCCTGACCCCAGTACCATCTTCCGGAGCTACGGGGCAGGCGCGGAGATTGGGCAAAAGGGGGCGTTTTGCAAAGGTCTCATAGTGATAGCGCTATTTCTTGTGATAGTTGAGGCAATTGATGAAACAGAGCATTCGCACAGCGTTTAAGGTCTTTACGAGTCAACAGCGGGGTCTGGGTCGCCGCCCGGAAACTGTGCCTACCCATAAAACCGAAGTAAAACCCCCAACCCCAGCCACATCTCTATTTACGGTTAAGCGCCTTACCGAGGCGATCAGCAAGGCCAGGGACCGGTTTTTGGCAATCCAGAATGCCAAGGGGTACTGGGTCTTTGATCTGGAAGCAGACAGTACCATCCCCTCGGAATACATCCTCCTTCAGAGATTTTTAGGCCGCGAAATGGCCCCGGATCTCAAAGAGAAGATGGGAAATTATCTTCGCAACCGACAGCTTGAGAACGGCGGTTGGCCCCTTTATTATGCAGGGACAGCCGATATCAGCGCCTCGGTCAAGACCTATTTCGCCCTTAAGCAATTAGGAGACCCACCCGATGCACCCCACATGGCCAAGGCCCGGGAATTCATACTGGGTCAGGGAGGCGCCTCCAGGGTCAATGTTTTCACCCGTATCACCTTGGCCCTGTTCGGCCAGGTCCCCTGGAAAACAACACCCGCCATGCCGGTTGAGATCATGCTGCTGCCGAGATGGTTCTTTTTTCATCTCCATAAGGTCTCATACTGGTCACGCACTGTGATAGTGCCCCTTCTTATTCTCAATGCCAAGCGACCCGTCTGCCGTATGAGGCCGGAGGAAGGCGTAGAGGAATTGTTTGTAGATCCTCCACACGAACTTCGTCACCTGGATCATTTCATTTCGCGGAATTTAGGCAAGAACCTGTTCATCTTGCTGGACCGAATCCTGAAAATGGTTGACCCGATTATCCCCCGGACCTCACGGGAAAAGGCGACAAGACTTGCAGAAAACTGGACGGTTGAGCGGATGCAGGGCGAAGGGGGCATCGGCGCCATATTTCCTGCTATGGCCAATGCAGTGATCGCCCTTAAGATCTTAGGTTATCCCGATAATCACCCCGATGTTGTCCGTGGTATCAAGGCGGTAGATAATCTCCTGGTCACCCACGGCGATGAAGCGTTCTGCCAACCCTGTGTCTCCCCCATATGGGATACCTGCATAAGTCTTTCGGCTGTTCTCGAGGCCGGTCTTTCTCCCGACCACAAAGCCGCCACATCGGCCACAGACTGGCTTTTCAAGAACCTGATCCAGGTTTCCGGGGACTGGACCTACCGGGTGCCTCACGTGGGGCCGGCAGGCTGGGCCTTCCAGTTTGAAAACACCTTTTACCCGGATGTTGACGACACGCCCATGGTCCTTATGGCCCTTCTCCGGGCCGGGGCACTGGATAAAGAGGATTATAAGGAAAAAATCGGCAAATCCGTAAACTGGGTCATCGGCATGCAGAGTTCGGACGGGGGCTGGGGCTCCTTTGATGTTGACAACAACTACCTCTATCTCAACAACATTCCCTTTGCTGACCATGGTGCCCTTCTTGACCCCAGCACTTCCGACCTTACGGGACGCTGTATCGAGCTTTTGGCCATGCTCGGTTACGGCCGGGACTTTCCACCCATTGCCAGGGCGCTTAAGTTCCTGTGCAAAGAACAGGAAGACTGCGGCGCCTGGTTTGGCCGGTGGGGCGTGAATTACATCTACGGCACATGGTCTGTACTGAAGGGCCTGGGACGTTTGGGTGAAGACGTTTCCCAGCCTTATATTCAAAAGGCGGTCGAATGGCTGAGATCGTGTCAGAATCCGGATAACGGGTGGGGAGAAAGCTGCTATTCTTACAAGGACCCTTCTCTTGCCGGCAAAGGCGATAGTACGGTATCCCAGACCGCATTGGCCTTGTTGGGACTTATGGCTGCAGATGAGGTGGAGAGCTCTTCTGTCCAGCGGGGCATTCACTATCTTATCAATGCCCAGGATAACGAGGGGGGTTGGGATGAGCAGTTTTTCACGGGCACGGGTTTTCCCAATGTCTTCTATCTCCGTTACCACGGCTACCGTCAGTTCTTTCCTCTCTGGGCATTGAGCGAATACCGCAGGCTTCGCGCAGGGAAAAGAACCCGTCAAGACGAAGTGAGCCTTAAACGTCCGGCAGATCTGCCGCTTCCCGTCCTAAAAAACAGACCATGAATTCGGCCATAGGCCTGGTCATTGCACTTCCTGCCGAAGCAAGAGCCCTTTTAGGACGCGGGCCCTGGCAACGACAGGAAGGTCAGGTCTTCAGGCACGCCCTCCTGGAAAAAGGCACCGGTCTTATCGCCGTGCGCTCAGGCTTGGGAATGGAGAACTCCCTTGCAGCCGGCCGGTGGCTAACAAAGAAAGATGTGGCCGCATTAGGGTCTTTGGGCGTTTCAGGAGGGTTGGATCCATCCCTTGAGCCCGGAGATATAATTCTTGCGGCTTCGGTAGCTCAGAAAAGCGGCGATACCTTCGAGCAGGTTTGGGAAGCCCCCCCCCCATTCGTTGACACCGCCCTTGCGGTCCTAAAGGGTAGACAAATTCCCGTATATCGGGGTGCCATCATCACAGTTCAAAGGCCGCTCCTCTCCGCCCGGGACAAAAAAAGGCTCTTTGTCCAAACCAGGGCCTTGGCTATAGACATGGAAAGCGCGGGGGTGGCCCTTGCAGCCAAGGAAGCAAACCTCCCTTTCTTTGCCCTCCGTGCCATCTGTGACCCGGCAACCCGCACACTCCCCGGGGACCTCTTCAACTCCCTTGACCAAGCGGGTCATATCCATCTGTTTCATATCTTACGGATACTTTTGCTAAAGCCTGCCCTTGTTTCTGATCTCCTTCGCGCGAAAAGGGATTTTGCCGCGGCCTCAGCCAGTCTCGGGCATGCATGGAATGTACTGATTAAAAACAACCTGCCTGACCTGGTGCAATCACATTTCAGGGAAAAAGCCTTGTGAAATGCAAACGCGGGTTATTTCTTGTCCAGGACGCTACGTATCTTCTGTGAAAGCTGGTTCAGGTTGAACGGTTTCTGTATGAAACCGTTACACCCGCGTTTCAATATTAATGATCGTTGAAGGCGTTAGGATAGTGCAGGAGGGCGTATGAACCTTGAAATCTTTAAGGAGATGGATGCATCCAAACTCAGGAAATACATTGAATTTCTCCTTTGGCACTACCGGGTGATGGATGCATTCTGGTTTATCTATGTGGCGGAGCGGTTTGACCAGCCTACCGCTGAACGACTCAATGAGAAGGTCTGGGGCCGTGTGGCCGGGATGGCGGCAAAAGACCTTCTGCCAAGATTTGATATCAAGGAAAAAGGTCTCAAAGGCTTTGCAGAGGCACTGAGGCTTTTTCCCTGGTGCATCCTGGTAGGTTACGACATCAAAGAATCAGAAGACGAAGTGATCATCTCCGTCTCATCCTGTCCCACCCAGGAGGCAAGGCTCAAACGGGGTTTAAAAGAGTTTGTCTGCAAAGAGATGCACCGCGGGGAATTCGCAGGTTTTGCCCGGGAAGTCGACGAACGTATTCGCGTTGAATGTCAGTTCGCCCCTCCCGATCCCCATCCCGAAGATATGTTCTGCAAATGGCGGTTTTACCTTGAAAATGGTTAGATTCGTAACAGTTCAGCCACTAAGGCACAAAGGCTCAAAGGAGGACATGAATTTTAAACTCCTATCAAGAAGAGAAGAATCTATTGCTAAAAAAATTGTAGATGCGGCATATACCGTGCATAAGATATTAGGACCGGGTTTGCTTG
>JACNIU010000070.1 GCA_014382905.1 Desulfobacterales bacterium
CCCCACAAACATCTTCGGCGCTCGATCAATATCATCTCCACCCAAAAATTTTCCCTCATCTCTCATGTGTCTCAAGGTTTGGATCAGTTGGATGGAGTCCAGGTCATGAACATTTTGTCCCTGCGCACAGTCCCCGAAGCTTTGATGGTCTCCTGAAAGACACAATATATTATGGATATCAAAAGAAGCTGCCCCTAAAATATCACTCTGCAAGGCAATCCTGTTTCGATCCCGGGTCACCATCTGCAAAATCGGTTCAAGGCCCATCAGTTTCAGGTGAATGCAGGAGACCAGGCTGCACAGGCGTGTCACAGACGTCTGGTTGTCCGTAATATTGATACCATCTACATAATCCTTGATCATGTTCGCCTTTTTCGTAATGACCTCCGGATCACTGCCACGGGGTGGGCCGCACTCGGATGTGACGGCCATGTGGCCGGCGGCAAGAATTTTCTCCAACTTACTGGGTGTCTTTACATTCATAGCTGGACATCCTCCCTGACAACTTTACGCGGTCCACCCGCCCTTTCAGTGGACCAGTCCTTGATGGGGAAAATCTCTTCATACTCATCAAGCCTTCCTATAGCCTTCAGGCGATCGATGATCAACTGCCAGGCACAGTCAATCTCCTTGTTAATCTCACATTTTCCGGCGGTTGACCCTCCGCACGGGCCGTTAAACAGCCGCTTGGCACATCTGGAAACCGGGCATATTCCCCCGGTTCTCGCCAGAATACACTGGCCGCATCCCTGGCACCTTTCTGTCCATAAACCGCGCTTTTCGGTAGCGCCCATAAAACAGGTGTCTACTCCCGGGTAGACAGGTTTGGAGTGATACTTTTCAGCAGTGAACTGAACGCCGACCCCGCACGCAATAGAGACAACGGCATCATACTGGTCCACGATGTCACGAATCTCTTCCAGATATTCGTGATCACACTGTCGCTCCAGGGTCACTTCATCGACCTTGACTTCCCTGCCCTGATTAAGGAAATACATTCTCAGGGCCGAAGCCAGAATCCCGACTTCCTTTTTCCCCCCGGCCTCGCATACCGTGACGCATTCGTTGCAACCAAGAACCAGTACCCGCTCTTTGTCCTTGATTTCCTCGATGATTTCCTCAATCGGTTTCTTATCGGCTACAATCATACGAGCGTCCTCTCTTTCATTGAAAATATAAAAAATTGAAGATTTTTAATTCAAGCTGCATTTTTCTTTTTAGCCAGTTTGATCGGATTCGGACCCAGTTTGAGTATTCTCTCAGACATCTCTACGGCATATTGAACAAAACGTGGCGCTTCTGAAGAAGAAAGATTATACATCTGTACCCGTTCTCCGCCGATGCCGATAGTATCCAGAATCGTCCGGGCCTGTTCCACGCGTTTGCGGGCTCTGAAGTTGCCCTTCTGGTAGTGACACTCTCCTTCCATGCACCCGACGAGATACACGCCGTCCGCCCCCTTTTCAAAACTGTGAAGCATATGAAGAACGTCTACTTTCCCGGTGCAAGGAACTCGAATGATTTTAATATTCGTCGGATAATTCAATCGCATCGAACCTGCCAGGTCCGCAGCAGTATACCCTCAAAAATTACAGCAAAATGCGATGATGATCGGATCAAAATTTTCCTCCATGAAAATCCTCCAGCTTGTTTATTCGCCATTCCGTAATCTACAACGCTCCTTCCAAGAGCGCATCAATTTTACACGTAATCTGGTCGTCCTCGTACCAATTCAACTCTATGGCCTTGGCCGGGCATTCTGCTGCACAGACCCCGCATCCATGGCACAATGCCTCATCGATTTCACTCACCCCGTCTTCATTGATCTTCGGAACCTCGTACGGACAGGAACGGACGCAGATAAGACATGAGGCACATTTTTCTGCTTCTACCGTGGCCGTGATTGCGGATAATGTCAGTTCAGATTGGGAAAGGAATGTGGTCGCACGGGATGCAGCGGCAAGGGCCTGGGATATGGATTCAGACAACAGCTTGGGGCTGTGTGCGGTTCCACAAATGAAAATCCCGTCCGTGTCCATATCCACCGGTCTCAGTTTGACATGTGCCTCCATGAAAAATCCTTCCGCGTTGCGTGCCATCTTCATAATTGCGGAGAGTTCTTCGGTATCTTCGGCCACCATTCCTGAACTCAAGGCCAAAACATCGGCACGGACTTGGAGGTAACGATCCAGCAGATAGTCCTTGAAGGTTACCAGAACACCCTCATCCGAGGATTCCACCGCCGGTGGGGCTTCCGGCTTGTATCGGAAGAACATGATCCCCTTCTTTCTGGCCTCTGTGTAATATTCTTCTAAAAGGCCGTACATCCGGATATCTCTGTAGAGAATGTAAATCTGGGCATCGGGATTGAGTTCTTTGATATGTAACGCGTTTTTGACGGCACTCTGACAACAGATCCTGGAGCAATTGGGGTTTTCTTCGTTTCGTGATCCGATGCACTGGATCATGACAACCTGCTCCAGATCATTTGCCCCCGTTTCTTCCAGCCGATTCGCCAGTTCGATCTGGGTCATTACCCTCTCGTCCTGACCGTACAGGAATTCTTTCGGCTGGTACTCTTTCGCCCCGGTAGCTAAAATGGCAACGCCGTGATTGATCTTTCTTTCGTACATGCCCGGTCCCACGAGAACTTCCGTTGTAAAGTTCCCTTTAAACCCTGTAAACCCGACGATAAGAGACTGTGTCAGGACCTGGATTTTTTCATGTGCGGACACTTTCCGTATCAAATCATCTAAATAGGGCTTTACGCTTGCCCCTTCGATGGTGGATGTCAGCCGGCTCGCCAGGCCTCCAAGTTGTTGTTCTTTTTCAATGAGAACAACCTCAAATCCTTGATCTGCCAGACCCAGCGCAGCGTTCATCCCTGCCACCCCGCCTCCGACCACCAATGCCCGTTGAATGATTGTAATCTTCTTTTCCTGTAATGGATGAAGTGTTGAAGCACGGGCAACGGCCATCCGGACAAGCTCCTTGGCTTTTTCGGTCGCAGCATTGGGATCATCCGAGTGGATCCAGGAATCCTGGTTACGGATATTGGCCATTTCAAAAAGATATTTGTTAATACCGCATGACTCCAGGGTATCCATGAATATGCCTTCGTGGGTCTTTGGCGTACAGGCGGCCACAACCAGTCGGTTTAATTTATGCTCCTCTATCACATCCTTCATTTGCTCCTGAGTATCCTGAGAGCAAGTGAAAAGGTTCTCGCCGGTATAAAC
>JACNIU010000213.1 GCA_014382905.1 Desulfobacterales bacterium
CACCCAAGTCCGTTTTCGCTATTCTCTCTCATCGAAAAAGCGAGTTCTTATCACCTTCTTGACAGCCATTGCAAGTGCTTTGCGGGTGCCGACGAATACAGCCAGGTCCCTGGCCCTCGTTAAGCCGGTGTAGATAAGATTGCGAAACAGCATTTTGTAGTGTTGTGTGAGTACCGGTATGATGACTGTCTGGAACTCGCTTCCCTGGGATTTATGTATTGTTATGGCGTAGGATAGGTCCAATTGGGGGATATCTTCCCGTTGATAAGAAACTTGTCGGCCGTCCGGAAAAAATGAGACTTCGCAGGATAATTCTTCATTGTCGATTTCCTTTATGACCCCGATATCTCCGTTGAAGACCTCCAGTTCATAATTGTTTTTTCGGTGGATGACCCGGTCCCCCACCCTGAATATTCTTTCCCCCACAATGAGTTGGCCCCGCCCTTTCTTTGGCGGGTTGACGGCTGCCTGGATCGTCTTGTTGAGGCTCAATGTGCCTATGCTGCCTCTTGTCATGGGGGACAAAATCTGGATTTCGGTTTGTTTTCCGCAGTATTTGGGTATCCATTCCACATAGAGCTTTTTGATCACTTCAGAGGCTATAAGACCGTAATGCAGAGACGACCACGGGTGGACTTTCTTTAGGACCGACAATAGCTCGTCAATCTTGTTTTCTGCATTGTACACCTCTTCGATGTTGACGTGCTGAAATTTCTTTGGGATGTTTAACTCGGTTTCGTATGGGGCCACAGGCTCATTGATTCTGAATTCGTAAGGGGCCACATGTGGATCTTCTTCTTTTGGTTCCTCAACATTTTTGGCATAGGCTCTTTTGACTTTGGCAATGAAACTGAGTTGCTCCTTGGTTGCTTCGTCTGAATCCATGAAAAGGCAGTCGGAGTCCTCTGTCCAGATTTCGGGTTTTTTAAAGGGTGAATCGATGTGCGGCATGGTGCCGCGGTTAATTTGATGCGCGTATTTGATGATCAAGGATTTCTGTGCCTGCCTGAAGACTTGGGTGAGCCTGAAACAGGGAACCCTTCCGGAGGCAATGATATCCTTGAGGACATTTCCAGCGCCAACTGAGGGAAGCTGGTCTGCGTCTCCGATAAAGAGAATCTGGCTTTCGAGAGGTATGGCTTTCAGCAAGGATGCGGTCAACGTGATATCCAGCATGGAACACTCATCGACTATGAGGAAATCAACATCCAGGGGGCTTTCTTCGTCTTTTTTGAATTTTCCGAGTTGCCACCCCAGAAGTCGATGGATTGTTTTGGATTCTCTACCGACCACATCCATCATTCTTTGGGCAGCCCGTCCTGTCGGGGCGGCGAGCATGACGTTTTGTTTCATGGCCTCCAGCAACTTGACAAGGACCAAAGTGGTTGTTGTTTTTCCGACTCCGGGGCCACCGGTCAGGACCGAGAATTTTTCGCAGACAACCCCTTTGACAGCGGCTGCTTGCTCATCACTCAAGGAAATGTTGTTGGCATTGCAGTAGCGATCGATCCAGATATCCACCCGCTTCCTATCAACCTTCGGGGGACTCGTTGACATGGGAACTCTCTTGGCAACATACAGCTCATCGAAATAGAGGGACTTGGAATAATAAGATGGTTCAATTTTTCCTTCGGGAAGAAGGATTTGGCGAACCATGACGAGTCCTCTCTCTTCCATTTCTTTGAGATACCTGGGCAAATGATCACCAAGATCCAGTTCCAGCAGTTCTTCAACCTGGGCGTTTATTTGTGATTGCGTCAAATAACAGTGACCAAACTCCCTGCTTGCAGCGAGAACATGCTTTATTCCGGCCATTATTCTTTGGGGGCTTTCCCGGTCAAGGCCTATGCTCAATGCAACCTTGTCCGCTGAAAAGAATCCTATTCCATAGAAATCGCTGGCTAATCGGTACGGGTCTTCGGTCACATAGGAAATGGCGTTGTCACCGTATTCCTTGTAGATTCTTACAGCGAAGAGGGTGCTTATTCCGTGGGTTTGGAGAAACATCATGACTTCCCTTATGGCTCGGTGCTCAGTCCATGCGGAACTGATCATTTCCAGCTTTTTTTGTGCGATTCCGGGTACATCAGTGAGTTTCTCAATCTGTGTTTCAAAGATTTCAAGGGTCTGTTTTGCAAAATGACTGACGATTTTTTTTGCGGTTTTTGGACCCACGCCCCTGATGAGGCCTGACCCCAAATATTTTTCAATGGCGGCTGTTGTTGCTGGCTTCCTTTCAAGGGCTTTTGTGGCTTTGAATTGGCGGCCGAATTTGGAATGGACAATCCAGGCTCCCTGGAATTCCATTGTCGCGCCGGCAAATACTTTGGTTTGGTGGACAATGACGACGTCTTGTTGGTGGGGGTTATCAAAAGGAGTAACTCGCAGGACAGACCAGCCGTTGTCTGGGTTGTGATAAGTGACCCGGTCAACGATCCCACGGATTGATTCTTGAATTATCCCTGTCTGTGTCAGCATTGATGTTTTTGTAAAGGGGTGATTGTTAGATGGTCCTGGTTTTAGTTGCCAATTTTATTTGAAGGGGACGGTGGATCTATTGCATCGTGGTGGGAAACCTTCTTTTTTTGCTCATGAAAAAGCGACATTTGAGTGGTCCAACTTACCCTTTCCCGTTCATCTTCTCCCTCAACACTCCTGAACATTTAAACGTCACAACCCTTCTCGCATCCAGGATCAGGCCGTTTCCAGTCTGAGGGTTTCTTCCTCTTCGCTTCTTTTTGCCTTTCACTGAGAATTTGCCGAATCCGGAGATCAAAAGGTCTTCTCCTGATTCAAGGGTTTGTTTGATGATTTCAAGGAGAGATTCAACAGCGAATATGGACTCTTCTTTTTTGAGATCTGAGTTCCTGTAGATTGAGTCGATTATGTCGGCTTTGGTGATGCTCATGCAGGCACACTCCTTGAGGCTGATTTAGATTTTTTTGCGGTGTGTTTTGCCGGAAAAGTTATTATAGTTTTGCAGTTTTGTCAAGAATCGTTGATGTTTATGACGTTACTATACCATGAAATCGGGACACAGGAACGAAAGTTTTGTCCTAAAGCCCGCAATATGAATATTTCATTATCCCCGGGTTAAACATTTTTCTCGCCTCACTTTTTTTCTGTGACCCTCTTTAGTTCGTCAGCATAAGATTTGGAAAACTTTTTTTGATGATTTGCATGCCCGCGCTTCTCGCTTTCTTTATTGGGGATGTCTTCTCTTTTCGTCTTTATTTGGGGCGAATATTCGTCCATCACGATTCTCTGCAAATGCTCAATTGGATCTGAAATCGTTTGATTCATGGAGCAGAAGAGTTGATTTATTAGGGCCACTGTGAATGTGGCCTTTTTTGCTTTGAGCATGATGTTGTTCCATTCGGATTCGAAGAGCCTGACCTGTCTTCGGGTGAATGGGTTAGGATTTCGAATTATCTTGTTCTCAATATTCCTATTTTCCGTGGGCAGGGCCTGCGTATTTTTTTGTCTCATGCTGTTTTGAATAGAATCCTGTGCTTATGGATGTCTGAGATTTTTTTTTCGTTGGTCACCGCTCAGATCTTGCCAATCAAACCTGTAATCTTTTCCGTGCTCATCTGTGACTGTTATGTATCCCTCCTGTTCTTTTTGAAGAGATTCAAGTGTGAGCTCTCCAAATGGTTTTTCTTGGGTGATACTTATTTTTCCTTCTGACTCCATCTCCAGTAAATGCATAATTTCGCAGGTTAAGTCCAAACGTCTTTCTGAACAGTATTGTTCGAGGTCTTCGAGTTTTTTTGTTGTTGTCAGCTCTGATGAGATGAACAGTTTCCAGGGCAGCAGATCAGCAACTGGAAAGGAGCGAGATTGAAGGAATTGTTGCCGCGTTTTTTCTTTTTGTTGTTCGGGCGGACTAAAAGGCGAGACTATCGGTACGATAAAGCCTCTTTGAAATTGCTGAGAACAGACTCCCCTCGGATTTGTCCTGCCAACGATTTTGCTTAATTCATGCCGCAGTTTTCGTTTTTTTGCGATTGCTTGTCGATAGGCCTTGAGTCTTTCTGCCGCCAAAACGCTCTGCTGTCTTGTCCACAATCGTTGCTGCCTCTAACCCGCAATTTGGCCATTTCGTAGCGAATTTGTGCAGGATTTTGAAAATGCCCCTGGAGATTGTTGAATAGGTCGACTGTTCTGAATCCACCCCCCTGCCATAGCTATTCTGCCTGTACCGTGAAAAGGATGACTCACATTTAACGAATTTTTTCTGTATCGGACAAGACAATATAGCGGTTCCCCTCTGTGCGCTCTGTGTCTCCGTGGTGCGACAGGCAGGGCTTATGTAATCAACCAAGGCCGAGGCTGTTTTTTAATGCATCATCGACCTTCTTCATGTTTTCTTTTGATAGTGTGCCTAATTTTGGGGTCGCAAGTCTCTTTTTGTCAATAGTTCTGATTTGAGCCAAATTTACGACTGAGTCCTTTTTGAGGCCGCTATCCTTCTTGGTGGCAACGCAGATTGGATACGATGCCTTTTTCTCTGAATATTCCGTGATGACCGCCACAATCGTGTTTGGTGAATACCTATTACCAATGTCGTTTTGTATCACAAGAACAGGTCGGGTTTTGCCTGTTTCCCTTCCCGCAACCGGATCAAGGCCCGCATAATGGATATCTCCTCGCTTAACTTGAATAACCGTCATAAATTTTTTGCCTCACTAAAGGTTTTCGGAATCAGCGTACTCGAAATCCTCTGAAATTTCCAGATTTTCTTCTGACAACGCCTGGTAGGCACACTTCATTTTTTCCTCAAATATCTTTTTTTCAATGTCCTGCAATTTTTCTTCGATAGACTCACGAACCAGGGTAGAAACTCTCTTGCCTTGAAAAGCGGAAAGCTCCGTAAGCTTTTTTTTAAGTCCAGAAGAGATTTGCACGTTAAGTCTCACCTTTCTTTGCTGTAATTGCAGCTGCATCTTTTGTTCCTCCCGTTGAGTCTAATAGATACACCTTTTATTTATCATAAAGTTGACACACAATCAAGACAAAAAATAGTACAAAAAGAATTTCACAGCTTTTGAAAAGACAAAATGAGATAGTGTTTTACAGAGCCTTTTTTTGGTTGATCGCCGTGTCCAGACCGGGCAAAAGAGAAATCGACTCAGGGAAGACGAATAGGGGACGTTGTTCCGTAATTCCGTTTTTTGACCACGAATCACACGAATGGTCTCGGGCGGAGGGGAAAGACAGTGCTCAGGGGGCAGGGGAATGCGGATCGCGGACCCCCCCTACATAGCCTATTCCGCTTTCAGGCGAACATGGAAGTTGACACTTAGCAAAATAAAGTCTGGCCATTGATTATGGTATTTGACTACACACTAATTATGTATGGAAAGGATTACAAATAAAAGGGAATTAGAAGAATAAAATGGACTATAAAGATATTTTTTTATGAACAAAATAAACCAACTAATCTCACTATGACAAAATTAACAACATAATAGATTAATATTTATAAGTTAATTGACTGCGTAAGCCCTGCATCATCTCCGAGGGAATTCCCTCTATCCGAAAAAACAGAAAAATTTCACAGTATCTTCCAAAGGCTTCGCAGAACAGACAACCCTTTGAAGGCGGAGATTGCCGGAGCGTTCGGAAATCCTTCATCCTGTAAAAAAAAGATTGACTCCGGTTTCAGCAATCTCTTATGGTTTTAACCGTGAATGTTGCTTGAGTGAGAAATTCTAATCCGGTTCGGGAGTGACCCATGGAATATGTCATTGTTGGAAACGGAATTGCAGGAACCTGTGCGGCGGAAGCCATACGGGAAGTGGATCCCGAAGGCGCCATCTGCATGGTTGGGGACGAAAACACCCTGCCTTACAGCCGACCCATGATCAGCATGGTACTTGCCGGGTCTGTTCCTCCTGGAAAACTGTTGATCCGCCCTGAAAATTTCTTCGAGCATTTGCGGATTAATCCGGTGCTTGGGAACAGGATTTCCGCCATTGATGTGGACAACAAGCGGGTCTTGATGGAGAACAGCAGCCAATCTTTCTCTTTCGACAGGCTGTTGATCGCCACAGGTGCTGACGCAAAGCCTGTGGATGCGGATGGCCGTGATCTGGGCCATATCTTTTGCATGCGAACAAAAGACCATGTACTTCAGATGCTGGATGTGCTTCCCCAGACAAGGAATCCGCTGGTCCTGGGAGGAGGACTGGTTGGATTCAAGGCGGCCTATGGACTGCTGAAACGGGGACTGAAGCCGACCATGCTCATCACGTCGGGATATCCCTTATCGATACAACTGGATAAAACCGCTGGGTTAATGGTTCTGGACGAACTTCTCGATCACGGTCTGCATGTGCGGGTAGGCATCAGCGTCAAGTCTTTTGAAGGAAATGGTACGGTGAAAAAGGCCCATTTGTCTGATGGGACTGTGCAGCCGTGCGATCTAGTGATCGCGGGTAAAGGGGTGTCCCCTGCCTTCTCCTTTCTCCCTGAAAATGTCCCTGTAAACGTTGGGATTTTGGTGAATCGGAATCTGGAAACGGGTGCTGCCGGAATTTTTGCCGCCGGAGATGTGGCGGAATCGTTGGATATCGTTCGAAAAACCCCTTGGATCAACGCCATCTGGCCCGAGGCTGCCGAGCAGGGACGGATAGCAGGGATGAATATGGCAGGCCGGCCCGTTGCATACAGGGGCACCCTGAGTCGGAATGTCATGCGGATCTTCGGACTGGATCTCATGACCCTTGGCGTTGTGAATACTGACGCAAGTTCAGGATATGAGATCTTTACAAAAAACGACCATCGCCGCAAGACCTACAGGAAACTGGTATTTCGAGAAGAAGTTCTGGTTGGAGCCATTCTGATCAATCAGATGGAACAGGGAGGGCTTTTTCTGTCGCTCATTCGAAATGAAATCCCCATCACCATACCGAGGGAAAATCTGCTTGACCCTGGATTCAATTTCCGCAAACTGATGAGGGGGTAAGCTATCAGTGAATAGTGACAAGTGATGATTGCTTTACCGAATCGTCCGTTCCGATTCGGTAAAAACAAAATCTTAGCGTACTTAGCGTCTTGAGCGTAGCGGGCGGTAAATAGTTGTAAGCAGGTTTCTGTTTTGATCTGACTGATCTTTTTACCGAGTACCCAACAATCAACTCCAGTGGAAAGGAGGACTCATGAAAAAAGTCATTGTTCATCCGGAAAGATGCGTGGGATGCATGCAGTGCATGATTGCGTGCGCCACGGCCCATTCCCGGTCGCGGCATCTTTTTACCGCCGTCAGGGAAACTCCCCTGCCTAAACCGAGGGTGCATGTGGGGGCGGGTTTGTTCAACGAAGGGTTTCCCAATCGGTGCAGACACTGCGATCCGGCTCCGTGCATGGCGGCTTGCCTTGCGGGGGCCATTTTCCGCGACCGTGAAACGGAAACGGTTTTCATTCATCCTGACCGGTGCATCAACTGTGCATCCTGCGCCATGGCCTGTCCGTACGGGGTCATCCGATTTCACGAAGACAGTGTCGCGCCTCCGGGGAAAACCGTTGCAGTCAAATGCGATAACTGCGATCAGCGGCAGGCGGAAGGGCTGATCCCTGCCTGCGTGGAGGTCTGTAAATCAGGGGCCCTCACGTTTGAGGAAATGTCCGAAGCCATGAAGCGAAAAACCCATGAGGTGGCGGCGACCGTTTCTCAAGGAAGAGCGGATGCTCCCCTGTCGCCTTCTTTTGCCCTGTTAACCAATGCCAAAAGGGCTCAATTGTCCCTGTGATTCGGATCATCATGACAAGGAGAAAATCATGAGCAAAGCATATGAGGAATTGACCATCACCGAGGATGGGCAGAAGCTGTTGAAGAAAGCGGAAAAGGATCAGGTGGAAACCGTATGGGATCGTCATCAGGCGCAGCAGCCCCAGTGTGGGTATTGCGATATGGGGTTGAGCTGCAGGATCTGCGCCATGGGACCGTGCCGGGTGGATCCGTTTGGGGAAGGTCCTCAGCAGGGAGTCTGTGGCGCCGATGCGGATATTATCGTTGCCCGGAACCTGTGCAGAATGATTGCGGCGGGAGCCTCATCCCATTCCGATCACGGCCGGGATCTGGTGGAAGTGTTGGCCGGTGTAGCCAAGGGTACCGCGCCGGGCTATTCTATCCGAGATGAAGGAAAACTGAGGCGAGTGGCCGTGGAATACGGAATCGACCCTGAGGGGAAAGACGTATTGCCCCTGGCCGGTGAATTGGCCTGGGCCATGATGGAAGATTACGGTATGCGCCAGGAGCAGATTACCCTGCTCAAAAGGGCCCCAAAAAAGCGACGGGAACTCTGGCAAAAGATCGGCATCAGCCCCCGTGGTATCGATCGGGAAACCTCTGAAATGATGCACCGGACCCATATGGGCGTGGATAATGGCTGGGTGAGCCTCCTGCTGCAGGCATTGCGAAATGCCCTGTCGGATGGCTGGGGAGGTTCCATGATTGCCTCGGAAGTATCGGACATTCTGTTCGGGATACCCACTCCAAGACCCACCATGGTGAATGCGGGGGTATTGAAGGAGGATCAGGTCAATATTATTGTTCATGGACATAATCCGGTGGTTTCAGAAATGATCCTGAAGGCGTGTGAATCCCCCGAAATGATTGCCCAGGCTGAAGCAAAGGGCGCCAAGGGGATCAACCTGGTGGGCGTCTGCTGTACCGGCAACGAGCTGCTCATGAGGCACGGGGTTCCCATGGCTGGAAATCACCTGATGACCGAGCTG
This sequence comes from Desulfobacterales bacterium, assembly GCA_014382905.1. Lineage (GTDB taxonomy): Bacteria > Desulfobacterota > DSM-4660 > Desulfatiglandales > Desulfatiglandaceae > JACNIU01. The sequence goes on from JACNIU010000213.1 coordinate 8,746, forward strand.
ATTCTTTCCACCGGCGCGGTGGAAATGATGCTGGTGGACTACCAGTGCATCATGCCCTCCCTGGGGAAGGTAGCCGCCTGCTACCACACAAAGATGATCAGCACGAGCGACAAGGCCCGATTCCCGGGGATGGAACACCGTGAGTTCCATCCGGATAACGCCCGGAAATTGGCCGTGGAGCTGGTGAAGGAAGCCGTTGAAAACTTTGTTAGAAGGGGCAACGTCTATATTCCCGTGGAACCGGTCCCCGCCATCGGCGGATTCTCCGTGGAAACGATTGTAGGCGCGCTGGGCGGTACGCCGGAGCCGCTTATCGAGGCCATCAAAGCCGGGAAAATCCGGGGGGCCGTGGGCATTGTGGGATGCAACAACCCCAAAATCAAGCATGACCACGGACATGTCACCCTGACCAAACGGCTCATTGAAAATGATATACTGGTGGTGGATACGGGCTGCGTGTCGGTAGCCAATGCCAAGGCCGGTTTCAAGGTTCCCGAGGCCATTAACATGGCCGGACCCGGGTTAAAAGAGGTGTGCGGTTCCCTTGGAATCCCACCTGTCCTTCATCTGGGAAGCTGCGTGGACAACGTGCGTATCCTGGTTCTGGCTTCGGCCCTGGCGGACGCACTCAACGTGGATATCAGTGATTTGCCCCTGGCCGGTGCGGCACCGGAATGGTATTCGGAAAAAGCGGTCACCATCGGCGCCTATTTTGTGGCCTCCGGTGTCTATACGGTCCTCGGCCCCATGCCGCCCATTACCGGCAGCCTGAATGTGGTGACCCTCCTGACGGAAGGTCTCAACGACGTGGTAGGCGCCACCTTTGCCGTGGAGCCGGACCCTGAAAAAGCGGCCCTTCTCATTCGCAGGCATATTGAAGGAAAGCGGAAAGCGTTAGGATTGTCAGCGTTGGAGGTTTAAAGCAAATTCTATGCCTGAGTCACGCCGAGTCGTGATTCAGGCACGATCATTAGAACAAAAACCTGCCTGGCCGCGAGGTCCAACACCGCCTTGGGTTTTTTGAGCAACTTATCATGGGCCATACAGCTCAGTCGACCCCCGCTTTCCTGGTCAAAGCACCTCAGCCTTCCTTTCTGACGTCTCCTTTTTTCATCTTGTACCTGAGTACCCGTTCACTTATGCCAAGGCGCTCCGCTGCCCTGGTCTGGACCCAATCGCTCTTTTCCAGGGCCGAGAGGATCATTTCCTGCTCCACTGCTTCCAGTCTCTCAGCAAGGGAACCTTCGGTGGCAGTCTGAAAATGACGAATCTCTTGAGGGAGGTCTCCCGGTTTAATGGAGCGCCCCCTTGTTAGAGTGACGGTTCGTTGTACAATGTGCTCCAGTTCTCTCACATTCCCGGGAAACGGGTACTTTATGAGCATATCCACTGCCTCGGGGGTGAAATGCAAGGGGGTAGCGGCATAACGATCCAGAAAAAAGTCTAAGAATGCGGATATCTCCTGACGACGGTGCCGCAGAGGAGGGACCTCGATCTCAAGAACCCTGATCCGATAGAACAGGTCTTCCCTGAACTGCCCTTCATCGACCATTTTTTTGAGGTTGCGGTTGGTGGCGGCGATCAGACGGACGTCCACATCGTTCTCCTCTTCGCTGCCGACGCGGCTGATTTTCCCTTCCTGAACGGCCCTTAGAAGTTTGGGCTGAAGGGAGAGCGGCATCTCACCGATCTCGTCCAGCATCAACGAGCCCCCATGAGCCAGTTCAAACCGGCCTTTCCGGTTGTTCGTGGCCCCGGTGAAGGCGCCCTTCACGTGTCCAAACAGCTCGCTTTCAAAGAGGTTTTCGGGGATTGCCGCGCAGTTTACCACAATAAACGGCGCGTCGCCTCTGGGACTTAAAAGGTGAATGAGATGTGCCACCAGTTGTTTTCCTGTCCCGGTTTCGCCCGCCACAAGAACCGGCCACTGACTTTGGGCTACCCGCCGTACCAGAGAAAGGACCTCTTTCATGGCCCGGCTTTCCGCCATGATCTTCAAGGGGAGGGGGACTTCTTCCATGGCCGCTTCCACCACCGCCACATCTTCATCTACCGCCACCAGGTCTTCCATCTGCCGAATCTTTTTCAGCAGAACAGAAAGATCCACCGGTTTTTCCAGGAACTCAGAGGCGCCCAGCTTTAGGGCCGTCACTGCCATGTCCACATCCCCGAACGCTGTAATCATGATAACCCGTGCCTCGGGATTTATGGCCTTCATTTTTTCCAGCACCTCATCCCCTCTGAGCCCGGGCATTCGGTGGTCTAACAGAATCAGATGGACCGGTTCCCGTTCAAAGAGCTTCAGGGCTTCCGGACCGTCCCGGGCCGCCAAAGTCTGGTAGCCCTGTTTGTCAAGAAAACCCTTCAAAAGCTCCCTCTGGGTCGGATCATCATCTACAACCAGAATTTTCATGGGACGACCTCGTGTGAAACCTTGTTTCCAGTTTCCGGTTACCGGTTGCCAGTTGACGGTTCTCTCGTTCTCGCCGGCCTTTTCGCGGACCCGGGTGCGGGAAGGCAGACCGAAATTTCCACCATTCCCGTTTCCGGGACACTGACCTCCATATGCCCCCCGTGGGCCTCCACGATTCTTCGGGAGATGGTCAGTCCCAGACCGGTTCCGTCCGCCTTGGTAGTAAAATAGGGATCAAAAATACAATCCGCTTCTTCCGGTTTCAAGTCAAACCCGGCGTTTCTGACTCTGAAACAGGCATCCTCACCTTCCTTTTCCACCGTCAGTCGGATAGAACCGCCCTCGGGCTGTGCCTCAATGGCATTTTTCAGGAGGTTTTCCGCTACCTGCCCCAGAAGATCGGGATCACCTAACATCGATTCTTGGAAAGTGATCCGCCGCGACACGTTAATGCCTAACTCCCGGGCATGGGCCGTGTAGAGATCGAGCATATCTTCCGCCAGCAGATCGAGGCGCATGGCCCTTTTTGAAGCCCTTTGGGGACGCGCATATCTCAACAGGCCCTCCACACTGGCATTGGCGCGTTTGACGGAATCCAGCATCAGATCGACCAGATGCCGGTGGTCGTCCGGACTTTCTTCCCCCTCCATCCGGAGCCTTTGAAGACCCATCCCCAGGGCATTCAAGGGGTTCCGGATTTCGTGGGCAATCGCTGCTGCAGCCCGGCCTAACGAGGCGTTTTCCCGCTCGGAAGAGATCTGCCTTTCAAACTGCTTGACCTGCATCAGGTGTGCGCTCTGGTAACGGTGAAGGAGCAGAGAAAGAATAACCCCCAGGGATGCAAGCGCTGCGCTGAAAAGAAAGAAATCGCGCCACAAACGTCCGATAGCCAGATGAAGATACCCCGCATCCAGTGCCACCGTAAGTTCTTTCCCCTCCATGGGCAAACGGGCTTCGGCAACCCTGAGATCGCCTTTGTCTATAAAGGTTACGGCAGGCTCTCCTTGAAACCCTTTTCGGTCCGCAGAGGGTGTTTTCAGTTCCACATAACTCACACGGGGAATTCCTGCAATGGTCCTGATCACATTCTCCAGACCCAGGTGCTCCTGCATGATCCGGATCTGGGTGTCCGTGATCCCAACGGTTACGCACCCCGGACCCGCCTCTTTCGCTAACGAGAAGAGGTAGAGATGTTCCACCGGATCGTGTTCGAGTTTGGAGGCCGGCATGCAGCCTGAGGGAGGTCTTCCCAGCCATCCGGTCGGACCCTCTACAATTTTTTCCCCCACCCTTTGTATGCTTATCCCTACCAGTCCAGCCTCTTTGGAAAAGGCGGCCAGCTCTTCCTGGTTAAAGGGCTCCACCTTATCCAGATAGTCCACAAAACGGGCCGTGTTTCCCAGAAAGGCCTCCAGAATGTCCTCTGCAGCCCTTTTGGAAAGGACACTTCCACGGGCACTGAGTTGGACTACCTCCGCCACCAGGACCGCATGTTCCCGGACATGTTCCAGAAAATCCTTCCTGGCCTGCTGGACCTGCCAGAGAAAATAGGCCATGACGGCGCAGAACAGGAAGGCAAACACAAACAGATTGGCCACCCAGAGGGGGAATTTGCGTTTTCTATCTTCCACGACCCTTGCTGCCTCCCCGGCCGCCGTATTGCCCGCTGCTCTTTCCGATACGCCGTCTCACCCCTGTTTGGTCCTGCCCATACCCCGTCTGTCCCAGGGCCTGCATGTTCGTGACGTCCAGCGCCCCTGTCTCCTGGTTTATTTCCCCCCATACCCTGATCACATTGCCGGGCAGCAGGGATTTCGGCAGAAGTTCCGAGGGGATGATCACGTCCATGGTTTTCCCGTCATCCATGATCTCCACGGTAAGCTTTCCCGTCTCCCGGTCCACGGAGAGGACGCGGCCTGCAAAAAGATCCTCTGCCGACACAGGAGAAAAAAGGCCGTTTGCCGCGGCTAAAATCAGAAAGAATAGGATAGCCCGCATTGAATTACCGTCTGGGTATATGATTCATAATCGAGGGGGGCGTCTCCGGACTTCCACCCAGCCTGCCCGAAAAATTCGATATGCCCCCAAAACCTGCTGACCTGCAACCCGGCCCACCAACTATAGTTGATGCGTCTGACACTGGTGATATTGTCCGGCACGCTGTAGTATTGCGTCCGATACCACGTTGCTTCCACCCCCACCAGCCATAGCTCCGCCGGGGCCCAGGATAGGGCTGCCCCGGCCTGAATCTCTCTGAAAGATTCCATATCCAGAGAAGAATTCAGGTTTCCATATGCCCCGTACACCCGGCCGGTCAGGGTGGGCAGGATAAAGATATCGAGATCAACGCCCGTCACCATCAGGCGATTGTCCCGAGGGGGATAGAACTTGTTGAGCTCACCTTTCCCTTTCCCTTGATCCGACGGAGGCCCAGCCCATACCCACTCAGACCGGGTTGCCGCGGAAGAATTTTTTCCTCCTCCTCCGCCATTATCCCCGTTTCTCCCCTGCCCTTTGCCGGAGAAGGGCTTTGCCCAGTTCAGATAGCTGAGCCATCGGAATGTCTGCTCAAAGCCCAACGTCAGTCTATTGGAGAGAATCCAGTCCGCTGCAACGCCGGCCATGGCCTCGTTGCGCTCGTCGGCTTCTATGAGCGCGTCACGGTATGCGGCCACTTCTCCAATCAGAGAGGGCAGAAACCTTCCGTCTGCCATGACGTAAGAAAGTGCTGTCCCTGCCTGCAGGCGGTAGTTGTCTCCCACGCTCCAGTAGTCCTGGTACCGTCCTTCCGCGGATAGATGCAGGGCCAGATCCTGGGACAGACCGAAGGAGTGCGATGCCCCAAGGCCATAGACGGAAAATCCCGAGCCATCGGACGGATCAGCAAGGGCCGGATTGGAATCGTACCCCGCTGTCAGTTCAGCCGACAGGTCCACGGCTTCGGAAGGGGAAACCATCATAAAGAAACAGAAAAAGGCCGCGAGCCCGATACCTGAAAGGAAGCGGTGGTGCGGCCTGTGCGGGGCAGGCCGTTCCCGGATTGCAGAGATCTTTTTCATGCTGCCTAATATACACACTGTACCGGAAAAAGGAAAGGCTCCTTGGGAGGAGCCTTTCCTGTTGCTTCAAATCAGAAGTGCTGTGGCATGGGATTGTCGTTGATACTATCTCTGTCCACCTTGCCGCCACAGGGGAGCGCCTGTATCAGGGTCACGTAAGGGAACCGTCACACCACCGATCGTTACAGCCACTGCGATATTTCGTAAATCCCCATTATAATCCACTTCATACCCTGCCACGGTTACGGTATCGCCCGCGACCGGCCGAATCACATCTAATGAATCCCAGTAACGCACGGGACCGATCCCGTAAATGGCGACGTTTCCATCAGCCGTCGAAATCAGCATTCCATCGCCCAGGCATTCCACCACGTCGCCCGTAAACTCAAAAGGCGTTCCGGCGTAAATATCATGGATGGGACCGGTTCCGTCCCCGGCGCCGCCTTTCCCGTTTCCGGCAAGGCCCAGTCCTACACTCAAAAAGAATACCAACAATACGATCACACTGCCCGCTAAAGATTTTTTCATGATTTTTTCTCCTTTTACTTGTTTTGAAGGTTTAAATAAATGGTGCCATTAACTCCTAATTTGTCTGATTATTGCTCCCTTTTCCACCTTTTGGGCCGGTTCCATCACAGTTTCCAGATCCTGAACCTGAGCCGGATCCGGAACCTGAGCCTGAGCCGGAGCCTGCGCCATACCCTGTTCCATCCTGTGGCCTTGGCGCAGATCCGCTCCCATCCTGCGCGCCGTATCTGTTTCCGCTGCCCGAATTATCACCTCCTCCCGATCCATTCCCGCCGCCACCGCCCCTGTTTCCTCCGCGGGCAAGGACGATTGGCATCTGATCACAAACCTCTATGATTCCCGCCTTTCGGGAATCCCGGTCGCCTTCAACCGGAATCCCTGCCCAGCCTGCACCTTGATTGATCCCTATAAGCGCTGCCAGACCCAAACCTGCCAAAACCGCTATTTTTTTTCCCGTAACCATCTTTCTCCTTTCATTTGTTGCCGCTGTCAGGCGGCTGTTGTTTCCCATAAAACCTTGGTAAAATGTAAACCAGAACAGTCCCTATCCCCTCATCCAGTCGTTACCGGCCGTGTTTTCCAGTTATGAAAGCAAGGCCCATGCCATAAAAATTATCATAAATATATCAGTATGTTATATTGTGTGGCCCGTACAGAGGGTTCGACAAAGAGCGACCAGTCTCGACAATTTTGTCGAGTGTTTGGTACGGAAATAAAACCTGTTGAAGATTCTTTATATCAAAAATCGATTGGTTACCCCCCGCATCCATTTCACTCCCTCTTTTCGGGGTTTCGTCGCTTGCTCTTTGCAGGAAGACGTCCCATGTTTTAGAATTTCAAGCATTCGTCCATTGAAAAAGATTTCTTGAATAAACCATCGACCAGGAAACCCGCACCCCTCAGGGAATTCCCGGTTAACCATGAAAGGAGGCTCATAATGCACCATCCAAAAATTTCCAGACGTTCCTTTCTTTCCATCTCCGCCATGACCGCTGCAACCCTGGCCTTGGACTGGAGTCGGATCTCCGCCTACGCATCGAAGCTGAAACCAAAAGAGGACTATCCCGTTGTCGTCATCGGGGCCGGCCTGGGAGGACTCTGTTGTGGCGCCTACCTTGCGAGAAGCGGCTTTCCCGTAACTATCCTGGAACAACACGATATTCCCGGGGGCTATGCCACTTCCTTTGACCGGGCAGGGGGCAAATTCACCTTTGAGGTTTCCCTTCACGGCACCTCCATTCACAATAATGCCATATCCCGATGCCTGGAAGAGCTGGGTGTTTTGGAGCAGCTGAAACTGGTGGAGCTTCCCGAAATCTACCGCTTAAAAACCCCGAAATTGGACATCTCGGTTCCCCAGAGAAATCCGCAGGCCTACGTGGCTATGCTGAGGAAACACTTCCCCGATGAAGCGGAGGGGATCCGGTCGTTTGTGGAAGAAATGACTGCGGTCTCCGAAGAGGTGGATACTTTGAACAAAAAGAAAGGAAAATTCATCAAGATTATTTTCCCCTTGCAGTATCCCAAGATGTGGGGCATACGCAAAAAAACCCTGGCCCAGATGCTGAACGAGCATGTGGAAAACCCTGAACTTCAGCATATCCTTTCCGGCCCGGGCCGTAGTCAGCAATGCCAGTGCCTTGACACCATGAAAAAGATGCTGCCTTCCGGAGTGATTCCCGCCGACTACCTGAAAGAGCTGGAAGGATATCGCCCCAGCATCTTTTGATAAGACCTTGCTTTTTATGGGAAGGACTATAGAGAAATTCCCCTTGTGC
>JACNIU010000154.1 GCA_014382905.1 Desulfobacterales bacterium
TGACTGAGGGTGATGAGACGGATCACCCTTCAGCCCGTTTTTGAGCCATGAAGGCATCTGTTTGACAGATACGGTCATAACCGAAGAACTTTTTTTGGAAAAAATGATCTGTGCTTAATTATTTTTGGGGACAGGAAAAAGCGAGTTTTTGTCACCTCACCTCATTGGCGGGTGTAAAGGAAATCGGCTCTGCGTCAATTCTTTAGGGTGTGAGGGAAAGCATACGATCCATAGCCAAACGGGCATCGGCCTTTATCCCGTCGGGAACGGTCACCAGGTTGCGCCGGCCGATTTCCTCAAGGGTTGAAAGGAGCGCGTCCAGGTCGATTTTGAACATATTGGGGCAGAGGGAATAATGCAGTTCAAAGATTTTCTTATCGGGGTTTTCTAAAGCGAGCCGGTTGATGAGGTTGATCTCTGTCCCTACAATGACCGTGCTTCCCGGTGGGGCTTCCCGAACGAATTTGACGATAAAGCTTGTGGAACCTACCGCATCCGCAAGGGCCACCACTTCCTGGGTGCATTCGGGGTGGACGACGATCTTGGCTCCTGGAAAACGTTTCCTCATATTCAGGATGTCTTCCTCCTGGAAACGGGTATGCACGAGGCAGAAACCATTCCACAGGATGAGCTTGGCTCTCTTTACTGCTTCCGGCGTGTTGTCGCCCAGGGGTTTTTCAGGGTCCCAGACCACCGTGAGGTCCGGTGAAATACTAAGCCGATTTGCCGTATTCCGTCCCAGGTGCTGGTCCGGGAAAAAAAAGACCTTTTCGCGTTGCGCGAACCCCCATTGAAAGGCCGACGGCGCATTGGAGGAGGTGCATACCGCCCCACCGTGGCGACCGCAAAAGGCCTTCAGAGCGGCGTCGGAGTTCATGTACACAATGGGCACCAGGGAGCCCTCGCCCGAGAGGGACGTGATCTCGTCCCATGCCTTTTCGACACTCTCCATGTGGGCCATGTTGGCCATCCAGCAACCAGCCTCCAGGTCAGGGATCTGGACACTCTGATGGGGCTGTGCCAGAATCGCGGCGCTTTCGGCCATGAAATGGACCCCGCAAAAGACAATGTGTTGGGCCTTTCGGTCCCGGGCCGCCTTTTGGGAAAGTCCAAAGGAATCACCGCGGTAGTCACCCAGATCCACAATCTCTTTTCTCTGATAGTGGTGGGTCAGAATGAGCAGTTTCTTTCCCAGGCGCCTTTTTATGTTTCTGATGCGGGCTTCCTTGTCTTGGGCGGTTGTGAATTCTTTCGTCATGCCATCTTCCTTTACCCCGTCGGGTCAGGATCCTTTGCTGCTTTGCTTCAGCTTTTCCACCAATTCCATGACCAGTTGACCGTTGGGTGCCTTTGCCATGGGGTTTATCTTCAAAAGTCCCTCCCAGGCCTTCAGGGCTCCTGCGGAGTCATTCAGGTCGTGCATGAGGACGACCCCTTTATTGAAATAGGACGTTTCAGAGCAAAACAGCAGGAGTGACTCCTACAACTTGCGGATACGCCACTTCCACGTGCTACATCCCTGCGGCCCTTTGGTAACACGAAAATACTCATTGTCTAAATGTGAGCATCGGGTATTTGACGAATGTTATCGACGCATCTTTTCCGTGGATGTCTCGCGCCTTTTCAATAGCTTCTTCAACTGTCCCGGTCGGTTCAAATCCAAGGTGCTTTATCAGCGACGGACGCTCAGCACCCGCGACAAAGACCTTGGATGCATGGCGGAGTCTTTTCAGAGGATAGGTGGTCATGATCCCATGCATGGGGTGAAACCCATAACAGTGGCGGTATTTGTAGATGTATTCGGGCCGATGGGAAAAATCTTCTTCAAAAAGATCGATGATTTCGTAGGGGTCCCGGTACGTGGGGAGGATGCGGTCCCAGATCTCCCGATGTGTCGGGTGGTGTGTATGGTTCCACTGATCCGGGCAAGGGCTTGCCAGTATGACCGAGCATCCCGGTTTTCCCATGGCCTCTATGACCCCTCCAAAGTAACCCAAACCGGTCGAAATGAGGGTGAGCATGGGGTTCATAACTGAGAAGGATGCATAGGGACTCCAGTTCGGTATCCCATAGAGAACGATGTCTGCTTTTTCCTCCAGGATTTCACGTCTGGGCTGAAGGTGAGACTTCATGAGGTCTAAGGCTGCCTTTCGTGTTTCATTTATGCCGCCACTCCACACCTTATGGACCTGGAGGGGGTTGGCCAGGACGGTTTCAATCTTGAAGATCCTTTCTTTTCCTACTTTTTCTTCGACAAGGGCCCCCATTTCGTTCAATATTTCGTGCATGACGTTCTTCTCCATGGACATTGACATGCTGTCCGGAGTGTGATGCCATCTGATACACCGGTAGGAAGCCAGTCCCACACAGATAGATTTCCATCCACCATTGAATCCGCGCCACACCACCGTGTTTATATAAACGGTAAGATCAGAATCGGTGACCAGTTTGTTGATCTCTACGTCATAACCGGATTCGCTGGTCCCTAAATATGTCAGGTTCTCAAAGTCTTCGGCGTCGTGACATACAAGCCGATAGCCAAAATCCTTAACCAAGTCCTTCCCGATGATCTTGGCCAACTCCCGGCGCGTGAATTTCCTATGGAGTGCATTGGCACAGAGGAGCGTTATTTGAGATTTCTTTACACCGCCTCTTTCAAGCTCCTCCATAACAAGCTTTAATGCGGGTTCCCAGATAGGCGCAAAACAAGGGACAGTGGGGTCATCAAAGGCAATGGTCACTCTCCAATTCGGCTTGACTATCTCACGGAGAGGGGGCCGACCTAAGGGCCTTTGAAGTGCCCTGAGGATCGTCTCCTCAGGATTATCCACAGGAGGAAGGGTAGTAGAGAGCCCTGGCGGGGCACTCTGAACATTGTCCGGGAGCTTAACCGGTATCATCCTATCACCAAAAACGATCTGATCTTCCATAAGCTTCTCCTTATGTTTTGACAATCGTATGCATCATACCTTCATATCAGATCAGCCGAAATCCGGCCGTAGTCAGCAACACTGCGAAACCTATACTCGAAAAATGCCCGAGTCAAGAATATATACCGGTCATGGTCAAGTTATGCCGCTTTATAAGATTGGATTGACTAAGGATTGGATGTCATATTACAGTACTCGGTAACAGGCTAAACTCGGGTTCATTTGTGAATTTGCGTTGCACAAAGTTGCATGAGGCGGGCGTCCCGAACATGGC
>JACNIU010000116.1 GCA_014382905.1 Desulfobacterales bacterium
AGAAGGCGGAGCTACGAAGACAGGCGCTCCTTGTGGATCTTTTTATTACGGGGACAAACGCCGTCACAGAATCCGGCCAGCTTGTCAATCTTGATATGATCGGGAATCGGATCGGGGGTATCACCTTTGGTCCCAAATCTGTCGTCATTATGGCAGGGCGAAACAAGGTGGTGCCAGACCTGGAGGAGGCCATGGCACGAATCAAGGAGTATGTGGCCCCCATCAATGCCGCGCGGCTGGGTATGAAGACGCCGTGTGCAAAGACCTCCTATTGTGAGGAGTGCAAAAGCCCGCAGCGGATTTGTAACACCTGGACCATTACCGAGAAAAGCTTTCCCAAGGGGAGAGTGAAGATCGTATTGATCAATGAAGATCTGGGGCTCTAGCGGCAACACGCTCTCTTAGGGCCTGGGAATCAACCCCTGTTAATTCCCAGGGGCGCTAAGAGACGCTTTTCCATCTCTCTTTCTGTCCATTTCGTATCATTTTTTTCTTTTCCGCTTTGGTAGATACTGCAGATTGCATCGGCGTAATATTTGGCGGTCTTGAAGCAGCTGGTAACAGATTGTTCGATAACCTGCCAATCGCGTGTCTGCGTAAACTGCCCAAAGGCTTCAGTCAGGTCAAGGGACAGCTCTTTTCGCAACCCATCCAGAAAAGCCACATAAAATCCCAGTGAGGCTGTTTTGCGTTTTCTTGCAATGTATGGAAGCGTACCGTATTCATTTGTGTCGGCAAGAAGGTCCTTAACGGTCCGTGCGAGGAGTTCAATGGGCGTGTGAGGAAAGGTGGCGATAATTTCTCGCCATATCTGACGATCGAAAATGGGGTCCCTGATTCCCCCCAGTTCATGGTATATGTAGGTCCCAATTTCGTTTTCAGAGATCCTTGCAAGATTTTGACGCAACTCCTCTGATCCCTGTCCATTGACTCCGCTGTTCTCCAAGGCAAATCCGAGGGCCTCTCGCCTCGATTTCTTGAGAAAAAATGTCTGGTTCCACAAGAAAAGCCTTGCAGATTCCTTCCGGATGACGATGAAACCATCTTGAGACAGGGCCGGCAGGGTCAGCAGGTCGCGGGCCATCTCACGGCCGAGGATATATACAGGGAATCCGTCTATCTCCCTCTTGTCTTCCAGGGCGGCCAGAAAAAAGGTGGGCTTCAGGCTATGGACATAGCCGGCACCATAGAAGAGACCGTGCGGCTCCAGGACCTCGTTAATGCCCGCGGCATTGAATGGGGCATATTTGGTGCCGCGGATTGTTATATCAATGAAGTCTTCTGATTCCACCCTTTCCCATTCCTCCTCCTTGTTGCCAATCCATTCCAAGATCTCTGAGGAATCCTTTTCTATCCATGGGTCCAATCTGTTTTCCCACTTATAAAGATCACGCAGTCGAAGCGCCAGACCACAGACCGAAAAGAGGCCGGCATGGCGAGAATCGCAGATGCAGCAGTTCTGAAGTATCTGGTTGGCAATGTTGTCTATTTCAATCACGTCGTGTCTGGAAGCTGGGTCGGGGTTTGACATTTTGGCTCTTTTCTACCTCAGGTTCGGTACCGCTTTGGGAGATTAAGAGGAGACTTCCCCGTCTCGGATGGGAAGGCCTCTCATTGTTATTTCTGTTGATGGGGTAAAATGTTAGCAAGATTATTGGTTAAAGGCAAGGCGAGATGAAAAGGAGTAAGGGTTGTGAACGGTCACAGAAGGTGAACGTTTTTCCCGATCTTGGCTTCAATTTCTGATATGAGTTCATGGGATGGAAGAACGTTGAAGCGATTGTGGGTGGAAATGATCACGTTCTTGCCCCCGGGCATAGCTACCTTGAAGTAGAGAGCGGAGCCTCCTGGATATCTGAACACGATATCCTGCAAATCCTCCAGAAGATGCCTTGATACACTTTCGTGGTCGAGTGCGAGTTCGATGGCCTTTATTGTCTCTTGCCGAATGGAGTCCAGGGTGACAATATCTTGGGCAAGTATCTTGGCCGAGTTGTCGCCCGTTTCCACTGTCCCGGTGATCAGGAGAGGATCATCGCCCTTGAGTACCGGGGCGATTCGATTAAAAAGGTCAGGGAATACGACCACCATAACAGAACCTGAGAGGTCTTCCACATTTATGTTTGCCATCTTGGCACCTCTCTTGGTTCGTTTTATCTTTAGGCTTTCAACCACACCGGCAATTTTTACCTGGCTCCTGTCCTTCAACCCGGGAAGGTCTTGCACGGCACACGTGCCCAACTTCTGAATTTCATTGGTGAACTTTGCCAGGGGATGGCCTGTAATGTAAAAACCGAGCGCTTCTTTTTCCCTTCTCAATTTGTCATTTTCATCCCACTCGTCGATGTCCGGGAACTCAAAGAGGCCCCAAGCGTCACCGTTTGCCGAATCCAGGGACCCGAACATATTCAGTTGATTGGGATCTTGGTTGACACCGCTGATCCTGAGTGCATCATCTAGGCCGGCAAAGAGTCGGGATCTGTAAATGCCTGTAAAATCAAGGGCACCGCATTCGATCAGACCTTCGAGAACCCTGCGGTTGATCTTGGATCCTTCTATCCTCTGGCAAAACTCCAGCAGGTCGCGAAAAGGCCCGTTTTTCTCCCGCTCTTCAATGAGTGATTCCATGGCCTTTAATCCCACATTTTTTACGGCGGCGAGACCAAAGCGGATTCCCCCCCCCACCACCGAGAATTCTGTCTGGCTTTCGTTGATATCCGGGGGCAAGATCTCGATCCTCATTTCACGACATTCGGAGATGTTTTTGATGGTCTTGTCCTGGTTGCCCATATCCTGGGTCAAAAGGGCGGCCATAAACTGAACCGGGTAATGGGCCTTTAGAAACGCGGTTTGATAGGCGATCATCGCGTAGGCAGCGGAATGAGATTTGTTAAATCCGTAACCGCCAAATTTCTCTATAAGCATAAAGAGCTTCTCGGCCTTTTTCTTGACCACCCCGTTTTCAATGGCTCCCTCCACAAAACGGGCCCTGTGTTTGGCCATCACCTCGGGCTTCTTTTTTCCGATGGCCTTTCTGAGTTCGTCCGCTTCGGCCAAGGTGTATTTGGCCAGGACTTGGGCGATCTTCATGACCTGTCCCTGATATAATATGACCCCGTAAGTTTCCTTCAGAATTGACTCAAGCTGGGGGAGTGGATACCTGATCTTGGCCTTCCCATGCTTTCCGCTGATGAATTCGT
>JACNIU010000498.1:0-3083 GCA_014382905.1 Desulfobacterales bacterium
TAAATCCCCTCCGGGGATAACCAAAGCCGGGTCCTCTGGGCCCGGATCTTTACTATGTCCTGCAATTCTCTCAAGTGACAGTGCTGCTCAAGGGTGTCACCCATGGCTGACCCAAGCCCCCATACACACCACCTACGTCGCAAACTGCGCCAAATCATCTTCGAAGCCGATACACCCGGCGGGAAGGCCTTTGATGTGGTCCTTCTCTTCTGCATCCTTTTTAGTGTGGTTGCAGTGGTGCTGGAAAGCGTAGCCGGGATCCGTGAACATTACGGCAGTGCATTACGCGCCTTTGAATGGATCATCACCGGACTCTTCACCATCGAATACGTACTGCGCCTGGTCTGTGTGGGAAGACCCATACGATATGCCGTTAGCTTCTACGGAATCGTTGATCTTCTGGCCATTGCCCCTACCTATTTAAGCCTGTTTATTCCCGGGACACACTCACTCATTGTCATCAGGGCCCTGCGTTTGCTGCGAATATTTCGTGTCTTGAAACTCGCCCATTTCGTGGGTGAGGCCCGAGTGCTTAATATGGCACTTCGGGCAAGCAGCCGAAAGATTCTCATATTTGTCGGTACAGTGCTGACACTCGTCCTTATTATAGGCGCTTTAATGTATCTCATCGAGGGTGAGGTCCATGGGTTCTCAAGTATCCCCCAGAGCATCTATTGGGCCATCGTCACCATGACAACGGTAGGATACGGAGACGTGGCGCCGCATACCGTTCTGGGCAAACTTCTCGCCTCTGTTGTAATGATCATTGGATACGGCATTATTGCGGTACCCACCGGGATCGTGACAGTGGAACTGGCAAGTGCTCACAGGTCATCCATCACCACCAAGTCATGTCCGGACTGTTCCGCAGAAGGACACGACCCCGATGCTGAGTTCTGCAAGTATTGCGGAGCAAAGCTTTAGCAAGAAATATGACAAACTCCTTTACTTATCTCCCTTGCACGGATTAGAATTGCAACATCTTCCGGCGTCAATTCTGCGCTCATATTTGCCACAATTTGAAGACTCATCTGTTACCAGGTAGGCTGGGGTCAGGGGCACGGTTCCCTTGTTCGTCCCGTGTGGCCCCAGATTATTGAGAACTTATCTGATTTTATTGTTACGGCCTTGTTTCGATTGAAAACCTTTAAAACAGGAGGTGAAGATTCAACATGATCGATTTCAGTCTTACCAATGAACAGAAGCGTTTGCTTGATTTGACAAGAGATTTTTCCGCCAAGGAGATCAGACCGATTGCCCTCGAATATGATCTGGACGGGACATATCCCGAGGCCATTTTAAAAAAGGCGCATGAATTGGGTCTCATGTACACGAATATTCCGGTAACGTACGGGGGGTCCGGGATGGATTATGTGACCCACTACATCGTCACTGAGGCCTTAAACTACGACTGCTGTGCCGTCGGTCAAATGATCGGTATTTCACACCTTTCAACCGGCGCAATATTGCTGGGAGGTACAGAGGAAAAGAAGGGAAAATTCCTGGGTCAGATGACCAAGAGTTACCGCAGCGGCAGCTTTTGCCTGACAGAGCCCGAAGCCGGCTCGGATGCCGGTGCAATGAAAACAAGGGCAGAAAAGCAGGGCGACGGGTATGTGGTCAACGGCGCAAAATGTTACATTACCAATGGGGGGTACGCAGACCTGCTGTGCTTGTTCGCAACCCTTGATACAAGTCTGGGTACCAAGGGAATTTGCTGTTTTGCCATTCCCCGAGACACCCCGGGGATATCGGTTGGCAGGACCGAGGACAAGATGGGGCACCGGGCCCTAAACGTGACCGAGGTCTTGTTTGAAGATGTAAAGCTGACCTCTGAGAATCTGATCGGAGAAGAGGGTCAGGGTTTTAAACTGGCCATGATGGCCCTTGACCGGGGACGGGTAAATGTTTCGGCGGTTTGTACGGCCATTGCGCAGAAGGCCTTTGACGAGGCTGTGTCCTGGGCAAGGGAAAGGAAACAGTTCGGCCAAGCCATTGGCAACTTTCAAGGGATACACTTTATGCTTGCTGATATGAATGCCCTAATCATGGCATCGAGGGCCATGTATCTCCAGGCTGGATGGATGTTGGATCAGAACATGCGTTGTTCAACAGAAGCCGCCACAGCAAAATGCTTTGCTTCCGATGCGGCCATGAAAGTTACAACCGATGCCGTTCAGATTCTGGCAGGTTCAGGTTATATGAGAGGTACTGTTGTAGAAAAGCTCATGAGAGATGCCAAATTGCCCCAGATCTTTGAAGGGACCAACCAGATAAATCGGATCGTAGCGGGACGCGGTGTCTTGAGCAACCGAAGTATCCTGTTCTAAAAGATTTCGCTCAGGATATCGGGTTTGAGATTATCCGGTCCTATTGTCGGCTGGGGAAAAATGATATGAACCGTGAACAAACAGTCGTTTCCATTGTCAGAGGAAAAGACCCCAGAGTGATCACCCGAGAGGCCATTTCTTTGATTGGAGGATTGGGGCCGGCTCTAAAAGCAGTGGATACAGTCCTGATCAAGCCAAATTTTGGAGTTGATATGCCCTCTACTACCGGGGGAACGACAAATCCCCTGGTGGTTCTAAGCCTCATAGAAATGGCGAAGGAAGCAGGAGCCAAGAGAGTGCTTGTGGGGGAAAGCTCTGTGGTGGGGTATAACGCTGGAAAGATCTTTGATTTTTTGGGCGTAAGGGAACCCTTTGAAAGGGCAGGGGCCGAACTGGTCAACATGGATTCGGACAAGTCAGTCAAAGTAGAGGTGCCTAACGGGAAGGTTTTTGAAAATATAAGGGTCCATCGTACGGCCTGGGAAAGCGACTTTATCATAAGTGTTCCGGTGATGAAGACGCACTTTCAAACAGTCGTGAGTCTGGGCCTAAAAAACATGAAGGGGACACTTCCTGATTCCACAAAAAAACTTTCTCACCGCATTGGCGTCAGGCAACGTAAGGAGGAGTTTGAACTGGAGCATTCCATTCTGGACCTGAACAGCGTTTTAACCCCGCGCCTGACCGTTATCGATGGCGTTGTTGCACAGGAAGGATACAAGCCGGGAAGTCCGGGAGTGACGGGAAGGCCCG
>JACNIU010000498.1:3109-3194 GCA_014382905.1 Desulfobacterales bacterium
TTTCATGCAAAGCCTGCAATAGCGGCTGATGCCCATCGAGTGCCCTATTTGCGAATGAACATCTTCACTAAAACAGGCATCGACA
>JACNIU010000457.1 GCA_014382905.1 Desulfobacterales bacterium
TGTCCCAGATATAGGAGATACCGTGTGCGTTGGAAAATGCGAGGAAAAGCTGGGCTGCCTGGTCATCGGTCTTGGAATTTCTGCAATCCCCCCCCCTCGGGCAGTTTGGTTACTTTCCATTTCCAGGAAATCAACGGATACAACTGGGGATTTACATCCACCGCCCTCTGAAGCGCAAATGAGGTCTCTTGGCTCCTCAGGCGAAGCGCGGTTACAAGACCGTCTCTGACAACGGCAAAATCCGCATTCCCTGTCTTTTCCTTGAGCTGCCATCCCTGAGGGACGCCATCCTTGTCAACACCCGCAGAGAAATCAGCGACCACCACGCTCTGGGAGGCCCAGGCGGGCGTAAGACACACTAACAATATACAAAACAACAAACTCCGCATGAAGATGTGCCATGACATAGGGTATTTCCTTTAGGAGAAAAAAGCCCTGCCTTTTATATCACCTGACGGGGGCCTGGATTTATCAAACGAAATAATGAAGTTACGTGGGTAAAATGTGGGCAAGTTCGCCGGTTAACGGCGCAATATAAGGACATAACGGGTCCGTGTCAAGGGCGAATCCAGGACCAAATCATCATTCCCGTTGACAGACCGGCAAAAATTCCTTACGCTCACTGTCAAAAGAAGCAGATAGTGGCGTCTCTCCGCTCTTTCTCTCCTGAGAAGGTGGAGTCCCTATTCACTTGATGCAAACAAAGGTCACTGAGGAGGCATATGGCCGAACCTGCAATACTGGAGATTTTTTCCGACTATGTCTGACCCTGGTGCTACTTCATCACAGGTCGTGTTGATCGCTTGCGGAAAAACTATGAGATTGAAATTCAATGGACTGCATTCCCCCTTCACCCGAATACACCGGAAGAAGGGCTATCCCTTGAAAAGCTCTTTGAAGGACGTATGGTAAACATCCCCGAGATCATGGCCAGACTCAGGCGGGTGGCGGATGCTGAGGGATTACCCTTGGGTCAGAGAACCATGACGTACAATAGCCGGTTGGCCCAGGAACTTGGGAAATGGGCGGAGGTGAAGGGCAAAGGAGATGTGTTTCACATGGCGGCCTTTCATGCCTATTTTGTGGATGGCATAAATATCGCGAAACTGCCTAACCTGGTGGAGATGGCCATATCTGTAGGCCTTCCCGGCGAAGAGGCCCGGGAGGTGCTGGAGACAAGGGCCTTGAGGAAATCTGTTGATTCAGACTGGGCCCGGTCCCGTGATAAGGGGGTAACGGCTGTCCCAACCTTTATGATGAACGGGAGGACCGTCGTGGGGGCTCAGTCATACGAGATATTGGAACGGTTTATGAAAACAAATCATATAAACAGACGGAGTCCCGAAGCATAAGATTTCGTGAGGGATAATGCCTTCCCGCCTTGACCCTCCCTGCCGTTAGAAAAAGAAGGCCCTAGCTGTTCAGTCTGTTCTCCCAATCAAATTCTCGCCTGGTCACCGAGTGCTCCATATGTTGAATACGCCGTTCCAGGGCCTCATATCTCCGTTTGAGTTGGTCCACCGCCCCTTTCCGAGAATGAATGTAACCGTCATAAAACTCCTGTTCGTCCTCCCCGCTGATGGGCAAGACAGGTTCAGGTTTCATCAACAGGCCTGCAATAAAATAAAGGGCCATGGTGGGCCAGAAACCGCTGATGAAGAGTAATGCCAAGGCAATGATTCTGCCCCAAAAAACAGAAAAATCAAAATACTCGGCAATGCCTCTGCAGACACCCAATATGACACCGTTTCTGGAACGGTACAGCCCACCGTAAAATATATTTTTAAATTTTCTCATGATTCCTTTTCCTTTTTCTCATGGTCGAAAATCAAGGTTTCAAGTGCTCCCACCCGTTTTTCCATTCGTGAAAGGCCTTGGTAGATTCCTTGAATTACTTTGGCTTCATCGGATTGCATTTTCTGGTCGCTGCGGGAGGCTCCTCCCTTCAGGATCTTGATTCCCATCAGAATCGTGCTCCCGATAATTGCCAGTACCAGGATGGTGCCCCCGAAGATGGTGGCTAACATCAACGCTCCATGCATGGCTGATTCAACTCCATTTGATGTCAAGAAAACGGCTTAGATTACACCTGTTTGCCCTAATGAATGGGTGTACACCGATCTACATTATCTGATCCCGTGTATTTTCTCAAGAGGTATTCAGGTGGTCGTACAGAACAAAGAACCCCTTCGAGGCTCACGCGGGCGTGGTAGTTTCCTTCTGTAAAGAGGATTTCAGGTCTTGAAGCTCTTTTTCGATCTCATCGTCAACCAAAAGGTTCTCAAATTCCCCTTCAAGGGCTGGACCTTTTCCGAAATTAACCAAATCCGCTTCGGCCTCCATTCGTTCGATGCGGTTTTCCAGTTGCTCGAATTTGAATATGGTTTCGGCACTATCCATGCGACGGATTTCTTCCTGGGTCCGTTTTTTTCCTTTTGCCCGAAGGTGCCGTTGTACCAGCCCCCGTCGCTTTTCCCGAGCCATTCTGAGCCTGTCCTCGAGTTGCCGGATGTCCTCCTGATACTGCTCAATCAAACTGTTATGTTCCATGATTTGTTTTTCAAGGGGAGTTTCCATCTCTGTCAGTCTGCGCTTTTCAATGAGGGCTTCACGGGCAAGATCATCCCTGTCTTTGTTGACTGCAAGTTCCGCATTGTTCCCCCAGTATTTCACCTTGGATTGGATCTGGTCCAACCGGTGCTCAGCCTTTTTTCGGTTGGCCATGACACCCGCGCAAGAAGCCTTGATTTCAACCAGGGTGTCCTCCATTTCATGGATCATGAGTTTTATCAGTTTTTCAGGATCCTCGGCCTTGTCCAGCATCGCGTTGATATTTGAATTGATAATGTCACGAAATCGAGTAAATATTCCCATAATGCGACCTCCATTTTTTTGTTTGATACGATGGGGAAGCAGAAATCATGCCAACTAGACCGTTTTTTGCGATATCCCTTAGGTATCGAGGGGTTAGAGGGTTGACATACCATCGATTGATATGATATAAATCACCAAATAATGGTGAATATAGCCAATTTGGTTAATTTTTGACCATGAAAAAAGAAACGAATGATACAAGACATACTGTCAGATCGGGACCACTTGCCGGAAGGGATGAGGCCCTGGGACAGTCTGAGTCGTTCCTGGATTTTCAGGAACGGCTTTCCCGCGCCGCCCCCATAAA
>JACNIU010000198.1 GCA_014382905.1 Desulfobacterales bacterium
CTGGGATTCCAAACCGGTACATCCTTGACAGAGGGTGTTGACATATCTAAGATTGACAAACTCGTAAAAAGTCGGAAAGCACCCGTTGTCGTCGTTCCCGCGAAAGCGGGAATCCAGTAAAATCAACCAGTTCTGGACTCCCGCTTTCGCGGGAGTGACGGCCTTGGAGACTTTTTACGGGACCATCAAGATTGGATCTAAAAACAGGATTTGACGTAGGGAGAGCCCTAAGCTTCTACCAAACTATTTGATCTTTTCTGTTAAGGAGAATTCAGATGGCCAAGAGTAAAGTGTATTTCTCAGACCTCAGAACTTCTGTAAAGGAGAGCCTTCCAGCCAAGATGAAGAGGCTCATGGAAAATGCGGGGTTGAATGGTATTATTGCAAAGCGGAACCTGGTGGCGATTAAATTGCACTTTGGTGAAAAGGGCAATACCGCCTTTATACGGCCACTTCTTATTCGACCGATCGTGGACCTGATAAAAGGGTTAAAGGCCTCCCCTTTTTTGACCGATGCAAACACACTATACGCCGGGACAAGAGGAGACAGCGTTGCCCATCTAATGACGGCCATCGAGAACGGGTTTGCCTATTCCGTGGTAAACGCCCCCCTGATTATTGCAGACGGCATCCGGGGGGCTTCTTTTTCAAGAGTCAAGATTGATCAGCAGAACATAAAGACCGCCTACATAGGAAAAGATATTGTCGATGCCGACGCTTTAATCAGCGTGGCCCATTTCAAAGGACATGAGCTTTCCGGTTTCGGGGGAACGATTAAGAACATCGGGATGGGATGCGCGGCCAGAAAAGGGAAGCTCGAGCAACACTCCGATCTGTCCCCCAAGGTTAAAGAGAAAAAGTGTGTTGGCTGTGGGGATTGTGTCGATCACTGTGCGCAACGGGCAATATCTCTCAGGGAAGAAAAGGCGGGGATTGATCCGGAGAAATGTGTGGGCTGCGGCGAATGCATACTGATCTGCTCGAATGGCGCCATAGACGTCCAATGGAACGCAGATATTCAACTATTTCAGAAGAAGATGGTAGAATACACATTGGCGGTTTTGAAGGGTAAGGAGGAAAAGGTTTTTTTTCTGAACTTTCTGACTGATATTTCTCCGGCGTGTGATTGCTATGGCCACAGCGATGCCCCCATTGTCCACGATATCGGGATTGTAGCGTCCAAAGATCCTGTGGCCATTGACCAGGCCTCGGTGGATCTTGTGAATCGACAGGCCGGAATTTCAGGGTCGTGCCTAACAAAATGCATGGGGCCGGGAGAGGATAAGTTCAGGGGTGTTTACCCTAAGATAGACTGGACCATTCAATTGGATTATGCCGAGCAAATAGGACTTGGCAGCCGAAAATATGAGCTGGTCACTATTTGATCTTCATCGACATGGTTTGGAATGTTGTGAGAGAGACCTTTCGGTTGACGAACCGCTCGTTCTGGACTATAAGAAAGCATATTTATTGACGGCATACGGTCCAATTTATGGGAATAAGGAATAATTACAACTAATTGGGTTCTTGAGAAATCTACTGCCATGAAAAAAGATGAGCTGATAAAGATTCTTCGAAAAGTGCTGGGAACAGATGCACCGCTTGATTTCTTGAAAAAGCTGGAAGAGAAAGAGCTTGAGACACTGGTGGCCTGTGTCAGAGCCAAAGTGGGTCAGGGATGATGAGGATGACGGATTGGAATGCTGGAAAACTTCTGGAGGTATCCGGGAGCTACTGGCATGCATGTACGCTGCATGCGGGCGTCAAGCTGGATCTCTTTTCAAGAATTGAGGCCGGAGATATCAGCGCCGGAGAGATTGCTGAAAGCGTTGGGTTTGATGTCAGGGGAGTCTCTGTTCTGTTAAACGCCCTTGTGGCTATGGGGCTCATTGATAAGACCGGTTCCCGATACGCTAACACGACCGCGAGCAAGGCACTCCTGGTTAAGGGATCTCCTCAATATATCGGTTACATGCTGATGCATCACCACCACCTGGTAGAGGCATGGTCGCGGTTAGATCAGGCGGTCAGGTCGGGTAAGCCGGTTCGTGAGAGGGGGGCTCTGGATGACGAAGAGAGGGAGAGCTTCCTCATGGGGATGTTCAATATGGCCATGGGGATTGCGCCTCATCTGGCGGGTGAAGTTGATTTGTCTGGAAAAAGAAGCCTCCTTGATTTAGGGGGCGGGCCGGGCACCTATGCCATCCACTTCTGTCTCGCAAACCCCGATCTGAAGGCAACGGTATCAGACCTTTCATCGACTCAGCCATTTGCGGAAAAGACTATTTCGGGGTTTGGCCTGTCAGGCAGGATTGATTTTGTTCCATGTGACTACCTGAAGGATGACATCAAGGGGACCTATGATGTGGCATGGCTGTCCCACATTTTACACGGCGAAGGGCCTGATGAATGTCAGACGATCATAAAAAAGGCGGGTTCCTCTTTAAAGGACGGGGGGCTGATGCTGATCCACGATTTTATCCTGAATGACACATCTGACGGACCTCTCTTTCCGGCCATTTTTTCGTTGAATATGCTGGTCAATACCGATAAAGGCCGGTCTTACACAGAGAGCCAGATTAAAGAGATGATGACTAAGGCAGGGCTCATGAATATTAAGCGGCTGCCATTTAAAGGTCCCAACGAGTCTGGCATCATATCTGGTAAGCTTTGATCCCCCATCCTCAATCTACGATCTGCAATCTACAATCCTACACCATCTCTTCTCCGTAAAAATCGCGTCCTGATTTTCCTCCAGATTTCTCAAACCCCTTGATCCATCCGTTTACGCGATCATTGCCGTAGGCCTCTTTCCATGCGGCCACAATAATATCTACCGGGATATCCGCATAAGTCCCGTGATCTGCCACATATTCCATAAATTGCTTCTTTTCCAGGTTATAGGCATGGAATATGGAATCTACGCGGCCATTGAATTCAAGTGGGGCCACCCGATGCTTTTCGCACAACTCCTTATTAAAGGCCGGAGTGGCCTTGACCCATTTACCTTCCAGATGGAATTCTACGAAACCGTGATAGACAAACAGATCTGAGCCCAAGAATTCAATGAGTTGTTTCGTGGCCAAGTGATTCTTGACGTCGGCGAAACCGACTCTTGAGGGTATTCCGCATGCCCTTCCAAGGGCACAGAGGAGTGAGGCCTTGCAAACACAGT
>JACNIU010000385.1 GCA_014382905.1 Desulfobacterales bacterium
CCGGGGACGATTGATGCCCGTGATCAGCTCCAAAGGGCTCATAATAACCGATTTCGATAATACGGAAAAAAAGAATAGCGTTTATGAGACTGCTAAAAACCAAGGCCGCCACAAACCCGTACTGGCCTGCCTGGATGCCACCTGAAATCAAGTACCATTTACTGAAAAAACCGCATGTGGGAGGGACTCCGATCATGGAAAGGGCTCCTGCCACAAGCCCTGTCATGGTGTAGGGCATTTTCCGGAACATCCCTTTAAGATCCTCAAAGGCGTACCCCCTTACCTTATACACAATATTGCCGACGGCCAGGAAGACGCAAAGCGTCATGAGCGCATCGTTCGCAATATGGAGAATTGCCCCTGTCATCCCTGCCCGGTTTCCGAGCCACGCGCCACCCACCATATAACCCACTTCCGCAATGATAACGTAGCTGAGCATCTTTTTCATATCCCGCGCCCCTAATGCCAGAACTGCACCCATAGAAATGGCGATTACTGCAAGCCAGACAACGGAATTGCCCAGCGCCAGCTTGGAGAAGGTGAATGCCGGGGTAAAAACCGTAAGCATTAGGCGGATCATCACATAGATCATAACCTTGGTCATCAAAGGGGCAACCAGGCTGCTGACAGCAGACGGGGCGTATGTGTAGGCGTTTGGCAACCATGCATGTAACGGAAAGAAGGCCATCTTGAGACAGACCCCAACCATGCAGATAATAAAAGCAGCAAGAACCACATTGGAATCATAAAGACCGGGCAGGATAGAAGAAATATCGGCCATGTTCAGGGAACCGGTACTAATGTATAGGTACCCTATACCCAACAGATAGAAACAGGCCCCAATGGTGCCCATATACACGTAATTCAGGCTGGCTAAAGGGGCACGATCCTCGCCCATAGCGATCAGGCCGTAGCCGGTCAGGGCGGTGATCTCTAACAATACATACAGGTTAAACGCATCCCCTGTAACCACAATACCAAGAAGCCCGGTAATTAAGAGGACATAGAGGGTGTAAAAGGCGCCAATCTTTTCTGCAAATTCCTGCTCTATGCTCTTTTGCGTGGCAATAAGGTTGAGAAGGGCCACCGCTGAGACCACCACCAGAACCAGCGCACTCAGATGATCCACACTGTAAGCGATTCCCCACGGTGGGGCCCAACCCCCAAGATGGTAAAGGATCACATCCTCATCCAAGACCCTGAACAGGAGACCCACCGAGGAATACGTGGCCACACTCAGGGCTGCAACAGCAATGGGAAAACAGAGCCGCTTATTCAGCCATCCGACGATACTGATGAGGAGGGCTGAAAGGAGTGGAACAATTACGAGAAGGGCGGGGTAATGCTGGCTCATTGTTCCCTTATCTGTGCGAGGATTTCATCTTCTTCAAGGGTTTCATACCGGTTATATACCTTTATGGCCAAAGCCAAGGCGACTCCGAGAGTCGCAACAGCCACCACAATAGCGGTCAGCATCAGCACGTGAGGGAGCGGATTGATGTATTCGGCGGCCTTTATTACCGAGGGGGTTATTCCATGCGCCCCTTCGCCATGCCCGTGCTGGATAATCGGAATTGTCGCACCCTTTTTGGCGCCTATGGAGACGTAAAAAAGGATGATGGCGGTTTGAAATATATTCATCCCGACGATCTTCTTCACCAGATTTTTCTTTGCAATCATGGCGTAGAGACCGATCATCATGAGTGTGATATATATCAAGTAGTTATAGCTGTCTATAATGGACGAAATGAGATCAGACATAGATCAACTCCGCTCATAACCCTTCATCATACTTCCCTTTAGAGGAGATGTTGTTATAGATCCATATCATGGTAGCCATGACTGCAAGCCCCACTCCGATTTCCACGATGAGTATCCCATGCGATCTCGCAGTAACAGGGTCAACGTGAAGGATACTCGCAAGGGCCCCGTAATCCAGAAAGTTAAACCCTAAGACCAGACACAAGGCCCCGGTACCCGCATAAATAAAAACCCCAACCGGGCAGAGGATGGCGTGTACTCTTTCGCTCATACGACCAATGGCCGTTCTCAGGTCATGGGAAATCGCTAACAGGATCATACTTGCCCCAAGGATAACCCCGCCCTGGAATCCTCCGCCCGGGCTGTGGTGACCGTGGGCTATTACATAGAGGCCAAAAAGCTGTAGAAAGGGCACAAGCATCCGGCAAGCGGTCTTGATAATTAAGTCATGAGGGGCCCAAAGGGTATCAATCCTTTCAAACTCCTCTAAAACGGGTGGGATTTTCCGGGTCTCTTTGACGCGAATTGTTATTCCTGTGAGCGTATGACGATAGCGTCGAACCGTTGGCTCATCCTTTCTCGGGATTCGCAAAAGAAAAAAGCAAACAACACCTGCCGCGAAGATAACGGTAGTTTCAAACATGGTGTCATAACCCCGGTAGTCCGCTAACACGGCTGTTACAATATTGGGCACTGAGGTTTGTTCCAGACTCTTTTCTATGTATTGGGGGGAGACATGATTGTGGGCAGGGGATGCGGGATCTGCCCAGGAAGGAAAGTCGCCCATGGCATAAATAAACAGGGCGCCGGTCAAAATAACTACGATTATGCCCAAAATTCTCAATCCTTTGTCCTCCTTGTGGTGCGAAAAACCGCTGCTACGAAAAAGACAGTGCTGACCCCGGCCCCCACGGATGCCTCTGTAAAGGCAACATCCACTGCCCCCATAATGGACCAGAGGAGGCACATCATAAAGCTATAGGCGCCGAACAGTATGGCAGATCCGAGAAGATCCTTTATGGTGATGGCTCCGATAGCAGCCACAACCACCAAAGTCAGGATCGCGAGGTCTAACTGCCAGATCATATATTATCTCCTTTTTTCGCCTTTGGTCCAGGGACCGAGCCCGGCGCGTACCCCGGCATCCACAATTCCGTGTATGGCTGTGGGACTCGATAGAAAAATAAACACCACGATCAGAATGATCTTGAAACCTGTCAGGAGCGTACTCAGAGAAAAATGATGGAGATTAAAGAGCGCCAGGGCTACCAGAATGAGGAGGCTCCCCCCTGTGTCTAATTTGCCGGCCGGATGAAGGCGGGAGTAGAAATCGGGAAAACGGAGTATTCCTACTGCCCCGCCGGTGAAAAAGATCAGGCCGCATATCATAAGAAAGACAACAATGAAATCCATT
>JACNIU010000076.1 GCA_014382905.1 Desulfobacterales bacterium
GCGGCGATACCCTCTCTCTAACAGCTCTTTGGCCCGGCTGGCAGCCTCTGACGTCGGAAGCTTCCCCCCATGAGATATAACTGCGGTAAAGTGCGTATTGTAATAGTCACCGATTATCCAACTGAATTCATCAAAACTCCCAGCTGTATTTGACTGCAAGGGATAGCGCATCCTCGCTTCGTCATGGGGGATGCCGATTCGCTGGGCCATGGTCCTTTCATCAAGCTCGGCCAGCAGGCTGTCGATAGACATAACATACCTCCTTACTCTTTAAAGTGAACGTAACAGTGATTTCACCTGATCCATGGACTGGACATAACCCCTCACAATGGTCTCGTAATGTCCGGCATACCGCTCAGGGGGTTGGGACACTATTTTGGGAGTGAGATGGGGCTCGAGATGTTTTAGCAACGCCCCCATCAGGGCAACTTTGCCCTCCCAGTCCAGAGGGTCAAGCGCCAATTTTAGTACAAGGTTAACGTGTTTTTCCCTTTCTTCCCGTTTGAATCGCGCCGTCATTACGTCCAGAACGAGTCTCAGGCCGCCGTTTGTCCCATTCTTTGCCTCAGATAGCGCTTCATTGAACCCTCCATCTCTTGAAAAAGCTCGTTCCAGAAGCGCGATGGCCTCGTTCCCCGAGACGTTCCGATCAACCGGGTCGGATACTTTTCCGGTATAGCGCATCAAATGGATATAGAAAGAAGTTATGGTTTCCAAGAACGCATCGTAGGATTTCACTGTAATCGATTCCATGACATAGGCTGCACGGGCCGAATCTATGGGAAGGCCGATCAGAGTGAGGACCTCTTCATCCATCTCGGATAGAATTAGGCGAAGCTTTTCTGCGCCGGTTTCATCTTCCGTGTCGCTGCCCGAACCGCTCTTTTCCGATCCCTTTCCCAATGGCGTCGCCATCCGCCCGGAAACAGCCCTGAAGAGCAGCGGCACGTCCTCATAATCGGATTCTTGGGCGAATTGGCTCAGTTGAATGCACTCCGACATGGGTAACAAAGGAAAAACGATCTTGAGCCTGCGGGTCTCGGGAGGCAGGGATTGGAGTAGTTGCAAAATTTTATGACCCAGGCCTTTGGGATAGCGCTTTGTATGGATGTAAAACCGGGCGAACACCTGAAACAGACCTTTTGCGTCCTCGTTTCGACCCTCGAGCAATTGACGCTCCAGGGCTTTCCAGAAGCGATGTTCATGGTCTTCGGCCAGGTATTGTACCGTCCTTTCGATCGGTGTTTGTTTGGCTGTAAACGGAATAGTGGCTTGATAGAACCCCAGCCTGAGACTGCTCAACACTACTTGCTCATCTGAAAAGACCTTTGGCGCCAATTCGCCCAGATCGTGGACAGCAACTGTCCTGATAAGGCGCCTGGCCTTCCCGATGGCGCCTGCCACACGCTCTTTCTCCTTTGGTGATAAAGACTCCAGGGAACCGTCCTTTTCCATGGCTGGGTGGACGAAGATGCCGATGATGTCCTCCTCGATCGCCGCTTCCAGCTTGGCAGGGATGCCCCTCACCATGCGGATATCGCCATCGACAGATGCAATATGTCCGCTGACAGCGATGTCTTGGGGAACGGTCATTTCCAGGCAAGCGGACAACATGGCCAGCGCGATAGGTACGTCCGCCGAATAACCCGATATCCTCAGGCCAACGTCAATGATGGAGGCGGCGCCCAGATTGACCACAGATATCTCGAAGCTCTTTTTGGGCAAACCCAGGATTTCGCAAACTCGATCCACCATGGGCAAAATCACGCTTCTGATATGATTGATAGTTTTATCCTCGAAAGCAGCCGCGCCAGAAAAGCGAACTCGCTCTCCGGTTGCCTGATCCACGATCCTGACAACTACGGCCGAGACAACTGCCGTGGCATCCTCGCCATGGCCAAAAACCAAGACCGTGTTGGCTCGGCCACTGGGTAGTGCGTCTTGAGCTGCATTGGCCATAGTCCTATCCCCTGATTTCCAGTTCCAATCGGCCGCTTTCGATTTCCGGGAAGACCCGGATGATCACCTCACCGTCCAGAAGTTTGATTTCCCGCGTCCTTCTGGGCATCGCGTCCCCTGTATCGGCTGCCAGGTCCAGATCCTGTTCCGGAAAAGCGTAGATCCAGAGTAGATCCTTCTCTGTGAGCCTGTCCTGCCAGAGGACACGGCCGGTGTCCAGCTTGATGGCATAACGGCCAGGCTTTAGATTTCTGATAGTTTTGGAGGCTGGTTGATTTTCAAAGGGGATGGAACCGATTCGCTCCCCTTCCTTCTCAACAATAAGTTCAGGCATCCTGTCCGGCGCTTCAGACCTAACTGTTTCCGCGAGTAGTTTTTCAAGCTCCTCTTGCCAGTCAGGTCTTGACGTGATCAGATCCAGGGCGGATCTGGCTTCGTTCTCATCATCTTCGAGCAGGTCGGTGGCAATTTGAATTGCAAGGTCTCGAACTAATTTGTCTGCCATACTCTCTGAGGTTTCGGACTGTTTTTCCCAATTCCTTTCTACCTCGTTCATGAACCTCTGGAACTGTGAGAATCCTTGCCTGAATTTCGATTGACGCCCCAGGTTTTTTATATTCTCAAA
This sequence comes from Desulfobacterales bacterium, assembly GCA_014382905.1. Classification (GTDB taxonomy): domain Bacteria; phylum Desulfobacterota; class DSM-4660; order Desulfatiglandales; family Desulfatiglandaceae; genus JACNIU01. Next base: position 2,585 of record JACNIU010000076.1, read on the forward strand.
AGCCTCCTTAAGAGCTTCCTTTGGGTCGGGCTGCTCAAGCGCATCAGCTATCAAATGCAAGAAATATAGGTCATCATTCATGACTCGGTTCCTTCGCTCGTCTCTGGGTTCCTTTTTCAAGCGTAGCTTTTACCTGTTTCCAAAAACCGGTTTCTTTGACCACTTCCTTAAAAGTGGAGTTCTCTGATAATACCTGCGCAGTGTTCAGCCACAGGTCAGGGATAGAAGTTTCCTTTTCATGCCATTGGCTGCCTGCAAACCGGCTAAGGGTTGCTTTTGAAAGACCGAAATCCTTGGCTACCTTCCCGTCCGAATACCCGCAGCCATGAATGTCCTCGAAAATGCAAAGGACGAGCTGCTTGAGCCTTTCTTTTCCCAGCGCTTGGATGGCCCGCCGCTGCTGTTTGATGTGATCGGCTTTCTCTTTTGCCACAATCTCCGCTAGTGATTTCCCGAATTCTTCATCTGTCCCGGAACAGGAAGGGGTTTCATCATCCGTTTGGCTATGCGCTTCAGGGAACGGAACAAATTTTTCTTTTATTAGATTTCGGTTGATGATGGTCTGAATCCGTTCCCGTTCTCCTTCGC
>JACNIU010000361.1 GCA_014382905.1 Desulfobacterales bacterium
GAGCCCCTGACAGTGGCCCAGACCATACCTGATGCAAAGGCCCTGATTGTAACAACGCCCCAAGAGATCTCCCTGGCAGATGTGCGAAAGTCCATCAACTTCTGCCGCCAGGTCAACATGGAAATCCTGGGCCTCGTTGAGAACATGAGCGGCCTTACCTGTCCTCACTGTGGAAAAATGATCGATATATTCAAGACCCGCGGCGGGATGCTCACCGCAAAAAAGGAGGGGCTGAGACTTCTGGGAACCCTGCCCCTTGAACCTGAAGTGGTATCCAATGGCGACACGGGGAGTATGGCAGTTCTGGAAAACGACGGTTTCTTGATCACCCGGGAATTCAACAAAATAGTGGATGAAATTGTGAAACTGACAAAAACCAAGATAGTGCCTGTCCCTGAGCCCAAAAAGGAATTTTCAACCAGAAAAAAACGTTCAGCAGATACAAAAGTGCTTGTGGTTCCTGTATCCGGGGGAAAACTCTCGTCCCATTTTGGCCACTGTGATCAATTTGCATTTATAGAAACTCAGAACGGGAAGATAACAGAAACACAAATGCGTACCCCCCCGGCCCACGAGCCCGGAGTGCTGCCCCGGTGGCTTTATGAGCAGGGAGTAGATGTTGCCATTGTGGGCGGAATGGGAGAAAGGGCGCAGGAGCTTTTGAGGGAAAGGGGGATTGAGGTAATCATCGGCGCCCCGATGGACCCCCCGGAGTCCCTGGCAAACCAGTACCTTTCTAATACCCTGGTGTCGGGCGCAAATGTCTGTGACCATTAAATCAGGGGAAAGGGGTAAATAATGATTATCAGTATAGCGAGCGGAAAAGGGGGTACAGGGAAAACGACTGTGGCCACGAATCTGGCCGTTTCTTTCGGATCCGATGTGCAGATTCTGGACTGTGATGTGGAGGAACCTAATTCGCATCTCTTTATTCAGCCTACCATTGAAGAGGTTGAGACCATCACTACTCCGGTGCCCGAGGTGGATATGGAAAAATGCAACCTGTGCGGAAAATGCGGGGAGATATGCCAGTTTAAGGCCATTGTGGTCATCGGCGAAACCGTCCTCCCATTTCTTGAACTTTGTCACAGTTGTGGCGGCTGTATGGAGGTCTGCCCTGAAAAGGCCATAACGGAAATAGGCCGGGAATTAGGCGTTATTGAAAGGGGACATAGAAATGGCATAGAATTTGTCCATGGGAGATTGAGGGTTGGCGAAGCCATGTCCCCACCTCTGATAAAAAAAGTGCGAGGATATGCCCGGCCTGGCACATTGACCATCATTGATGCCCCTCCGGGCACATCATGCCCTGTGATCGCTTCCATGAAAGATGCAGATTTCGTCTTATTAGTTACTGAACCTACCCCCTTTGGCCTGCATGACCTCAAATTAGCCGTCGGTGCTGTCAAGATGTTAGAGATTCCGTGCGGATTAGTCATCAACCGGTCAGATATGGGTGATGATCAGGTGAAGAAATATGCGAAAAAGGAGGATATTCCGGTTTTGATGGAAATTCCCTTTGACCGACGCATTGCAGAGGCTTATTCAAGGGGGGAGATGATCGTGGAGGCAATGCCGGAGTGGAAAGAAAGATTCTTGGAATTATATCATGGTATTGAGAAAATCGCTGCGTGAAAAGGAGTCAGCTCAATGAAAGAGATTGTCATCATAAGCGGTAAAGGCGGGACAGGAAAGACCAGTATTGTTGCGGCGTTTGCCTCATTGGCCGAAAATAAAGTCCTTTGTGATGCAGATGTGGACGCGGCAGACCTTCATTTGATCATGAACCCTGAGATCAAAGAACGCCATGATTTTGAATCCGGGCATACAGCGATCATTAATCAGGATAAGTGCACGGAATGTGGCATTTGCCGGGACTTGTGCAGGTGGAATGCAATTAGTGAAGATTTTGTTGTGGATTCCATTGAATGTGAGGGGTGTGGTGTCTGTTGTTATTTCTGTCCTGAAGAGGCCATCGATTTCCCCCTGGATACCTGCGGAGAGTGGTATCTTTCTGATACCCGTTTCGGCCCCATGGCCCATGCCAGGTTAGGCATTGCAGAGGAAAATTCCGGAAAATTAGTGACCCTTATCCGTCAGCAAGGGAAAAAGCTTGCGGAAGAAAAAAATCTGGACTTGCTTCTTACAGACGGACCTCCGGGGATAGGTTGCCCGGTCATCGCATCTCTCGGCGGGGCCGCGGCTGTACTCATCGTGTCAGAGCCTACGGTTTCGGGAAGGCATGACATGGAGCGTGTAGCCCAGTTAGCTGCTTTTTTCAAGGTTCCAACCATGCTTTGCGTTAATAAATTTGATCTAAACCCTGATCAGGGAGAGGCCATTGAGGCCTTTGCAAGAGAAAAAAATATAAGCGTGATAGGGAGGGTCCCCTTTGATCCTACCTTCACCAAGGCAATGGTTCAAGGCAAAACCATCGTGGAATTTGACAGCCGGTCTGAAGGTTGCGAGGCGGTCAAAAATATATGGGAAAATCTGGCAAAGGATTTATAGGTCCGCGAGCCCTAAGAGGAGGTAGATAAAATGCCAAGAGGAGACGGAACAGGACCAAAAGGTCAGGGAGTTTTTACAGGTTAAAGGGGAAGTGCCATGAGTATCGCCATAGCAAGAAAGATAGAGCATCCTATCAAGGAACCAAAAGATCTCTCCCCCAGGATCGAGTGGCTGAGAAACTACTACTTCAGAGGGACTGAAAGAAACTGGAACAACGAGTTTACCGCCTGGACCACGGGGACGCCCTGGGATCTGCAGTTCAATGAGATGACCTACTACATCGTGCCAGAGACATACACCCTCCTCCAGACCCTGGGGGGAAGCTATCATCAGGCCGCAAGAAAGATCGACCTCCAGCAAGACTTCTGGTCGTGGTCCCTCCCGGAGAGAAGGGCGTGGTTCCTCAAGGAGGTCATGGTGAACTACCTGCCACAGGAGATACTCCCGGGAGATCTTATTGCCGGCGGGCGCTTTAATGTGGAGACATCCATGTGTTTTTCCCAGAAAGCACGCAAGGGGTATGACAGGCTGGTCCTCGGGGAGAACGGTGCCCGGGCAACCATGAAGCGATTCCATGATCATGGGTATGGAAACGCGGGCGCCGCCAGCGGCCATCTCCTAACCGGGCCCAAGCGGGCCCCTACCCTGGGGTG
>JACNIU010000142.1 GCA_014382905.1 Desulfobacterales bacterium
AGGCTGAGTATTGAGCCTCGTAATAGACATAAATCCAAGTGCCGATGTACTTCAAGAATACAGAAGGCAACATCTTACGTTCCGGTATGGTGAGGGACGTAGGGACTTGGCGGGGTCGGAGACCTCTTGCAAGAGTTCAATAAAGGCGATGTAATCACCCTTATCTATATAGATCTCTTCGCGCCGTCGCCCCCGGTTCATCAAATGATACCATGCGTCAGGGTATTGGATTCTTAACGGTCTCGACATGGCGATATCCTATTGGGTCTTCAATTAAGAGTCAAGCAAAGACCCCTAGACGCATGGTCCGGCACCCCGCAAGAGGGTCCGAACGAGGCACCCTATAGAGTATGCAATCATCCAGAAGGCCAGTGCGATTTCCCGACTGCCACGCTCCAGGTTTGGCTGTCCATTTTTATTTCATTGCATAATCTGCAAAATGGATTATATTTATCAATGATCCATTAAGTAGAAGCGAATTTCCCTTCAGGTTGTCCTCGTTAACCTCGTTGTTTGCCAAACATGGTTCGTTGTCAACGAAGTTTCTGCTGATCACTTAAACCGGAGGAACAGTATGAAACTTTATGTCGGGAACGTCTGTCACACCATCTTCAATTTTGGCATAAGCAAGCCTGTGCAACGATAACCTGTTTTGTCTGGACATCCAGGCTTCCAGTCGAGGTATCAAATGATCCCTCGGCTCTATAACAACGTGGTTCCCAAAGGAACCCAGAACAAAGGAGTAGGATAACATGGCTGAAGGTACAGTAAAGTGGTTTAACGATTCAAAAGGTTTTGGTTTTATTGAGCAGGATGGCGGCAAGGATGTCTTTGTGCATCATTCCGCAATTCAGGCCCAGGGCTTCAAATCCCTGCAGGAAGGCGCGCGGGTGACTTTCGATGTTGTCGACGGCCCCAAAGGACCGGCCGCAGAGAATGTTGTCCAACAGTAAGAACTGATATCGATCATTGCAAAGGCCTCGCACTCTGCGGGGTCTTTTTTTGACCGCAGTGTCTTTCACGTTGAACACGAAGCATGAATAAGGAGAGAGTCTTGGCCAAAACAAACTATTCATTTGAAAAGCGCAAGAAAGAATTGGCAAAGAAAAAGAAGAAAGAGGAAAAAAAGCAGCGCAAGCTGGAGAAACAGGAAAATCCTGCAGGGGAAAAGGAAAACCATTTTCTTCAAGATGATTAACCGCTTTAAACCCTGCTTTTCCTAACCGAAAATACGCTATGCCACGGGGAGTCTCCTTGTGGCTTTTATTTTGAGGACACGACCATGATAACCGCATCCAATGTTGCTCTCTCCTATGGCAAGAGGGTCATCTTCCAGGACGTCAATATCAAGTTCACTCCTGGCAACTGCTACGGCCTGATCGGGGCGAACGGCGCCGGCAAATCCACCTTTCTGAAGATCCTGGCAGGTCAGCTTGAACCTGATCGGGGCGAGATTATCAGGGGGCCGGGACAGCGCATCGCGGTGCTCAACCAAGACCAGTTCGCCTTTGACGAGCACACCGTTTTCAATACCGTAATCATCGGCCATAAGAAGCTCTACAAGGTGATGGCCGAGCGTGAGGCCCTCTATTCCAAGCCTGATTTTACCGAGGAAGACGGCATCCGTTCCGGAGAGCTGGAAGCCAAGTTCGGTGAAATGAACGGCTATGAGGCAGAGGCAGAGGCTGCTGTGCTGTTAAACGGCCTCGGCATCCCGGAAGAGATGCGTCAGAAAAAGATGAAAGAGCTTGACGGCAGCGACAAAGTTCGGGTGCTGCTGGCCCAGGCCCTGTTCGGCAACCCGGATATCCTGCTTTTGGACGAGCCCACCAACCATCTCGACCTGAAGACCATCACCTGGTTGGAGAATTTTCTCTCCCGCTTCCAGAACACCGTGATCATCGTCTCCCATGACCGCTATTTCCTGAACCAGGTCTGCACTCATATGGCGGATATCGATTATGGCAAAATACAGGTCTATGTCGGCAACTATGACTTCTGGTATGAGGCCGGCCAGCTCCATTTCCGCCAGAAGAAGACCGAGATCAAGAAGGCCAAAGCCAAGGCGGAGCAGCTCAAGGAATTCATCCAGCGCTTCAGTTCCAACGCCTCCAAGGCCAAGCAGGCCACCTCACGGAAGAAGCTGCTTGAGAAGCTCACCATCGAGAACATGCCGATTTCCTCCCGAAAATATCCCTACATCGTCTTCAAGCCGGAACGGCCCTGTGGTGACGTCATCCTGGAGATCAACGGTCTTTCCAAAGAGATCGGCGGGGTTTCCATGTTTGAGGATCTCACCCTCACTGTTAACAAGGGCGACAAGATCGCCTTTGTCGGGGCTAACAGCCTTGCAAAAACCACCCTGTTCCAGATTCTGGCCGGGGAGCTTGCGCCGGACAAAGGCAGCTTCCGCTGGGGGTTGACCATCAACAACGCCTATTTCCCGAAAGAGAATAATGCGTATTTCAATAATGAGGAGCTTGATCTTATCGGCTGGCTGCGCCAGTTTGCACCTCCCAAGGAGAATGAGAGTTTTGTCCGGGGGTTCCTGGGCAAAATGCTTTTTTCCGGAGAGGAGGCGATGAAAAAGGCCTCTGTCCTCTCCGGTGGCGAACGGGTGCGCTGCATGCTCTCCAAGATGATGCTCTCCGACGCCAACGCCCTCATTCTCGATGAGCCCACCAACCATCTCGACCTTGAGTCAATCACCTCTTTGAATAACGCTCTGATGGCTTTTCCGGAGGTGGTGCTCTTTGCCTCCTATGACCATCAGTTTGTGTCCACCGTGGCAAACAGGGTTGTCGAAATCACCCCGGACGGCATCATCGACGTGATGATGGACTTTGACGAGTACCTGGCAATGAAGGAAGCGAGTCTGTCCGGTGAGAACGGTTACCTGCGAGCGTGTTAAGGGGTCAACCAACAGTAGGATGGGGTCGAGCCAAGCTAACTTATTAAGATGGCTATATTAAATTGCCAAATAGGGCCTAAAAACACTTATTTTTGGGATGAGGATATCGCATAATCAATTACTTAGCGTGATCCCAGTCGTATATATTTTCCCTAAGCGATATGCTTCGTCCTTTTTAAGCCGAATATTCCCTTTCCCCCATCTCGCTGAGAACTGGGAGCTGCCCGCATATATTTTTTGGGGGCCAGCG
>JACNIU010000236.1 GCA_014382905.1 Desulfobacterales bacterium
TATGGCCTTTATGTATATGACGACTATCGCCGCAGCCTATGTCCTCATTCCGGATATCTTTGTTATACCGTTTGCGGCAAAGGCGGACCCCGAGCGCTTTCCAGAGATCTACAGTCTTACGGTTATACTTCTCCGGTTTGTTGCGGTTTACTCCATCTTTGATACCATGAACCTGATATTTTCCTCCGCCATAAAGGGGGCGGGGGACACGCGCTATGTCATGTTTATGCTCGTGATCACGACCTCTCTCGTCCTTGTTGTTCCTACCTATCTGTGTGTGGTTGTATTAGGATACGGCCTCATGGCTTCCTGGCTCAATTTTTCAGCCTATGTCATCGTCCTCAGTTTTATGTTCTTCTTTCGTTTCCTTGGGGGGAAGTGGAAGTCGATGCGGGTGATTGAGCGCAGAGCGCAGAGCGCATAGCGCAAAGGGCATGGCGCATGCCTTCTCGAACAACGATCATTCGGTCCTGAACCTCTGCAATCCAGGCCTCTCGAATTTCTTCATCTTCATAATCGATACTGGCCAAAATCATTTCCGCAAGTGCTACCCTCTCGTTGGGCGGCATTTTCAATGCTTCTTCCAGGAGTCTGTTTTCCATAATCATCGCTCCTTTAAATGTCAGGCACTTGATACTTGATGCAGTTATGGGGATATTTTCCCTTTTTCATTGGAGCGAGCCCAAAGAATATCACGCTCAAAATCGACTATATCTCCGGCAAGAAGATTCGTGTTGCATTCAGTAAGCCGTGGCTTGCAGACGAAGCGGACGTTGACAGCTACCTCGGCGAGCTGAAGAAAGCCCTGATGAAAGAAATTGAGGCAGGAAAACGGATTCAGGTTTAGGGGTTAGGGATTAGGGGTTCTCCTGCACGTGGCATTGAGGGGTGTGCGGATCCCAAGGATTGGGATGGGGGTTCGGATAGCGCCGCTGGTTAGCGGGGAGGTTACAAGAGCTTGACCAGTGTGGCAACTATGGCGGCTTGGGCAACCAACATCCCGGCAACCCATTTGATGATCTCGGATTTGACGGCGGCTAAATCTCGTCGCATGGCTAATTCGAGCTCTTTCAAATCCTGCTTTGTGGCCAGGCGCTCCTCGATGATCTCAGCGAAAGCCTGGGCCTGCACTTCCGCCTGTTCCTCAGTGAACCCGGCGGCTTTCAGTTTTTTTGCATACGCTAATGTATCGAAAGTGAGTGTAGCCATAACATGAACCTCCGTAAACAAAAATACAACGCTGGAGACGTTCAGTCAACTTTTTTCGTGGGACATAGGAGTTTATGTATCATGCTTTTCCCCTACATTTTGGTTGATCATCTGGTCTTTTTTATACCAAAATGTAAAGCGAAAAGCAAGCAAAAAATGTATATATTTTCAATTAAAGCAATTACTTACATCGCCTGACTTTTTACGGACTTATCAAACAAAGAATCCTGAAAAATCCCGAAAATCCTGCCCAGTTACCTTTGTTGCCAACATCCCCTATTCACGGTGTCATCTTGATATCAAATGATATTTTGGCGACGAAAGGCTGTCAAAGATAGCAGATACGTCAGTTTTTCATGTTATTAAATCCTGGTGATATCCTGATGGTAACCGGAAGTTGTGCCTTTTAGGTTGGGGTTACATTCACACTCCTCATTTCTGATATTGGCCAGTAAGAAGCGCCGGTCTGGCTCCAATCAATATGCTTTGCCCTACTTTGTCCTACTGCGACGGTCACTCCAGGACGCGATCCATTCCATTTGCACCCATCGAGCCTATGTGATATCGAAGGATCTTTTAACACCAAGAGCCTTTGCTTCATAGAATACAGCACAAATTAACCGCGCCGCCGAGGATGATCTTTCGTCCGGCTATACGCCGGGCTTTCTTCGGCGACAATAGGGCTTTCATATCGTTTTGCCATCCTTTCCGCCTCTGCCCTGATGTCCTGCCTCAGCGAGTCCGGTTCCAGAATCTCAGCCTTTGATCCCCAGGTCAAAATCCAGAACCGGATCTCGTCGGTCCCCGCAACTTGAGCTTCAAAGATGATAGAGCCGTCATCCTGCGGATGGATCTTTTGGGATTCATGCCAGATCTTCTCTTTGATGTAACCGGCTACATCGGGATGAAACCATACCTTTATGTGTACAGGCGCACCCTGATACACGCCGAAACTCGGTCCCGTGAACTTCTCCAGATTGAAATCCTCGGGCACCTCAAAGGTCTCTTTTGTCTGGTGGAGCATCTTGATCCGGTCCAGGGCGAATATCCTCACCTCGTTTCGCATATGACAGAGACCGATCAGGTAAAAGGTCCCATTGAAGAACCAGATCCGGTAGGGGTCGACCCGGCGCCGGGTCTCCTTCTTCCGGCTCATGGTGTAATAGACGATCTCGATCGACTTGCGGTTGAGGGCTGCGTCGTTTACCCGGTTTAAGATCTCTTTGAATTTGCCGTAGTCCTTGTACGGTTTCATACCAAGGTGAAGGGTCTGCTCGACATTTTTCAGATATTTGATCGATTCCGGGGGAAGGGTGGTCTTGACCTTCTGGAAGAGCGACTCCAGTGAATCGTAAAAGACCGTATCTTTAAAGACCTTGAGCATGTCCCTGCCGAAATAGAGGGCCATGAGTTCCGTGAGGGTGAAAGGGACAGGGATCTGGTGTTTCACCGTATCCAGCAGAGACCAGAGGTTCTTCCCTTCCGATCGTTCCGTATAGATTGGAAAACCTGCCAACTGGAGCGCTTCCAGGTCCCGGTAAAGTGTACGGGGGTGGCACTCCAGTTCCTGAGCCAGTTCAGCGGCTGATTTTCCCTGCCTGGACGATATCAGGGTCTGGATGATCTTCCACTGCCTGCCTAACTGGTCTCCCCTGGCCATGGCCATCCTCCTGAAAAGAAATGTCTCGCCCACTCACTTCGTTCGTTCGAGCACTCAGAGCCTCAGAGTTTAAAATGCTAAACTGTGGATTTCTCAAAATGGCAGCGCAGATATATTGAGAAATAATTCCTTAACCCTCTGTGTTTTTCTGGGAACTCTGCGAGAGACAATCAGTCAAGACTGTTGATAATCCTGACTATGCCATCCTTTAGCAGCGCTTCGGTGAAATCTGTCAATAATCCCAATGGCTTTTTTGCCAAACGCAAATATGTCAAGAGTTGCTTCTTGTGGA